>LVBF01000172.1 GCA_001604325.1 Spirochaetales bacterium Spiro_04
CATCCAGGGTCGCCTTGTTGACGCTGGTCGTGTGGACGCCCTGCATCAGGGTGCGGTACTGTTTGAGGCTGAGCGTCCGCCTCGCCTCTCGTCGGCTCATGAGGCGCCCTGCTCCGTGGGGGGCGGAGTAGTTCCATTGTTTGTTCCCTTTGCCTCTGCAGAGGAGCGAGCCGTCCCGCATATTGAGCGGGATGATGAGGGTCTCCCCTTGTTGGGCGGAGACGGCGCCCTTGCGCAGGATCATCTCTTCGGTATCGATGTAGTTGTGGATGGTGGAGAAGCGGTCGACCACAGTGAGGGCGAAGGCCTCGATGATTGCATCGGCGATGGCCTTGCGGTTGAGGTCGGCGTAGCGCTGCATGAGGCGCATGTCAGAGAGGTATTGTTCACAGGGGGCGCCCTCCAGGGCGGCCAGCGGGTCTCGTGTCCCCTTGGAGGCGATCTTCTGGTAGTGGGTGGCCACCTGCAATCCGATATGGCGGCTGCCGGAGTGGACGACCAGGTAGCATTTGGCATCCTCGTCCGTGTTGATCTCGATGAAGTGGTTGCCCCCTCCCAAGGTGCCGATGCTCAGCCGGGCGCGGGGGAGGTCGAGCGATGAGCGGGCGTTGAGCTCGGTGAGGTCGATGAGGTCGTTGTACGGATGGGCCCGATCGCGGATCTTGAAGCCGGCGGGGATGGTGCGGTGGATGAAGGCGTCGAGCTTGGCGAGGTCGATGGCCTCTTCGGCGAGGCGGACCACCTCGAGGCCACAGCCGATGTCCACTCCGACGAGGTTGGGCACCACGCTGTCGCAGATGGTCATCGTCGTACCGATGACGCAGCCCGCCCCGCTGTGCACATCACTCATGATGCGGATCGTGCTGTCCTTGACGAACGGGCGCGCGAGCAGCTCCTTGATCTGGTCGATGGCCCCCTGGTCGACATCAGAGGCGTGGGCATAAACGACGGCATCATTGTAGAATCCCTTGATGGTGAACATCGCCCCTCCTTGCGGTGTTGGTATGCATCATCTTTCAGTATATGAATATATCGGTATTGCAACAAGGGGCGGATCTCCGCCGTTCATTGTTGGCGGGCACACAATATGTAACTATTTGAAGTTTTTTCCCAAACGGTGTCGCCTTTTGGACCATTCACGTGGTACTATTACGTATACAGAGAAACTTCTATGAATCCATACCCCCATGAGAGAGGAGACGCATGACGGATGCCATCTTTTTCACCATTGTAGAGCGCGGAAAGGCGAATAGAATCCTCGAACAAGCCCAAAAAATCGGTGCGCAAAGCGGAACGATCATCCTCGGTCACGGCACATCCCGATCACGGTTTCGTGCGACCCGCCACTTGGGACAACGCACCAAGGAAATCTTGATGATCAGCGCCGAAGAGCAGCTTGCCTCACAGCTCCATGAGATGGTGGCCTCCA
Organism: Spirochaetales bacterium Spiro_04; assembly: GCA_001604325.1. GTDB lineage: Bacteria > Spirochaetota > Spirochaetia > Sphaerochaetales > Sphaerochaetaceae > Sphaerochaeta. The sequence goes on from LVBF01000172.1 coordinate 1,430, forward strand.
CCTTCGCCCTGAACAAACGCCACCGCGGCATCGCCTTCACCATCCCCTTCAGTGAGGGAGGGTGGAGCGAATTGGCGACCCCCGCCGCCTGGAATTTAATCATCACGATCGTCGATCGGGGGCAGAGCGAGGCGTGCATCAAGAGCGCCCGATCGGCGGGAGCCAAGGGAGGGACGGTGATCAGCGGCCGTGGGGCCGGCATCCCCGCCCACTACTACGCGGACCTCGCCATCGAGCCGCAGAAGGAGATCATCCTGATCCTCACCCCAGCACAGACTACGGATGAGGTCAAGCGGCGGATCATCGCCGACCTTGACCTGCAGCGCACCGGAGGGGGGATGCTCTTCGTCCTCTCAGTGACCGAAACGACCGGCTTGGTCGAAGAGAGCAAGCGAGGCGTCAGATGAAAATTCTCCTACAAAAAGGCAATGAGGTCATCAAGACGCTGCTTCCGGTCGTTATCCTGGTCCTGCTGCTCACCCTGACGATCGTCCAGGTGGAGAGTGACATCTTTGTCCGCTTTGTCATCGGCTCGGTCCTGCTGCTCATCGGGCTCTCGTTCTTCCTCTGGGGCATCGACCTCTCGATGAATACCATCGGAGAGCTCATGGCCGGTGAGGTCGCCACCAGCAAACACCTGATCAAGATCTTGGCCATGGGCTTCCTCCTGGGCTTTTTGATCACCGTCGCCGAACCGGACCTCTTGATCCTCGGCCTCCAGATCGAGACGGCCTCTGGGCATACGATGAGCGCCATGACCATCGTCTACGTGGTGTCGGCGGGAGTGGGCGTCACCGTCGCCTTCGGCGTCCTGCGCCTGCTCAAGGAGCGGATGCGCTTCAACACCTTCATGGCCATCATCTACGGCATCATCTTCATCCTGGCCCTCTTCGTCAGCGAGGAGTTCTTGGCCATCGCCTTCGACGCCTCGGGGGCGACCACCGGCGCTTTGACCACCCCCTTCGCCTTGGCGCTCACCTTCGGCCTCTCCTCCATCAAGGGCGGCAAACGCGCCGAGGAGAACGCCTTCGGCTTGGTGGGCGTGATGAGCGCCGGCCCGATCCTCGCCGTCATGTTGTTGTCGATCATCACGGGACAGAAGCATATCCAGAGCGCCGCCGACCCGTTCGTCATTGAACGGGGCATCATCGGCCCCCTCATGAGGATGCTGCCGGTGACGCTCAAAGAGTCCTTCATCGCGCTCTTGCCCATCTCCATCTTCTTCTTCCTCCTCAACGCCTTCAAGTTCAAGATTGGCCACAAACGCATCCTCTCCATCATCGGCGGGCTCTTGTTGACCCTCACCGGCCTGGTCCTCTTCCTCACCGGAGTGAACACCGGCTTTTTGGAGATGGGTAGGATCATCGGGATGCAGGTCGCTGCCTTCGACCGCTACCTCTTGATCGTGGTGGGCTTCTTCCTCGGCATGATCGTCGTCTTGATGGAGCCGGCGGTCCACGTACTCGGTGAACAGATCGAGGAGGTCACCGCCGGGCACATCCCGGTGCGCCTGATCCGCATCACGCTCAGCGGCGGAGTGGCCATTGCCATCGCCCTGTCGATGGTCCGCATTGTCTTCCCCTCCGTCCATCTCTGGTACTTTTTGATCCCCGGCTTCATCGCCGCCGTGATCTTCTCATTCTTCAGCGACCAGGTCTTCGTCGGCATCGCCTATGATGCCGGAGGGGTGGCATCGGGGCCGATGACGGCCACATTCGTGCTCGCCTTCGCCCAAGGGGCGGCCAGCATGATTCCCACCGCCGACGTGATGCGGGATGGCTTCGGCGTCATCGCGATGGTCGCCATGGCACCGGTCCTCTCGCTGAACATCCTGGGGACCTACTTCGCCCATAAGCAGAAGCGGATCGCTCGCCACGAGCGAGTCGCCAGCCTCGCCGAGGAGCGCTACCCGGCCATCGCCACCGGAGCGCAGGTCTGCATCCTGGTCGATATCCCCCGAGGCCTGGCCGATGAGGTGGTCGCCCTCGCCCGCAGCGTTGGGGCCACCGGAGCGACGATCCTCCACGGTCGGGGAGGTTCCTCTGATCAGATCGTCAAGATTCCGCTCATCGGCGTCGAGGTGTTGCCTGAACGGGAGATGGTCCTCCTGGTCACCGACCATGAGAGTGGAGTCCAAGTCTCGACGACCCTCTCCGCAAAGCGTGAGCTCGATGCGCGCATCTTCGCCACCCCCACGGAGGCGTTGGTCAAGGAGCTGCCGCCCAACCACGCCTGACCGCTTTGAGGCCATACGATCACAGCCGAGCGTGATGGCTCGGCTGTTTTTGTGTCCGAATACATGAGATGGGAGGGACGCGTCCCCTGGCTTGATGACGCTATTGGACGAAGTCGTCCCGCATCGGGGTGAAGAAGTCCAACAGGACCCCCGCCTCGAGGCAGACGGCGCCATGCTCCACATTCGGCTCTTTGTAGAGCGAGTCGCCCGCTTTGACGACTTTCTTGACGCCATTGATCTCGAACTCGAATGAGCCGCTGATGATATAGCTGATCTGCTGATGGGGGTGGCGGTGCAGGGAGCCGACGGCACCCGTCTCGAAGTGAAGCTCACAGAGCATCAGATCATCGTTGTACGCAAGGACTTTGCGCGTGACGCCCTCTCCTGCAGGCGTGAGTGGGGCGGTATCGCCGAATACAAAGTTGTCACCTTTCATCATTGGTTCTCCTCGTTCCGCTCAGTCTATCCAATTGCAGCATCGCCTACAAGTAGATGTCGAAGCCGAGCAGGCTCCAGCTCATCGCCCACTGGTGTCCTACGAAGTCGTAGAGCACGCTGAAGGCGAGGGCCCGTTCGCGGCGGGTGTAGTAGCTGCCCCCGAGGGTGAAGGGGATGACGCGCAGAGAGAGGGCATGCACCGCCCTCTGATGGTGGTCGTCCCAGCCACCGAGGTAGCCCAGGCCGATGAAGCCATTGTAGTAGAGCGTCCCCTCCCCCCCCGTGTAGTAGAGCGGGGCGGCGAAGGGGAACGAGAGGGAGAGGGAGCCGATGAGGTCCTGGGCGATGGTCGGGGTGAGGCTGACGATGGCCGAGGCCTCCACTTCGAGACGGGGGGCGAGGGCGACGAAGGCGCCGACGCTGGCATGGGTCCCCTCCCCGCTTGCAAAATTCTTGGAGGCACCCCAGGTGGAGAGGGAGATGCCGACGGGAAGGGCGGTGAGGCGTGTACAAAAGAGGGTGAGGAGGATGGTCGTCAGCAGGAAGTGTTTCTTCATAATCATACCTCCCCTAAAAGAGCGAGTGGCTGATCTCAAGCAGCCGGACGCCCCAATCCCACCGGTGCGTCTCGAGGTCCCAGAGGAGTCGGGGGGCGAGGACCGACACCGTCTTCTCCCCGAAGAAGAAGGAGAGCGGATGGACGGTCACCGTGATGGACGAGGAGGAGAAGTCGGAGAGCGGGGAGAGGATCCCCGCCTGGATGGTCGGCCTCCAGGCGGTCTTTCGCCGAAAGAGGGTGGCTAGAGGGTGGTCGACCCAGGAGAAGAGGCGCAGCTCCACCGCTCCCTCCAGGAGGATGCCGGGGTCGCCGCCATACACGGGAACGAGCAGGCCGAAGGAGAGGAGCGGGTTGGCCACCGGCAGGTCGAAGGGGGCGAGCCATACCTCAGCGCCCAGGTGCTCGTCGCCCGCCGGTACGGCCCCATCGCCGTAGCCGTCGAAGCTGATGCGGTAGCCGCCGGTCCACGGGGCGGCGGCGAGGAGGAGGGAGCAGCAGAGGATGGCGAGGAGGGAAGCGGCCAGGCGCTTGGTATTCTGTGTCATGGCATCACCCGTAGACCTGCATCAGGAGGTGGTAGAGGTAGTGTTTGGTCGTCCGCCACTGGAGGGCCTCCTCGCGGCTCACCACCCGACAGTGTTTCAACAGCTCATCGATATGGGCTTTCGCCTGGGCGGCGACCTCCTCCTCGGCGAAGACTGCGGCCAACTCCCGACTCAAGGTCTGGGAGCGAAAGTTGAAGTTGGGGCTGCCCACGACGGTGTACCTGTCGTCACAGACGATGAGTTTGAGATGGAGGAACGCCTTGTTCGGGTCATCGTACATATAGACCGTCGCCCCGGCGTCGATGAGGTCGAGGATCGAATAGTAGGCGGCACTCTGGTAGTTGGCCTTGCCGGCGTTCTCTGAGAGCATGACGTTGACCTTCACTCCCCTCCGCACCGCGTTCGCGATGCGCTCCTTCAGCGCAGCGGTGAGATAGGTGTACCCCTGCACCATCCAGAGCTCCTCTTGGCAGCCGAGCGTGACGGCATCGAAGAGCGTCGTCGTCTCGGAGGATGACGGCCATCGATGGTCGAGGATCCACACCTTGGTCGCCAGATCGTCGGTGGGGGGTACCTCAAAGGAGGAGACATCGAGCCGGCTCGGGCTGTACTGGTTCCAGGTGGCGACGAAGGAGGTGAGCATCTGTGTGATGGCACCGGGTGAGTCGAACTCCACCATCGAGTCGATGTTGCCGGTCTCCGGTGGATAGGCAAGGGAGGCATAGTTGATGTTTATGCCGCCCAAGGCGATGTGCTTGCCGTCGATGATCCAGTACTTGCGGTGGTCACGGTCGAAGAGCGTGGGGATGAAGGCGAGCTGGTTGAGGGACAAGGGGTTGTACTCCACCACCTCGATGCCGGCATCGCGCAGATAGGAGAAGGCCGCCGGGACGATGCGGGACGAATGGGGGGGCGTCTGGAAGTAGGATGTGGAGTCGATCATGCAGTAGACGCGCACCCCTTGGTGCATCTTGGCGATGAGGGCATCCCAGACCTCGGTGGCGACATCCATGAGATTGCCGAGAAAGATGGAGATGACGATGTACTCTTCCGCCTCTTCTATGAGCTGGAGGGAGCGTTGGTTCCACTCCACCCCCGTGTTGTAGAAGATGGGAATGGAGGAGTCATATGAGGGGATGCCGCTCTCATCGAGCCATCCTGTCGGGGTGGGTGGATGGGAGAGGCGGCGCTCCTCCATCGCCCGGGAGGAGGAGCAGGAGAGCAGGCTGAATGTCATCATCGCCGCAATTAATAGGATGAGTATTCCGTGCGCTCGTTTCATGATAATCGGGAGTATAGCATAGCCGAGGGCTGAAGGAACACCGTGTCAGGCGATTCATGAACGCTTTCGCTCTGGCGTTCGCTGCCCCACTCGTTTCCCTCAGATGGCTTCACCGCAGAGGTTCTTGCCGCGCTCCTTCTGAGAGAACGCAGAGCATTCAGCCTTCGCCGTACATACCAGTCCATTGTGAACTCATAATCTTGTTTATTTTGATACAAGGAGTTGTTACCTGCATCGGCGCAGGAAACGGGGAATATCGCGACCGAGGTTGACTATTCTCATGCTGCCTTATACTATGGACGAGTATTTGAAATATTAATATTCCAATGGAGTAGGAGGAAGGATTATGATAGTTGATCATATTTCCAATTGCGAGATGTACTATGTGTTCGGCGAGCGCTTCAAGAAGGCGTTTGAATTCCTGAAGGCCAATGATATCCGGAAGATGGAGCTCGGACGCCACGACATCGATGGCGACGACGTCTTCATCCTGGTGCAGGAGTACACCTCCAAGACCATCGACAACTGCGGTCTTGAGGCCCACAAGGTCTACGCCGACGTCCACTATGTGGCCGAGGGATTCGAGTATCTTGGATACTCCCACATCTCCCGCTGCAACGAGACCATTCCGTACGATCCGACTCCCGATGCCTCATTCTACGAGAAGGAGTGCCAGTACGTGCTGCTTCAGAAAGATGACATCGCCATCGTGTTCCCTCAGGATGTCCACATGCCGCAGAAGCGTGCACTGGTCGGCGTTCCTGTGCGGAAGGCTTGCATCAAGGTCAAAGTAGTATAAGAGGGAGGGCGACATGGCCAAACGAATCATCATCAACGCCGAGAAGGGCTCTCTCTTCTCCCCGGCCGTCCGTGTTGGAGACCTGGTCTTCACCAGAGGGATCATCGGCCAGGATGAGCATGGCAAGCTTGCACCGGACATCAGGAGCCAAGCTCGCCTGTGCATGGAGAGCCTGAAGAAGTTGCTCGAGGATGCAGGTACATCGATCGAGAATTCGGTCAAGATCCTGGCGTTTGTCCTCGACCTGAAGGATCGGGATGTCTTCAACGAAGTGTACCGGGAGTACTTCCACTCTGAGGCGCCTGCACGCTCCTGCGTAGCAGTCACCGATATGGGTGAGGGAGTGCTGTTGGAGCTGGAGTGCATCGCCTGTATCCCCGATTAACCGTCTCTCCCCCACCGGGGGTACGACGGGAATCTGTTCCCAACACCCAAAACGGCTGGAGCAAGTTGCTTGCTTCCAGCCGTTTTTTTATGCCCCGGTATTGTGCAATTCCCATGAGTGTCCCTGATTGACGATTGTACGATTATATTGTACACTATATTTAAAGAGAATCGTACATCGACACAAAGGAAATCACCATGGATATACCAAAGATTGGAATCATCATCAGCAGTACCAGAGCGGCGCGGGTTGGAGAGCAGGCAGCCCGATATGTGGAATCGGTTGCGAAGAAGCGGACGGATCTCGCCTTCGAGATCGTCGATCTGCGCGATTACCCCATGCCGTTCTTCGACGAAATCGCCTCCAACGCCTACGTGCCTTCGAGCAATGCGGTGGCCCGGGCGTGGCAGGAGAAGATTGCGAGCCTCGATGGCTTCATCTTCGTCACCGCCGAATACAACAACAGCATCACCGCGGCGTTGAAGAACGCCCTCGACTACGCCTATCCCGAGTGGAACCGCAAGGCCGCCGCATTCTTCTCCTACGGCTCCGCCGGGGGGGCGAGAGCCGTCCAACACCTCAGGGATATCTGCGTCGAGCTTCAAATGGCGCCGGTCAGGCAGTCGGTGCTCATCATGGGGAAGGACTTCTACCCGATCATGAACGGAGAGCGGCAGGTCAAGGATCTTGACCAGCTCGAAGGACAGGTGGACGCCATGCTCGATCAGCTGTCGTGGTGGACCATC
>LVBF01000173.1 GCA_001604325.1 Spirochaetales bacterium Spiro_04
TCTCTATACAGGCTGAGCACCGCCTCATCGAGCTCGGGGGAGAAGTACTTGCCCCAGAGCGATTGGCCGCTGTGCGGTACCGCCACCCCCGTGATGGCGGTGAAGCGTTTCCAGAGCTCCGCTTCATCGATTTCGTTCTTACTGTGTCGTACAAGAAGCTGGGTGAGCTCTGGGTCCACCTCGGCGAAGCTGCCATATCCCTCAATTCCAAAATCTTTGAGGAGCCTCCCTTCAAGGTCGTGGTCAGCGTGCAGGGCCAATACGCCCCCCATGTCGCTTGCGATGAGTCTGATCGTTCTGTCCATAGCGTGATGATAGAGGAAAGCGGAGGTTGTTGAAAGTGCTTTTCCTCTTTCTCCAAATACGCTATCGTAGACGGATAAGGAGTCAGCCATGCCCAAGTACTTCCCCCCATCCTACACACCGTTGATGGAACAGAAACAGACTGAACGAGCCATCAAATTCATCAAGGACACCTTCGAGCGTGAGCTCAGCGGTGGATTGCGCCTGAGCCGGGTCACCAGCCCGCGGTTCGTCAAAGCTGGGGCGGGCATCAATGACGACCTCAACGGCGTCGAGCGCCCGGTGCGCTTCGAGGTGGGGAATTTGGGCAACCAGGAGATGGAAGTGGTGCAGTCGCTTGCCAAGTGGAAGCGCATGGCGCTCGCCGACCACGGCTACGCCCCCGGCACCGGCATCTACACCGACATGGACGCCATCCGCCCGGATGACGTGCTCGATGCCATCCACTCGATCTACGTCGACCAGTGGGACTGGGAGCTGACCATCACCGAGGCGGAGCGCAACCTCGACTTCCTCAAGGCGGTGGTGCGCAAGATCTATTCGGCGATGATCCGCACCGAGTTTCTCGTCAGTGAGATGTTCCCGGTCTGCCGCCCGCTCCTCCCCAAGGAGATCACCTTCATCCACACCGAGGATGCCCAACGCGAATATCCCCAGCTTGCCCCCGAAGATCGGGAGCGCGTCCTGGCCAAGCGGTATGGGGCGATCTTCCTCATCGGCATCGGCTCGCCGCTCGCCGATGGCAAGAGTCATGGGGGAAGAGCCCCTGACTACGACGACTGGTCGACCCCCAGTGGCAACGGCTATACGGGCCTCAACGGCGACATCGTCGTCTGGGACAGCGTGCGTGGCGATTCCATGGAGCTCTCCTCGATGGGGATCCGCGTCGACCGTGAGACGCTGATACGCCAGCTCGCCATCCGGGGCATGGAGGAGCGGGCCTCACTCTACTGGCACCAGCGGCTGCTGGGCGGGGAGCTACCGCTCTCCATCGGGGGAGGATTCGGGCAGAGCCGGCTCTGCATGTACCTGCTCAAGAAGGCCCACATCGGGGAGGTGCAGGCGTCGGTCTGGCCCACCGACGTACGTGAAGAAGCGAAGCGCTTGGGAATTTTCTTGTTATAGGGGGGAGCCATGAAGCTGGTAAGTTGGAATGTGAACGGCCTCAGGGCCATCTTGAAGAAGGGGTTCGAGGAGTACCTGCACCAGAGCGGCGCCGATGTCTTCTGCCTGCAGGAGACCAAGTTGCAGGCCGACCAGGTCGACCTCGATACCGGAGCCTACCACACCTACTACAGCTTCGCCGAGCGCAAGGGGTACAGTGGCGTGGCCCTCTATTCGCTTGCCGAGCCGCTGGACGTCCAGGAGGGCATCGGACACGAACTCGATACCGAGGGACGGACGGTGAGCGCCGAGTTCGACGACTATTACGTCGTCTGCTGCTATACCCCCAACAGCCAGGATGAGCTGGCCCGCCTCCCGGTGCGGATGGATTGGGACGATGCGTTCCGCTCCTACGTCTCCTCGCTCTCTGAGACCAAGCCGGTCATCATCTGCGGCGACCTCAACGTCGCTCACAAACCCATCGACCTGAAGAACCCCAAGACCAATGAGCGGAACGCCGGCTACTCCATCGAGGAGCGCGACAAGTTCAGCGCCTTGCTCGATGCCGGCTTCATCGATACCTATCGCCTCCTCTATCCGGAGCGTGAGGGGGCGTATTCGTGGTGGTCGTACCGTTTCAAGTCCCGTGAGCGGAACACCGGGTGGCGCATCGACTACTGGTTGGTCAGCGAAGCGCTCAAGAGCCGGGTCGCCGGCGCCGCCATCGAAGATGATGTGATGGGCAGCGACCACGCCCCGGTGACCCTCTACTTGAACAAGTAGGAGGGAATCTCGCCGCGCCTCTCGAAGATGTGGCGTTGGGCGGTATCCAAAATCCGCTTGCAGAGACGGATGGAGTGAGGTGTCACCTCGACCATCTCGTCATCCTTGATGAACCTGATGGCCTGCTCGAGGCCGAGACGAGTGATGGGGGTGAGGCTCACCGCCTCATCCTTGCCCGCGGCCCGCAGGTTCGTCAGCTTCTTGGTCCGCGTCGGGTTGAGCATGAGGTCCTCGCTTCGGTTGTGCTCGCCGACGATCTGCCCCTCATAGATCGGATCGCCCGGCACGACGAAGAGGCGCCCGCGATCCTCGAGCTGCCAGAGCGCATAGGCGACCGCGTTGCCGCCCCGGTCGCTGATGAGTGAGCCGCTTTGGCGCCCCTCGAGGTCGCCCCGGTACACCTCATACCCCTTGAGGTAGCTGTTCATCACCCCCAAGCCGCGGCTCTCGGTGAGGAACTCATCACGATAGCCGATGAGCCCACGCGAGGGGATCTCGAACTGCATCTTCATCCGTCCGCTCTCGGTATAGGTGATGTCCCGCATCACCGCCTTCCGGCGTGCCAGTTGCTCCATCACGCTGCCGCTGTACTCTTCGGGTACATCGACCGCGAGGATCTCGATCGGCTCGGTCATGTTCCCCTCATCGTCGTGGGCCATGATGATCTGCGGGCGACCGACACAGAGCTCGAAGCCTTCGCGGCGCATCTCCTCGATGATGATGGCCATCTGGAACTCCCCGCGCCCCTTGACGGTGTACGAGTCGTCCTTGTTCTTCTCCACCCTGATGGAGACGTTGCGCAGCGCCTCCCGTTCAAGTCGTTGGCCGATCTTGGCGCTGGTCAGCTGCGTTCCCTCCCTGCCGGCGAGCGGGCTGATGTTCTTGGAGAACTGCATCGCCACCGTCGGTTCTTCGATCTTGATGCGCTCCAGCGGTTTGGGATTTCCCACCGTGCAGATGGTATCGCCGATGGACACCTCCTCCACGCCGCTGAGGACGACGATCTCGCCGCTTTGGACGTGCTGGGCCTCGACGAAGCGCGGCCCGTCGTAGGTCTGCAGCCTGGTGACCCTGAGCGGTACCTCATGCCCGCCCTCCTGGATGCAGATGAGGCTGTCGTGGACCGAGGCCGAGCCGTTGACCACCCGCCCCACGGCGAGGCGGCCGAGGTATTCGCTATAGGAGAGGTCGCTGACCAGCATCTGGAACGGCAGCGCGTCATCGTAGTGGGGAGCGGGGATCGTCTCGATGATGGCGTCGAGGAGGAGGCGGAGGTTGTCCTTCAGGTCATCAGGGGCAAGGCCGCAGCGCCCCTCCTTGCCGATGGCATAGAAGACCGGCACCTCGAGCATCCGCTCATCCCCGCTGAGCTCGAGCAAGAGATCGTAGACGTCCTGCAGCACGACGCTGCTCTGCTCGTCCTGGCGATCGACCTTGTTGATGACGACGATCGGCTGCAGGTGCTGTTCGAAGGCCTTGGTGAGCACGAACCGCGTCTGCGGCAACGGCCCCTCGGCGGCATCGACGAGGAGGATGACCCCGTCCACCATGGAGAGGCCCCGTTCGACCTCGCCGGAGAAGTCGCTGTGACCGGGGGTATCGATGATGTTGATCCGCACCCCCTTGTAGGCGATGGCGCAGTTCTTCGCGTTGATGGTGATGCCCCGCTCCTTCTCCTGCGCCCCGCTGTCCATGACGCGGCCGGAGGCCTGGCTGACCGTGCCGCTCTCGCGCAGCATCGCGTCGACGAGCGTCGTCTTGCCATGGTCGACGTGGGCGATGATGGCGATGTTTCGAATGCCTTGATTGTATTGGATCATGAAACTGTCCTTTGTTTCCTTTTGGCGATGATGAATTTGACGATGAGACTGATGAACATGGCGCCGACGGCGATGGCGATGGTCCCCAAACCGGCGGCCATCCCTCCCTTCTGGGCGACGGAGCCGACCACGGCCGGCATCGTGATGCCCCCGACGGTGGCGATCGCGATGATCGCCCCCATGCCGGACGTACTCTCCGTGATGGCGGGATCGACGGTGGAGAGGACCGTGGGGTAGATCCCGCTCATCGAGAGGCCCAGGCCACAGATCGAGAGGAAGATCAGGGCGATCGAGTGGACGCTGATCATCATGATGAAGAAGAGCAGCTGCAGGGAGCCGAGGATGAGCAGGAGGATGGTGCGGTCCATCTTGGTCGAGAGGGAGGCGCAGAGCAGCCGTCCGACGAGGATGAAGACCCACAGCGCGCTGCTGGTCATCTGGGCGAGGGCCGGCGGGATGTGGCCCAGTTCGGTGAAGTAGGTGACCAACCACCCGGTGATGGCGCCTTCACAGCAGAGGTAGAAGAAGAGGATGGCGGTGTTGAGCCAGAAGTCCCCGTTTTTCAGGAACTCCCGCTTGCCACCCTTGGATTGCTCGCCGGGGGTGTTGGAGAGCGAGGAGCGACCGAGGAGGATGAGGGCGACGAGCTCAAAGGCCACCAGGGCCCACGCACAGGCCCTCCAATCCATCTTGAGGACCACGACGGTGATGACGGTCATGAACGGCGCGATAAGCGCTCCTACGGCGAATACGGCGTGGAGCACGTTCAGGCTCGCCGCCTTGTTCTCGGCGATTTCACTCATCACCACGTTGGAGATGTTGCCGTAGACCCCTCGCCCGACACCGATGGCGGCGAAGGCGACGAGGAGCACGACCGGATTCCCGGAGAGGGTCATCAAGATGAAGCCGATGACGATGCCGGTGGCCAGCGTGATGGTGCTCTTCTTGCGCCCGATGAGGTACGGGAGGAAGCCCGCGATCATGAGGGCGGAGAAGTTCCCGATCTGGAGCGCCGAGATGACCGCGCCGCTGAGCAGATAGCTCATCTCGTATTCCGCCTTCATGAACGGCAGCAGCGTCCCTACGAGGGTGTTCATCAGGCCGCTGACGAAGAAGGCGTAGCATATGATG
>LVBF01000019.1 GCA_001604325.1 Spirochaetales bacterium Spiro_04
CAAGGGCGCTTTGGAGGTGCTCCTGCTCCTGTTTGGCCTGGGCGTTGGCGTTGAGCAACGTCTGCTTCTCGCGGATCATCTGGTCGAGCTCAGACCGCAGGGCAACCGTCTCCTCACGAAGATGGGTGCGTACCTCCAGCAACTCCCTTCTTCTCAGCTCATCGCGGCGGACCGCTGATTCGCTTTGGGTGCTCAGCTCCTGCAAGAGCTGGATCTCCTCGCTGTACTCGGCGAGGTTTGCTTTCTGTTGGCGTACGAGCACTTCATTGAGCTCCTCGCTCTGGCTCGCTCGGTCTTCAAGCTCTTGGATGAAGCTGATGATGACCCGAACCATCGTTTGGAAGGCCTCATCGATGCGATCGGAGGCCGTCTGGACCATCGTCTGCAGTTCTGTGTCGCACTCCCCACTGAACGTATGGAGGCGATCTTGGCAGGCTTCATCCGTCTGTGTATAGAGGGAGTCAAATGTCTCTCGGCTCTGCTCCAGCAACAGATTGAATTGGCCCTTTACCGCATCGATCGATTTGCTGTGTTCAGCTGTTTGTTCTTCAAAACGCTGCTCCAACTCAGAGAAATTCGCCTTGCCGGTTTCGATGTACGCCTCGTGCTGAGTCATCAGCACTTCGTTCTCCTTCTGATACTGTGCATACCGCTGTTCCAGTTTCTTCGAGAAATCCTCCCAGCGGTCATCCTCCTCTTCCATCAAGCGTTCGAACAGGCTCGTGCGCTCTTCGAGGCGATTGTCGAACTCTTTGATCTTTGTGTTGACCGCCTCAAGGCGCTCCACTTCCCTTCTCACCTGACCGATACGGCTCTCGACCGTGGCGGTCGTCGCACCGAGGCGGCTGATGGAGTCGCGGTAGGTGTTCAACACCTCTTGGAGCTTCAACAGGTCATCACTGCGATTCTGCAGGTCGGCGAGTTGCTCATCGAGCCTGGCGGTCAGTGCCTTGGAGGATTCCACACGCTTGGTGATCCGTTCCTCAGTGATTTGGGCGGTATCCCGAAAGTTCTGGATGACCCGCTCGACCTCCGCCGAGAAGTCGCTCATCCGCTTCTTGATCAGATCGAGGCGTCGGTCGCGTCGATCTTCCACCCTGAGCAGATAGATGATGATCAGCGTGATCAAGAAGAATACCACCGGCAACAAGAGTTCAAGTCCCATGGCCCACCCCCTATGTCTTACAGTATCAGAGCAGCGAGCTCCGTCCAAGAGTCGATGACCAGATCTACGCCCGGATAGCTCCTCGACGTCCTTCCGGTCAAGAGTGCGGTGTACATCCCCACGTCCTGTGCCCCGATGCAATCCTTTGTATACGAATCGCCCACATACAGAAACTCATCCGCCCTGTAGCCAAGGCCGTCGAGCAGGAGGGAGAACGCATGAGGGCTCGGCTTCAGGTAGCCGCTCTCCTCGCTGCAGTATGCATGGTCCACCAGGTCGGCGATGGCGAGCGTCTCCAGCTTCCGCGCGATGGGGAAGTCGCTGAGGACCGCGATGGTGAGCCCTTGGTCCTTGACCTGAACCAGCGTCTCGCGCAGGCCGTCAAACGGTTTGATGGTGAGAAAGGAGCGCTCCCATGCTTCATAAAACTGTCGGTCTATGGCCCGCTGCACCTCGTGGGCATCCAATCTCCCCATTCGTCCGGCTACCAGCGCAGCTTGGCGCATGAGCAAGCCTTCGCGGGTGGGCGGGATGGTCTCCTCTTCCTCCTGAAGGCTGCGATAGTGCGACCGCACCCGGTTGAAGGAGAGGGCGAGGCGGCCAGATGGAAAGAAGGAGCGGACCATCCGGGCATTGAGCATCCACCTGGGGTAGAGAGTCCCGTCGACGTCCAGCGCCAGACAGCGCACTCCTCTATCTTTCAGAAACGCCATCCTATCCTCGCTTCTTTGCCGGGGCGCGCCTTCCCCGCCGCTGTTGCTCCTGGTCTTGGCGCTTGCGTCTCTTATCCAAGGAGGCGAGGTTTCCGGGCTTGCGGGCCTTCGGCTTGGCCACCGCCCTTCCCCCCCCGACCGGTTGCTTGACGGGCTTCTTCACCTCCTCTTCGATCGGCCGCTTCACCCCCCGCTCATGGAGCGATGGGTTGCGCTTCCGCTCCCTGAGGTCGATCTCAATGGGGATCGAATCGAAGCCGAGGTCGCGTCTGATGCAGTTCTTCAGGTATTGCACATAGCTCTGGGGGAAGCCCTTGATCCGGTTGACGAAGAAGAGGAAACGCACCGGATTGGATGAGGTCTGGGTCCCGTAGTAGACCTTGAAGTACCCGCTCTTGTCCCGAGGCGGCTGGGTGGTCTCACCCCATTGGGCGATGGCCTCATTGAGGCGGGCGGTCTCCACCCGTCGGTTGAGCTGCCTCCACACCGACCAGACGGTATCGAGCATCTTGCCGATGTCGATGCCCTTGAGTGCACTGATGAAGGTGATCGGGGCGAAGGAGAGGATGGGGAAGAGGAAGCGCACCCGATCCTTGATCGCCGTCTGCTCATTGGCTACGCCGGAGAGCAGGTCGCTCTTGTTGAGGACCAGGATGATCCCCTTGCCGCGACGGACGATGAGGGCGGCGATCTTCTTGTCCTGTTCGGAGAGCCCCTCCACGGCATCGACGACCAAGAGCACCACATCGCTCTCGTCGATCGTCTTGATCGCCCGGTTGACCGAGTAGTACTCGACGTCCTCATCGACCTTGCTCTTGCGCCGGATGCCCGCGGTATCGAGGACCTTGAACTCGGTGCCCTTGTAGACGAAGGACGCCGACACCACGTCCCGGGTCGTCCCGGCGATGTCGCTGACGATGGAGATCTCGTCGCCGACCAGGAGGTTGGCGAGGGTGGACTTTCCGGTATTGGGCTTGCCCATGATGGAGAGCCGGATCGCCGGCTCAGCCTCCTCCGCCTGCTCGCGGGGCGTGAGGCCCAAGAGCTCAAGGAGAATCTCCTCCAGCTCGCCGATGCCATGGCCATGGGCCGCCGAGATCCCGAGCACCCGCTGGTAGCCGTAGGCGAAGAACTCCCACACCAGATCCTGGTGCTTGGGGTCGTCGATCTTGTTGACGACGAGCACCAGCTTCTCGGCGTATGGGCGCAGGTGGGAGAGCAGCTCCTCGTCCTCGCTGCTGATTTCGCCCGCTTCCATCAAAAAGATGATGGCGTCGCTCTTCTCCAGGAGGCTCATGCTGCGCTCGGTGACGAGGTCGTCCAGCCCCTCCCGCTCATACTTGATGCCGCCGCTGTCGATCAACGTCACCGGATGCCCCTCAAGGTACCAGCGCTCGCTGATGGCGTCCCGCGTCACCCCCGGCGTCGGGTCCGTGATAGCCCGCCGCTTGCCGACGAGGCGGTTGAAGAGGGTCGATTTTCCTACGTTCGGTCTTCCGATGATGCTGATCACCGGAATCTTCTGTTCTGTTTCAAATGGTGGTGAGATGATCGAATCGGTCATGCATCCACTCCCGTATATACGTATTGATCGTCTGGTACGAGTCCATGGAGAGCGCCTGGTCGGCCAGCTCCTTGGCCTCCACAGAGGAGACTGAGCGAAGGATTTGGCGCACCTGCAAGAGGCTCTGCACTCCCATGCTCAACGCATCCACCCCCAATCCGGCCAACAGCACGGAGCAGAGGGGATCACTTCCCATCTCACCACAGAGGGAGACTTCGATCCCCTCTTTGTGGGCCATGTCGACGATCATCTTGATCGATCGGAGCACGGCTGGGTGAAATGGTTGATAAAGATAGGCAATCTTCTCGTTGCCCCGGTCCACCGCGATGGTGTATTGGATCAGGTCATTGGTCCCGATGGAGAAGAAGTCGACCCGCTTGGCCAAGATATCGGCGCAGAGGGCCGCCGAGGGGACCTCGATCATCGTGCCGACCTCAAGCTTCTCATCAAAGGCGATTCCCTCGATCCGGCACTCCTCCTTCACATGTTCAAGCAGGTGAAGGGCGGCGTTGAGCTCCTCCACGCCGCTGATCATGGGGAACATGATCTTCAATTTCCCATGCACGCTTGCACGCAGCAGGGCCCTGAGCTGGGTGGTGAAGATATCCTTTCTTGAGAGACAGAAGCGCACCGCCCGCCATCCGAGGACCGGGTTCTTCTCGTCGATGCCGAGATCCTTGACGACCTTGTCCCCGCCGATGTCCAGTGTCCTGATGGTCACCGCCTTGGGTGCCATCTTCTCCAATACCGCTTTGTACGCCTGGTACTGCTCCTCCTCGGTGGGGAGCGTCGCCCGCTCCATGAAGAGAAACTCGCTGCGAAAGAGCCCGATGCCGCTCGCCCCGCTTGCGCACACCCCCTCCATCTCCACCAACCCCTGGATGTTGGCGAGGAGCTCCACGCGGTGGCCGTCGACCATCTCGGTGGGGAGGTCGATCATCTCCCTAAGCTCAGATTCATGCTCCTGCCACCGGGCGTACCGTTCATCGAGCATCTGGGCGGCGCTGAGGTCGGCCCTGACGTAGACCTCCCCCCAGATACCGTCCACGATCACCTCATCACCGTCATTGACAGAGCGCGACGCGCGTCCCGTGGCGATGACGGCCGGGATGTTGAAGGCCCTGACGAGGATCGCCACATGGCTTGCCCGCGCCCCTCCATCGAGGACCAGGGCCAGGATCCGGCTCTTATCCAAGGCGAAGAGATCGCTGGGCATGAGGGAGTCAGCCACCAAGACCACATCATCATCAATGACGAAGTCGACGCTCCGCTTGCGCCCCTTGGCCGCTTCGAGGAGGTAGAGTGAGATGTCCCGGATATCGTCGGCACGCTCTTGGAGCAGTGCATCACCGCTCTCGGCGAGCAGGGAGGCGTACTGTTCGCTCACCTCCTCGATGGCCCATTGGGCGGAGACGAGATTGGTGCGGATGTACGCCTCGATCGCTCTGCGATACTCCGGATCGGAGAGCATCAGCAGGTGTGCCTCAAGGATCTGCTGTGACTCGTCGGGGAGCTGGCTTTGGTCATGAGCCTCGATGGTGTGTCGAGCCTCATCCAACGCCTTCTCGAGCGTCTTGAGCTCACGAGAGACACCATCGGCAAGGATGTGCCTTCGTTCGGCTGCCATCGAGGCACGCCTGAACACCAGCGCCTTTCCCTTGACCATGCCCTCGGAGGCAGCTATTCCCTTGAAGATCCTCATATGTAATGTACTATACGGAGTTTACGGTGCGGTGTAAAGCTGGAAGAGGGGGCGATGTTCTGCTACGATGGCGGCGATGGACAGCGATAATCCAAAGCGCACGCGACCAATCCTCATCCTCCTCATCTGGCTCATCTTCACCTCGGTGATCGCCCTGGTGGGCTATCCAAAGGTCAAGGCCGCCTTCCAGGAGAGCGGGGTGCTCTCCCTCCTCTCGGCCGAGCGCTCCGGACAGGCAAGCAGCGCCGCCACCCGCCTGGTACGCTGCGCCTTCATCCTTCCCAACGGCAAGACCGCCCTCTATGCCTATCAAGGAGACCGCCTGGGGGGGAGTGCCTACCACGACACTTTCGAGGCGCTGTTGGCGGGAGCCCCGCGCGAGGCGCTCGAGGAGGGAGCGATCAGTTCCATCGATGCCAAGACACAGCTACGGGGGGTGACACTCTCCAACGCGATCCTCTTCGTGGATTTCGACTCCCCCTACCTGGCCTCCCAGCGGCGGGACTTGGCTGATGCGCAGGTCAAGGCGACCGCGCGCGCCATGAGCGGTATCAAGGGTGTGGT
>LVBF01000174.1 GCA_001604325.1 Spirochaetales bacterium Spiro_04
CTCCTACAGCGGCATCGAGAATCTCGATAGCTCGACGGCATATCTGTACATGAGCAACCACCGTGACATCGTCTTGGACTGCGCCCTCATCGACCTGGCGCTGGATGGGGGCGGGCAGATGCTCTGTGAGATGGCCATCGGCGACAACTTGTTGAAAACCGAGTTCGCCACCGATCTCTTCAAGCTCAACGGGGGGGTCACCGTCAAACGGAGCCTCCCGATGCGGGAGAAGTACCTCGAGTCGTTGCGCCTCTCCTCCTACCTCTTCGAGTTGATCAGTGAGCACAACAAGTCGGTCTGGATCGCCCAGAAGAGTGGACGGTCCAAGGATGGGCTGGACGTCACCAACCCCGCCATCATCAAGATGCTCTACCTCTCCCAACGCAAGAAGGGCGTCGACTTCAACGAGGTGGTCAACCGGGGGAGGATCGTTCCGGTGGCGGTGAGCTACGAGTACGATCCCGTCGATGTGCTCAAGTCGAAGGAAGAGGTCCTTGCCTCCTCCCTCGGGAGGAAGGAGAAACGACAATATGAGGATCTGATCTCCATCTCCCGTGGCCTGAAGGGGTACAAGGGGCGGGTGCACATCGCCTTTGGAACGCCGATCCATGGATCGTTCTCCTCCAGTGAGGAGGTCGCCCAAGAGATCGATCATCAGATCCACACCCTCTACAAGCTCTGGCCGACCAACTACTTCGCCTATGACCATCTCAATGGATCGGATGCGTATGCCGCGTTGTACGCCGACTTCGATGGTGAGGCATTCCTCAATCGGTTCAAGGGTCTGAAGAAGGAGGTGCGTACCTTCGCACTCAATGCCTATGCCAATCCGGTCCGCTCGTTCCTCGCAACACAGGCGTAGCCTCGCAGTCGTGCTCATCATCCTCACGCTCCTCTCCATCTCCTGCAGCAGGGAGGAGGCGCTCCTGCTCAACCTGAGAAGTGCCACCGAGATGGATAGCGATGGGGAGGCGGAGATGCTGACGGTGACCTTCTCCCTCTCGTTGAAAGAGGAGGCGATCCAGGCAACGGTGGAGGCGAGCGATCGGCGCAGCCGCTGGGTCGTCAGTGCGGCACCGGCAAAGAGTGGCGTCTATACGATCGGTCCGCTCTCCATGGGCAGGGGGGTGCCATTGAGCGAAGGGGAGTATCAGCTGTCCATCATGCTCGATGATGGCCGTCTCCTCCAAGAACGATTCACCGTCCAACGGCCTTGATGAGCTCCCCCTTCGTCAAGCGTACGACGAAGGTGCGCCCATGGGGGCAGACCGGCTCGTCGAGGGCGAAGACCTTTTGTAGCAGATCCATGGCGAGGTGGCCTTCGATGGTGTCGCCCTGACGGATGGCGCTGTGACAGGCGACGATGGCCCAGAGCCCCTTCTCGACCTCTGCCACATCACCGGTGTTCTCCTTGATGAAGGAGACCACCTCCTCCTCGACACTCTTGTAGAGCGCCGGTATGGCGACGAGCTGCCAGAGCAGATCCTCCTTCTCCTCAATTTTTATGCCGAGGTTCAGGTAGACATCGATGTTGACCTTCAGATAGTCACAGACATCCCGCTCCACCTCGAAGGTGAGGGGGACGAGCAGGTTCTGTGAGATCGCCTTGGTTCTCACTTGGTCGAAGATCAGGCGCTCGTGGGCTGCGTGTTGGTCGACGAGGTAGAGTTCGTCGCCCTTCTCTGCGATGAGGAAGAGGTTGAAGGCCTGGCCGAGATATTTGATCTCTTCCCCTGTCTCCTGCTGCATCCACGCCATCTCATCGTAGGTCCTCACGCTGGTGCCTTTGTTCTCGCCGAGGATTTCGCGCGCCTTTTCAAACCACTGGGGATCGATGGGCTGGCTGCTCTGCCGCTCTGGTGTGTAGGCGGGGGCCTTGCTCCTGACATGCGAGGCGGCCGCCGGGGTGAAGAGCTCTCCCTCCTGGTACGGGGAGGGCTGGGGGACAAGACGGGGGATGGCGCGCTTGACCTGGCCCTTGATCATCTCTACCACCTGGTGATGGATCTCGGCTTTGTTGCGCAGCTTCACCTCACGCTTGGTGGGGTGGATGTTGAAATCGACCAAGGTGGGGTCGACGGTGATGAAGAGGTAGCAGTAGGGGAAAGAGCCGCCTGGCAGCTGCTCCCCATACCCGTAGGTGACCGCCTGGACGAGCGAGTACTCGTCCACCGGTCGTCCGTTGACATAGATCTTGATGTGGGAGCGGTCGCTGCGGAAGAGCGATGGCTTTGAAGCGACGGCATAGAGGGAGAAGCGGTCGTTGGTGTCGCTGAGCTCGACCATCTCGCCTTCGACGATCGGTTGGTTGAGGGCGAGGACATCGATGACACGTCCCCGGGCACAATTAGGCTCGAGGTGGAGACGCAACTTCCCGTCCTGGATGAAGCGGAAGGAGATGGAGGGGAAGGCGAGGGCCTTTTGGATGAGGAGCTGGCGGGCCATGGTGGCCTCGGTGGCGGGACGCTTGAGGAATTGGCGACGAGCCGGCAGTTCGGCAAAGAGGTTCTCCACCGTGACGATGGTCCCCAGCGGTGGTCCGCCAGCCTCAACCTCGCCCCTCACCCCGTTGTCGACGGTGATCTGGTGGGCCCGCTCTCCTCGATAGGAGCTTTGGATGGTGATGCGGCTCACCGCGGCGATGGAGTAGAGCGCCTCACCGCGAAAGCCCATGCTGGTGATGTGGTAGAGGTCATCGAGCTCCCGCACCTTGCTGGTGGCGTGGCTCTCGCAGAGGAGCGGCAAATCGTCGCTCTGGATGCCCGTCCCATTGTCGATGACCTGGATCTCCCTCAGTCCCCCCTCCTCGAGGCTTACGATGATCTCGGATGAGCCTGCGTCGAGGGCGTTGTCCACCAGCTCACGCACCACCGAGGCGGGTCGTTCAATGACCTCGCCAGCGGCGATGCGTTGGGCGACGAGGGGGTCGAGACGCTGGATCCTCATCTTCAGAACCTCTTGTTCAGGTCAACCTTCGCCCCTACGTTGATGATCGGGAGGGAGAACGAGCTGTTCTTGGTCGGGTAGGAGGCCTTCACTAGGAAGGTGAAGG
>LVBF01000175.1 GCA_001604325.1 Spirochaetales bacterium Spiro_04
CTCAGCGAGTCTGGAGGATTCCATCCTCATCGCCCGACACGGAACTCGAGGCTGTGGTCGGGGCGCTCTCCTCTTGGTACCGCAATCTTGGCCTCCCCACTCGTCTGAGTGAGGTCGGCATCGAACGAACACAGCTGAGGGACATCGCGTCTCTCGCCTGCCCCGGGCCCTATCCGATCGGATCCTTGCACCCCCTCGCATCCCCCCAGGTCGAAGAAATCCTGCACATCGCGTTTTGAAAGGAGACTCCAGATGAAACACGCCCTCATCGAACGCTTTCTTGCCTTGGTGGCGATCGACAGCCCCAGTGGGCAGGAGGAGGAGCTTCGCGCCCTCATCAGAGAACTCTGCGACAAAGAAAGTTTACCCTACACCCTCGACGAGATGGGCAACCTCTTTGTCCCGGTGAACTGTACCGAGCGGCCTCCCCTCACCTTCGCCGCCCATCTCGATACGGTTTCCAATGCAGTGGGGGTGAAACCCGTCGTTGACGGAGAGTATATCCGAAGCGATGGCACCACGGCCCTCGGGGCGGACAACAAGATCGCAGTAGCCCTCTCCCTCGTCCTCATCCACTATCGCAA
This sequence comes from Spirochaetales bacterium Spiro_04, assembly GCA_001604325.1. GTDB lineage: Bacteria > Spirochaetota > Spirochaetia > Sphaerochaetales > Sphaerochaetaceae > Sphaerochaeta. Next base: position 585 of record LVBF01000175.1, read on the forward strand.
GGAGCTCGGCCCGTTCGGTCTCCTCTTCACCGTCCAAGAGGAGGTGGGCTTGAAGGGTGCCAAACGCCTCGGAGAGAACATCAAAGCCCACCTCACCTCACTCTTTGCCTTCGACAGCTCCAAGGCAGTCGGGACACTCGTCATGCAAGCGACAGCGAAGGAGTCCCTGCACTTGCTCTTCCACGGCACGGCCGCTCACGCCGGCATCTCCCCGGAGCGGGGCATCAGCGCCATCTCCACGGCGTGCAAGGCGATCGCGGCGATGCAGCTCTTACGCATCGATGCGGTGACCACAGCGAACATCGGCTCGATCCACGGCGGGTCCTCGACCAATGTGGTCTGTGACCTGGTGGAGGCAGAGATGGAGATCCGCAGCCTTGATGAGCAGCGGATCGAAGAGCAGCTGGATCATGTACTGGGCTGTTGTCGCGATGCATGCATCGAAACCGGTGGAAGATTCGACTTGGCGCACGACCGTGCCTATCCGGGGTACCGCATCACCTCATCCGCTGCGCGAGAGCGTTTCAAGGCGGCATGCCGCTCCGCCTCCATCCCGTACACCGAAGCGGTCAGCCAAGGAGGCAGCGATGTCAACATCTTCAGGGCAAACGGCATCGATGCCGTCCTGCTCGGTGCCGGCTACACCGGAGCCCACAGTGTTGAGGAGGCGATCGCCATCGAGGAAATCGGGCGCTTGGCACAGCTGGCACGCGCATTGGTCGGCCCCTCTGACAAGGAACGCTGATGCTTTCGACCAGCATGCCTTGTCGTGCCCCCTTCTACTCGTACCGTCCCCACAGTCGACCGCTACACGGAGAGAGAAATCTTCTCACCTGACAATTAGGATGCCGATGAGCTAGGACTACCATAAGCACTCAATGAATTTCACTTACTCCCACGGTCTTTCTTTTTACACGGGAGAGAGTGATATTTCTGGAATCGATGAACAGAAAGCGTGACACGAACGCAGAGGAAGAATTCCACGTCAAGAACGCATACGAGCTAATCACCACTGAGGGTACTGCAAAAGACTGTGGCCATTTCTGTCAAGTCGAGAGCTATCTCACCAACTGGCGATGTAAATTCTCCACCGAACACGTGGTCAATAATTCGCCAATATTAGCCAGCACTCCATACTATTACCTGCAGTATTCTTCGATTTTTGCCAGAGATACAACAACGTTGATTTTTCAAATGGCAGTAACTCCTTCTCATTCTGTACAATGAGTGCGAGGCGTGGAGAGCTTCTCATATCGATGTAACCTCGTTTGATGAAGAACCTGAAATCCTCAAGATTGATCCGTATACCATCTACCATCTTCTTCAACTGGGAGGTAAAAGAAGAGGCAACAGCAAAGGGAGGGCGTCGTGGTGACACTTACAATGACTGTGTGGACTCACGAATAATGAGCTGAGGACGCAGTAAGAGCTGACTTGGTTCGTGCTCCTTGTCTTTGAGACTTTGGATTAACATCTCCAACAGCTTTCCTCCAATCTTAAAAATCGGCTGGCTAATGGTTGTCAATGGTGGTCGATAGTAGGCTGCCATCATGCTGTTATCGAACCCCGTAACGGCGAATTCTTTACCGACATGTAAACCGAGAGTTTTCGCTGCATTAATTGCTCCAAAGGCTATCATATCATTGAAGCCTACGATTGCCGTGGGAGGGGTCGGTTGATTAAGCAACACCAATGCCTGTTCATATCCATCCTTTTGGTCGAAGTACCCCTCGCGAACAAGGGCCGCTTCGAGTTCTAAGCCATGAGCTGCAAGACTCTTCACCAATCCATTATAGCGGATATAGGCGTGCATTATCTCTAGGGAGGGGCAGATACAGCCTATTCGGGTATGCCCCATCGCAACGAGATGGTTAACGATGAGTTGCATTGCATATTCGCCATCTTCATCAATATAAGAGTAGCGATCGATACTCTCCACCTGTCCAAAGGAAGCAAAAGGAAAGTTCAATGAGTGCAAGTAGTTGGCTCGTGGGTCATCACGCAGGGTTCGATATAGAATAAAGCCATCAACCCGTCTCCCCTCGACTAGCTGTCGATAGGTGTCCATCTGATGCTCTTCCTGTGCGTAGGTCACCAAAAGGTCATACCCATAGTGAGTAGCTTTCTCCCCGATACCTGCTAAAAACTCACTGAAAAAGGGCTCAGGATATCCTCTGGATGCCGGATGAACGACGATGCCAATCGTATCGGTGCTCTGCTTCTGCAAACGCTTTGCTAATGTATTGGGCACATATCCCAGCTGAGCAGCAACCTCTTTGATGCGCTCAGCAGTCTCTTTATTCACATCCGAACAATCAGCTAGTGCACGAGAAACGGTAGTAACCGATCGGCCCACCCGCTCCGCAATATCTTTCAATGTGACCATATATGACCGTATCTCACTCCTTTCCAAGCAGGTCTGTCCACAAGAGACCCAATTACTATCCTTTGATAGCACCCATCATCACTCCCTTCTCAAAATATTTCATCACAAATGGGTACACGATAATCATCGGAAGGGATGCGATTATAATAGTAGCATACTTTATCCGTTCAATCTCAAAAAACCTCGTTGAAAGAACAGCATCACTAGCCGTCATATCTGCTGCATGTGCACTCATAACAATATCCCGCAGAATTACCTGCAATGGATACTTCGCCTTGCGGGTGAAGTAAAGGATGGGACCAAAGTATGCATTCCAATGCCCAACTGCGTAGAACATTGAGATAATTACGATGATGGTTGTGGAGAGTGGTAAAACAATCTGTACCAAGAATTTTGTATTGGAACAACCGTCAATAAGTGCAGCATCCTGGAGTTCACTGGGAATGTTGGTTTGAAAGAAGGTGCGGGTTATTATCAGATTGTAGGTGCTGATTACCCCAGGGACGATAATCGCCCACATTGTATTCATCATCTTCAGTTTTCGTACCACCAAGAAGGTGGGAATCATACCTCCCGAAAAGAACATCGTAAATGTAATACCGAGCATTAAGACGTTACGTCCAACCAAGTCTTTCCGTGAAAGCGGATAGGCTGCTAAAATGGTCATCACCACATTACAGAATGTCCCAATCAATGTGTACCGCAACGAGTTGAAGAAACTTCGAACAATATCCTTGTTTTCCAGTACCTTCCGATACGACTCAAGGCTAAATCCAACGGGGAGAAAGCGTACTCGCCCCTCAAGGATTGCAACAGGATCACTCACTGAGTTACTCAGTACAATGATCAGCGGATAGAGAGTGACGATACAGATTATGACGAGCAGGACATTGATTGTTGCAAGCACAAAGGTGTCACTATTGAAATGTCGTTTTTGTTGTATAGTTTCTGTGGGCATCGGTCTGTCTCCTACCAAAGGGATGAGTCGAACAATTTACGTGAGAGCCGGTTTGCTCCCAGCAAGAGGAAGAAATTTATCAAATTATTGAACAATCCGATAGCGGTGGCATAGTCAAAGTATCCTTCCCTGATTCCCGTCTTATAGACGTAGACAGGAATTACGTCACTCGAGTAAATATTCAAGTCATTCTGCATCAAGAGTACCTTATCGACTCCGAGGTTCATGATGCCCCCAATCTTTAGGATAAGCATAATCATAATCGTTGGGATAATGCAGGGAATAGTGATTTTGAAAATTTGTTGGAGCTTGCTCGCTCCATCAACCTGCGCAGCTTCATAAAGCACAGGATCAATTCCCGCCAATGCTCCAAGATAAATCAATGAGCTCCAACCGGTACTCTGCCAGATGCCTGAAATAATGTAGAGGGGTTTAAACCATACGGCCTCCTCCATAAAACGGATCGGAGATTTTCCAAAGAACATCATGATTTGGTTAATTATTCCATAATCTGGGTGGACGACGGTTGTGATGAGGGCAACAAGTACCACAGTAGACAAAAAGTGAGGTACGTAGGTCACGTTCAAGACAAAGGCTTTAAACTTTTTTTTCCGTACCTCATTGACAATAATGGCAAAGATGATGGGAATCGGGAATTGGAAGAGGATCTGATAGACATTGATCATTATGGTATTGCGAATCATCCGAGTGAAGCGAAAAGACGAGAAGAAGCGTTTGAAGTGAGCCATACCCACCCACTTGCTCTTCAAGAAACCTAACCCTGGATTATAATCCCGGAAGGCAATCTGAATGCCATACATTGGCATGTATTTGAAGATAATATAAAAGGCAATCACTGGTATGAGCATTAAGTAGAGATCATAGTTTCGAAGAATCGATTTGATCTTGTTATGCTTCCCGAGAGCGTGTAAGTCCATACGCGTTCTTGACGGGCACTGTTCTTTTTTCATCACAATTCTCCTTGGCCTAATTCCAAAGCTTCGAGGATAGGGGATCCTTCGTTTTGAAGAGGCGCGTCTGCATGCAACAAACAGGCGATGGTTGAGGCAAAATCAATAATTTTGACCGGACGAGTTATTTGTATATTTTTCTTGATTCCCGATCCCCAGAGCAGGGAAAAAACATGTTGAGAGCTCTCATCGAGTGAGTCATGTGTTGCTCCCACCTGAGGGGCGAAATCTTTGAAGATATATGGAGGAATTGGAGATATGTACAAATCACAAAAATCAGCACTACCAGTCGCTTGAATCTCTTTTGAGTTGAGCACCTTTCCTACATACCCTTTGCGAGCAATCACTTGTTGTAACGTATCAATGGCATCTGTAGGAGGAGGTTCGGTGAAGGAAAGCAATAACGAGAGACCGGCACTGCACAGGACAATATCAGTCCCTTCTTTTGGCTTTTCACCGGGCCGTAGAACCTCATACGTATAGCCGAAACTACCGATACACGAGAGCAAATCCTGATATGCAGCAAGCGATGTATCATCGAAACTAAAAGGAGTCATCCCATGATCGGTGACCAAAAAGAAAGCCATTTGCTCAAAGGAGTCTAACGCTGCAAGCCGTTCTAAAAGGATACCAAGAGCGGTGTCGAGCTGATTCAGCCGCCAAAGAACCGTAGCAATGCGCTCCTCTTCATGTGCGGCGATGGGGGCTAGCTTGCCGTTGTTATGACCAATCGTGTCCAAATCATCGAGATACACCGCTACAAAATGTATTGGTGAAGTGATGGAAATCATCTGGTCACCAGAATATACAGGCTTGCCAGCAAGGAGCCGATAGAGCTGATCAAAACGCTGTTGGTAGGTACTCATTGGCAAGAAGATAAAGGGACGTTCTGTATCTCCAGCATATGTGCCCTGTTCTTCAAAAGTGAAATGATGCACAGAAGCGACACCGAGTCCCTGCCGATAGAGAGCATCAACGATTGTTTCTGCTTTGTTTTCCCGACGTTGCTCTACAACGATTCGATCCCTCTTATTGTAGAAGACCTTTACATTTCCAGTCTTCCCCGCATACGCACCTGAGGCAATTGCAGATTGCATTGGATTTGTTATCGAAGGAATACCCGATCGTGCATTGGCTAGGAATACCCCTTCGGTACGAAGTCGGTCGAGAGTAGGAACAAGGTTTTTTGCAGAGGCCCGCTGATAGTAGTAGTGGGCGAAGCCATCCCAGTTGAGATAAATGACAATGCGGTTATCTGTCATGGATTTCCTCCAAGGTGGTACAAAGTACCGCACCAGTGGCGTTGCTCACTGTATACGCCCAAGCGGTCATTCCCACATGCGATACTGCATGCGCATCACTGCCGGGAGTAAAGCGAACACCTCTATCAGCTAGCCGCTGAATCACCCAACCACGCGGAGTCTCAGTCGCACAGTGTAACTCGCAGAGCTTGCCGGAGGAGAGCAAACGGTCTGCAAACGCATCCACATAGGCCCGATCAAGGTATCGGTCGACGATGGCACGACAGATCTCTCGGCGATCTGCATAGGTGGTGTCCAGCCCTTCGATAAAGCGTTCTATAGGCAAGTAGTCCTCACAGTGTCCCACGATGTCTCCCTCACCCGCTGCCATGAGGAGCATAATCTCCTTATAGAGTGCCCAATACTGATCGTTGAAGTACTCTCCAGGTACAATTTCTCCTTCAAAGGGGATATAATGGCAACTGGTGATAATCAGATCACACACAGCGAGTACCTCAGGTTCAATATCCAATAATCCGTTTGGCAAGGGTGTTGTTTCAAGGCCACAGTAGAGGATGAGGTCATCAGGGACCGAAAGAGCACGAATCGCAGTAAAATGTTCTAGGAGTGACTCTGCTTCTAAGAGAGCAATTTTTGGACGAAAATCATGCGCATCATAATGGTCAGTGATGGCAAGCACCTCCAAAGATTGCTCCTTTGCGCTCGCTACCACTGCTTCTAACGATCCTCTCCCATCAGAAAAGGTCGTATGGGTATGTAAATCAGCTCGTTTCAGCCTCATGGTTTGACCCCCCACCACCCAAATCCATAGGCGGGGATATGCAGTTGCGTTTCTCCATCAATCACGGTTGATGTGGCGGTACCCGCAAGGAGCTCTAACGGCTGATGTGTGGGTGCGAATTCAGGAGGACAGAGAATCATCACTGGTCTGTTACTCGAGTTGACTATCGTCAACACAGGGGAACAGGAAACGCCTCCTCTCACAATGACCAAGAGGCTGCTGTGGAGATTCAATACCTGCTGATCCGCGTGAGGACTAAATGCAGGAAGTGTTTTTCGAACATTGATGAGCGCTTTCAATTGATTGAAGATTGTTTTGCTCCGTGGCTCATCGTTAACGCGAGCTGTCAATTCAGCCCTGGTGTATTTTTTACGGTTAATCGTGCGAGCAATACCGGTCTCTTGTACTCCCGATACGTTGTTCTGTTCTCCGAAGAGCGAATTGAAGTAGATTGCGGGAATCCCCTTCAAAGCAAGCAAGATAGCATGAGCGCTGAGAAACTTATCAATATTCGAGACCTCTGAATCTTTTGGATCACAAAGGAGGTCGTAAAAGGTACAGTTTAATTCATAGGGTACTTCGGTACCATCGGGATTGGTCTTAGCAGAGACCATCCCTCCTCGAGCAGAGGAGAGGTTGACCAATGCGGCAACTTCCGCGTCACTTAAGATGCCAGAGGCAGGAACGATACCTACCCCATCATGAGAGGAGAGGAAGTTTAGATAGGAGGTCGAGTCTCCATATTCCAGACTCCTTATCCACCGAGTTAACGTCTCCATTTCATGGCTGAGAAAACTATGCACCACCAACGGCGGTAGTGAAAATTGATAGATTACCTGCGCTTCATTGTGCCCATCACCAAAGTAGGTCACGTTGTCAACGTGGGGGATATTTGTCTCACTGACCAGTACCACCCAAGGAGCTATCATATCAAAGACCGTACGCATCATTTGGATTACTGCATGGCACTCAGGCAAGTTCGAACACTTTGTCCCACTCTCTTTCCATAGGTAGTTGATTGCATCTAGACGTAAGACGGCAGCACCATCACTGATATATCCAAGTAAAATATCGAGAATCTCCAACAGGAGACGAGGATTGCGGTAGTTTAGGTCAACCTGATCAGCACTGAAGGTAGTCCAGACCTCTTTGACACCTGCAACCGTCTCTACAACAGAAAACAGGGAGGATGTGCGTGGACGGATAACCTGCGAATAATCGCTTGTAGGATCCTTTTCGATAAAGTAATCACGATATGGCTCCTTTTGTTTGCAGTAATCACTGAACCACCTGCTCTGGGCAGAGATATGGTTGATCACCGCATCAAACATGAGGCGGTGAACAGCAGCCATCGATCTAATGTCCTTCCACGAACCCACCTCTTGATTGACCTGTCGGTAATCGATGATCGAGAATCCATCATCGGAAGAATATGGGTAAAATGGCAGGAGATGTACTACCGAGAACGTATCTGATAATTCAGCACTGAGGAAGTGGTGTAGCGCTGCAAGTGGGGTCGTACCATCATCACAGCGAACGACATCTGGATAGGTGATCAGCATCACATCCTCATGATCAAAGGCTACTCGCCCATCGTTATTGGTACTCTTAACAGTATCTTTGTGTCTGTGCGCATCAATTTTCTTTCGGTGACGAGCAAGCAACTCCATCAACTTCGAATGGAAAAGTGCATAGTCTTCAGCAGGATAGACAAACCTAAAGAGATTACGCAACGCTTCCTGTTGTTCAGCGTGCTGAGATTCTGGTATTTGCATCCTAAATCACCTCAAGGTAGTCTTTGTTTGGAAGCTCAGGAAACGGCACTGTTGGCAAGGTCTGATACCAAAATGCTACAGAGGAGATGTCATCCTGCAACGGGAGATATCTACCGTCTGCTCGCCATCCGAGCGCTTGAACGGTAATACGGATATCGGATTCGAATCGGATCGGATCGACAATGTGCCAGCGATACATACCAAAACGTTGTTGTGAGCTATAACACCCATCGGGGAGGATAACTTGAGAGAGCCCCGCATAAGGGGTGGTATAGACTTGGTACTCCCCGGCACGCAACTTCTCATCTTTCACGGACTTGCGTTTATAGAGCATCGCTTCATAGTTATAGGAACCACAAAAATAATCCTCCGTTCCTGTACCACAGATAGTAGGATAGTCGGTATCACCATCGAGATAGAATTTACACTCCCCCTCTCCCCACCAGCCATTGTTGTTGACACCCCAACACATATAAGTACCAACATACTGACCTTTCCCCTGTACGTTATCCAAGAGCTTGTACTCCTCTTTGTAGGGCAAAGGATTGGTACGCCGGAACTGTGCATGGAAGTACGCAATATCATCCTCTAATTCAGTGAGACAGTAATCAATTTGATAGAAGAAAACAATCGGATTATCACCACGGTTTTCTATAGTGATTCTACACCGTTCTTTGAAGGGCATCTGCCAGTAAGAGTTAAAAGCTGACCCTGGGTTCACGCAGACAGCAAGAGAAGAGATTGGTGCATACCGTTCCCAGCCACAGGCAAAGAAGTCCCCCAACGGACACTCGACCGAAGGAACCGTTTGGTTATCCCAGTAGATTCTTAGAATCTGTTCACGCCACGTGCCTGTAGAAGTAACCCATATGTGTTGGATACATCCAGGGCCTTCAATATCTGCAAGCAACGTTGTCTCCTTTGCCGGAAGGATAACATAGGGGTTTACTTTCCATCCTTTCCCAAGATCACGGGCGTTGTTGCCACTTACTCCATCAACAAGCTCACACTGAGCTCCCCCTCCCTTCGATCCGGTGGGATTCTCAGCACAAATCGATCGAGATTGCGCACTTGAAGTGCGATATAAATTACCTAGATGCGTGCCAATACCGTTAAAACTCATCACTCTCTCCTATCGCCATACACTTCATTCATTCTCCGTAGACCCCTATCGTTATATCTTCGTGAGCAGGGATGACTCTTAGCTCTTTCCCATCACTGATGACTAGGATGGTGCCATAAGCGACTGTAGTCAATGTACGTGCACGAAACCGAAGACTGTCCAATGTGCTTAGGGTGGGTTCTCCACTGTTTACTATCTGTACTTCCGGTGAAACTTGCATTAAAAACAGCGATGAACTAGAGGTCCCCAGTCCATGATGCGGTACTTTCAACAGGACGCTATTGAGCTGATTCCCGAACAGGTCAATCAATTCAGCCTCGCGTTCTTTATAGATATCTCCGGCATAGAGGAAAGAGTGTTCACCGTACGTGATGGTGAAAACCATACTGTGGTTGTTCTCAAAAACCGATCGAGTCCGATCGTCGACTACTGACTTATCATAGACAACGGGACCTTCGGGATTAAAACAGCGTAATGTCGTTGATGAGTCAAAAGAGTACATATCTCCACGAGAGAGAGTGCGATATGGGATATTTTTTTCTAGTATTGTTGAGAGGATAGTGGAACGAAGGGTGGCTCCCGATTCCTCTGGTTCTGGAAAATCAATGAGAAAGATCATGCCAATTTCATACGCCTCAGCGAGACGGGCAAGGTCTCCAATATGATCACTATGAAAATGGCTAAAGATGACGTAGTCGAGGTGGGTAATACCGGTCTCTGCAATGAGTTGAACGAGCAACTCATGGTCTCTTCCATAACCCGCATCGATGAGTATGGTCGTCCCTTCTGGGGTGATGACAAGGCTTGACTCTCCGTTTTTTGTCCCGAGCTCGTGGACACCAAAGAACCAAAGGGAAATAGTCCCTTCATGTGCCATTTCAGCTCGTTGTTCTGTTGAGATAAGCGTATGTTGCAACTCTCCCGTGCTTGCTGTAGTACTGCAAGAGATGGCAAAAATCCCGAAAAATAGGATGAGACAAAGAGTATTTCGTAGATGTTTCATAGCGTTTTGCCTTTTGTGGGTATGAATTGGCCGTGCCACGCACCAAGATGGTAAGACACGGCCAATCATACATACAGTTACGTTTTAAAACTTGCTCTTAATGATTTTGAAAGCTTCACGATAGATTTCTTCAACTCGATCTACCTGCAATTTCTTCAGATCAGAGACATACTTGTCCCAATCCTTATCAAGATCAAGCTTTCCGGTCATGAACGCAGCTCTTGCTTCGTTGAAATATTTATTTACTTCGCCGATAAGTGTAGCACGTTCCTTTTCAAGCTCAGTTGGAAGTGTCGGTAAGCTATAAGCATGTTCAGTATTGTATGGAGCAAAGATATCCACACAATCTGGAGTCAACGTACCTTCAAAGATAGGTAGGGTTTGCTTTGCGGTGTACATACCAGGCATGTTGTTGGGTCCAAGCCACATCGTATAATTTGCCATGGCAAACTCAGCACCTTGTGGATCTTCGGTAATCTTCTCAGTGTAGCTCATAGATCCGTCAGCATTGACGCGATACGTGTCGCCTTCTACACCCATCCGAACAAGGGTTGCACCTTCTTCACCAAAGAAATAGTCAATCCAGCGAGCAGTCTCTCTCGGATACTTGTTTGCACTGGTGATAGAGAAGCATGCGACTCCGAGCAAGGGAGATACCTTCCAATTCCAAATGACTGTATCGCTTCCAAGGGGACCAAAGGTCGGCTCGAGGATTCCAAACTGACTTGAATCTGCTGGAGGCAGGAGCAAGCTAATACCGATTTGATCATTTGAAAGACGAGCAAAGTGTTCGGATGTTCCCCGGGTGAAAATGTCAAGTTCAATTAACTTTTCGGAGTAGAGCGTGTGGAGGATTCGGAACGATTCACGCATATTTTCACTGGTGTACATCTGATAGAGCTCACCATCGATGATGTTCAGTGGCTGTGAGAAAACGTTATCGATACCAGAGAACCCGCGAGTGGTGCGATCGAGCTCAGTGATGTTGCCAAAGGAGACTGGATACTCATCGGAAGGGTTGCCGTTACCGTTGGCATCCATGTCTCGGAATGCACGAGCAACATCATAAAACTCTTCCATGGTGGTAGGCTTATCCATCCCTACGCGTTCAAGCCATTTTTCATTGATATACATAAAACGGCGAGTGGTGTCGATCGGATCAGGATAATATGCAGGAAGCGTAAAGATTCTTCCATCGGGCTCGGTAAGCGCAATCTGCAAGTTCACATCGTTGTTGTACGCCTTCGTGAAGTTTGGCATCAAGCCTTCATCCATAAATTGCTTGAGGTCGATCAGCTGGCCAGATTCAGAAAACTTGCGGACGTCAGACATGTTAAGCGCATTCTTGAAGAAGATGTCAGGTAGATCGTTTGCCGCGATGAGTGTCTGAGCTTTGGTTCGCGCTTCGGTATTAACGACGGTCTCCCATTCAACGCGAATATTGGTTCGCTTCTCTAGCTCACGCCAAACGAGCATGTCATCATCCCATTCAGCATTGCCCGCATACTTTGATCCAAAGCCAGTTAGAGTAATTTTCTCTTTGACAATCTGCGTACCTTCGCGCAGCAGGTTATCTTCAGAAATTGGGCTTTGAATCGCCTTTTGTCCCTGAGCAAACAGGCTGGTAGTCATGAGTAATACCAACAAGACTACAAAAATTCCTCGTGTTTTCTTTTTCATGAGTCTCCCCTTTTAAATTTCGATTTCATCAAGTAAAATCGGTTATCCAAAACGTTTTGGATTGATTATAGCGTAATCCAAAGCGTTTTGGATGTCAAGAAAAATCTTTTTTCCATTCACGCATCACTGAAATATTGCACTTCAAAGGAGAGAGTTCTGCCAATATCACTTCGGTTGGCATTGCAATTCCATGTCATGTTTCAAACACGAATTCATGGAGTCAAGCGACATAATCCTCTATCATGCTAGCACACCAGAGCAGATGATACCTGCCAAACAGTTCCCATGTATGTACTGCTCCCCAAGCAAGTGTTCTCAACCCTCAAGGCGGTAGAGATGCGCCTGTCATGGTGCAGATATCCATACCATTCCCTAGAGATATGATCTGAGAAGTGGCGCACCGTATACTCCCAAACGTCACGAAACATCGCCACCTCAGCGGCTGCAGCAGGCCCCCGTTATCGGCAGCGGCAACTGACCTTCGCGTACAGGAGATCCTATCGCTGCACCGAGAGGGAGAGCTCGCTGGTGTGGCTCTGTCCGGGATCGAGGGTGATGCCCCCTTCACCATTGTTGACGTGTTCGACGCAGAGGAAGTCCTGCCAGGCATCAAGGATCTCACTGTTCTGCAGCGCCCCCTCCCCGGGATTCCAGATGAGGATATTGCTCCACCCCGTCTGCTCCATCGTGATGCTGCGCCCCATGGCCGGGTCGTTGAGCCGGACCGTCCCTCCCGCCTTCCTATAGAGGCGGTGGATCGCTCCATTGACCGCTGCCGCTCCCCGCTGGATGAACGGCTCGTCGCCGCGGTTGCGGTCGATGGCGGAGAGTCCATCAAGTCCTTCCACTGAGCTTCCCACTTCCGCACCCACCGAATAGTAGGTGTGCAACGCTGCATCGAAGCTGAACGGGCGTTCATCGGTATTGGTCACCGTGAGGCGAATCGTCAGCGCGCTCCCCACATTGACGGCAAGCGTGAGACGGAATCGATGAGGCCAGAGAGAACGCGTCTTGTCGGTATCCTCTACGCCCATGGTGACGGTGGTCGATCCATCCGCTTCACTCTTCTGCTCGACCAGCTGCCACTCCATGGTGCGGACGATCCCATGCAACGGGAGATCAGAGTCCTCAGGGTGTTTACCAAACCACGGGAAGCAGATGGGGATCCCGCCCCGTATCGGCACCCCCGGCGCAAAAACACTGCGCGGGCTGACGAAGAGGAGCTCCGCTTCCCCGCGGGCCTTGAAGGATGCGATGTGCGCCCCATGCAGATAGATGGTCGCCTCGCCCAACCGATTGTAGATGCGCAGCAGCGCCAGGCCGCCCGATCCTCGATCTTCCCACACCGTCTCTCTCCCCTGCCCACTTGTACTGTCTTGCATATCCGTCTCTCCTTGAGCACATCATTGTCCTTGCAGCGTGCCGTGTCAACCGAGGGCGTGGAGCGCAGGGACAGGGGCGAGCATCGTGATGATTTGCCTTGTACAAAAGACGTGAGAGAAGATTGTTTAAGATTTGCCTGCAGCCGTCAAACAACGGCACCATCGGCTTCCTGTTACCGGCTATGACGCCCCTTCAACACCTCGATGACTTCGCTCAACTCCATGTTCTTCTGGGCGAGGAGGACGAGGAAGTGGTACATCAGGTCGGCGGCTTCGCCGAGGAAGAGGTCCTTGTTGTCATCCTTGCTCTCGATGATGAGCTCAACGGCCTCCTCCCCGACCTTCTGGGCGATCTTGTTGATGCCCCGGCTGAAGAGGTGATTGGTGTAGGAGCCCTCTTGGGGGAAGTCACGCCGATCGCAGATCACCTGCTCGAGGTAGAAGAGGAACTCACTGTCGGTGAGCTCCTCGGGGTCATTGACCTCCCCAAAGCAGGTGTCGCTGCCGGTATGGCAGACCGGGCCGGTGGGGATCGCCTTGATCAGCAGCGTGTCGTGGTCGCAATCTTCGATGATCTGCCTGACCTGCAGGTAGTTGCCGCTCGTCTCCCCCTTCGTCCACAGCTTCCCCCGCGAGCGGGAGAAGAAGGTCACCAGGGCACGATCGCGCGTCACGGTGAGGGCTTCTTCATTCATATAGCCGACCATCAGCACGCGGCGGGTGGTTGCATCCTGGATGACAGCGGGAACCAACCCATTCAGTTTCTCAAAATCAAGGCCCATGACTTCCTTCTCCTTACGTCCGGTTACGCATAGGTATACCACATTGTGAGAGAAAAATCTTCAATGTTGCGATCTCAACCTCATGAAAGTGGAAAATAGACGCCCCAAGGGCCGCACTGACCGGCGTCTCTTTGAACACCTCGGCAAAATGCTCCATACTCCCCGCCCCGCCACTGGCCGTGATGGGAATCCCCACCGCCTCACCGACCGCCTGATAGAGCGCGAGGTCGAAGCCGCCCTTCTTCCCATCACAGTCCATGCTGGTCAAGAGGATCTCCCCGGCGCCCCGGGAGGCGACCTCACGAGCCCAGGCGATGCAATCCAGGCCGGTCTCGCTTCGCCCACCCCGGCTCACCACCCGCCATCGGGAGTCGGGGGTACGTTTCACATCGATGGCACAGATGATGCGCTCGCTGCCGAAGGTGTGGGAGAGATCACTGAGGAGCGCGGGGGTGAGGATCGCCTGGCTTCCCACCGACACCGTGCTCGCCCCGCAGTCGAAGAGGCGTGCGGCGTCATCAACGCACTTGATGCCACCACCGACGGTGATCGGCATCCCCACGTGAGCGCGCATCGCCTCCACCAGCGAGGCAAAGGTCGCCCGCCCCTCCACCGTCGCGGTGATATCGAGCATCGCAAGC
>LVBF01000176.1 GCA_001604325.1 Spirochaetales bacterium Spiro_04
TCATCACCAGCGACCGCCCCGATCTTTTGCGTGAGTTGCTCCCCTGATTCTGCTGGAATTTGTATACGTGTCTCGTGAATTTCTCGTTTTCGTGTATATATCGGCTATTCAATTTCTCGTTTTCGTGTATTATAATGGGGTATCAATTCCTTGTAATCGTAAAACCAATGGAGTTATACCATGAAAAGAAAGATATACGATGATCTCCTGAAGTGGAAACGTGAAGAAAGAGGGAGAACGGCGGCACTGGTCAATGGGGCCCGTCGTGTCGGGAAAAGCTATATCGTAGAGGAGTTTGCGAAGGCTGAATATGCAAGTTATATCTTGATCGACTTCAATCGTGTGAACCAGCATATCACGGACCTGTTCGTACACTACCTTGATGATCTGGATACGTTCTTTCTCTATCTTTCAAGCTACTACAATGTGACATTGCATGAACGGGATACATTGATTATCTTCGACGAGGTGCAACTTTTTGCGCGCTCACGCTCAGCAATCAAGTATCTGGTCGCCGATGGTCGGTATGACTACATTGAGACCGGCTCCCTCATGAGCATCAAAAAGCATGTCGAACATATCGTCATCCCCTCAGAGGAACGCCATTTCAATCTATACCCAATGGATTTTGAAGAATTCCTCTGGGCCCTCGGTCAAGAGACGCTGATGGACCTCATCAGGAAGTGTTTCAACGAGAAAAAACCATTGGGGCAGGCCATGCACCGAAAGGTCATGGACTATTTCAGACAATATCTCATTGTAGGAGGAATGCCCCAGGTAGTCAGTACATACGCACAAGATCGTGACTTTACCAAGGTGGACCGGGTGAAACGAGATATCCTTACCCTCTACCGATCCGACATCGTGAAGCATGCCCAAGGGTATGAGATGCGGGTAGAGCAGATTTTTGACGACATCCCTGCGCAACTTACAAGACATGATCGTAAATTCAACTTGTCTTCATTGCAAAAAGAAGCGCGGATGCGTGACTATGAAGATGCGCTATTCTGGCTCGATGATGCGATGATCGTGAACATCTGTTATGGCGCAAGTGCGCCGAATCTTGGGTTGAGACTCAACATGGACCGCCTGACACTCAAATGCTATATGGCTGATACGGGGCTTCTCATCAGCCACGCCTTCGATGAGAATGGCATCGTGAGTGAGGAGATCTACAAGAAGATCCTCTTCAACAAACTGGAAGTCAATCTGGGGATGATCATGGAGAACAGTGTGGCGCAGATGCTGGTGGCAAGCGGCCACAAACTGTACTTTTACTCCAACCCATCGCGCGATGACGCCTCATCACGCATGGAAATCGACTTTTTGATAGCAAAGAGCACGATCAGCAATCGGCACAACATCTCCCCGATCGAGGTGAAATCAAGCGCGTACTATACACTGAGCTCGCTGAGAAAGTTCAGGACTCAGTATGGCCAACAGCTCCACACCCCCTATGTGCTCCACACCGGCGATGTCAAGGAGGAGGACGGAATCGTCTATCTCCCCCTCTATATGACACCGCTGCTGTAGGGCCAGCATCCGCGGTGATGACCGCGCTCCATCAGATTTGCCATGCTCCCAACAGCAGAAGAATCTTGTCCTTGAAATGCTCCACCACCACGGGGTTCACCCGCTCCTTCTCTTTGGATGTGATCGGGCACATCAGGGCAAGCCCATACTGGTTGTATGATCGAGGAGTCAACACGAGGGCCGGCCGGAAGCCCCCGGGTTCTTCTCCGTGATACCCTGAAGAACTCAAAGAGACAATATCCCCTTCTTCCGGAATTGCTCACCATGCTTCGCCTCCCACCTCATCGCAAAAGAAATCAACATGGTGAAGATTGTCCACAGTGATTGCAGACAACAGCTGCTCCAGCTCTTCTTTCCTGGAGCGCTGTATCGGTACGAGTTTGATGCATCCGTCTTCCACGCCGCACCCCTTTGTATCCGTGAAGATCATGGACCCAACCTCCTCAATGGATATACTCAATCAATACGTTGCGTTCTCTTTCCCAATAGGGCCCGATACAGCCCCTGTGCTTCAAATTGCGTCCAGTGCAATTATTTCGTTGTTGGTTGCATAAAAATACAATTCAGTGCATAACAAATTGACAAAAGATGCCACAACGTCTAGATTGGGTGGAACACAACGGGGGTGACCATGAGTGATAGCGCGGTAACGGAAGAGACGCTCACCAAAGAAGAGATCATCGCACAACAGATGCTGGAAGAGAAAGAAGCCGATGGGAAGCTGAGAAGCTACCGTGGGCCCGTGGAACAGATCATCACCGTCCTCTTTCTCATCTGGTCGGTGTATCAGATCTGGGCCAACACCATCGGCGTCGTCGATGCCATGGCGATGCGCACCTGGCACCTGCTCTTCCTGCTGGTCTTCACGTTCCTGCTCTTCCCCGCCTACAAGAGTGAGCGGCGCATACGGACCATCCCTCCTGTCTTCGACATCGTCCTGCTCGCCTTGACCGCCGTCGCCTTCTTCTACCTGTTGACCAACTACGTCTCGGTGGCGAAGCGAGGCGGCTACCTCAACAAGGCCGATCTCTGGATCGCCGGCATCACGATGCTCCTGGTCTTCGAGGCCGCCCGGAGGGCGTGTCGTTCGCTGGCCATCCTCGGCCTCATCTTCCTCCTCTACAACTTCCTCGGCCAGTTCATCCCCGGAACCCTCGGGCACGTCGGCTTCTCCCTCAAACGGGTGCTCACCATCATGATCTGGGGAAGCCAGGGGATCTTCGGCGTCGGCATCGGGGTGAGCGCCACCTACATCTTCCTCTTCGTCCTCTTCGGCGCCTACCTCAAGTACAGCGGCTTCAGCCAGTTCATCAACGACATCTCCTTGACGCTCGTGGGGCAGACGGCGGGAGGACCGGCCAAGGTCGCCGTCATCGCCAGCGCCCTCCTGGGGATGATCAACGGCTCGGCGATCGCCAATGTGGCGACGACGGGGACCATCACCATCCCGATGATGAAGAAGACCGGCTACAAGAAGGAGTTCGCCGCAGCCGTCGAGGCGGTCGCCTCCACCGGCGGACAGTTCACCCCGCCCATCATGGGGGCAGTCGGCTTCGTCATGGCCGAATTCCTTGGTGTGAGCTACACCAAGGTCCTCGTCGCCGCGGCACTGCCCGCCTTCCTCTACTACCTCTCATTGATGTTCGCCGTCCACTTCGAGGCCAAGAAGCTCGGCCTCTCCGGCCTCTCCAAGGAGAACATCCCCGACGCACTGGTCGTCTTGAAGAAGCAGGGGCACCTGCTCATCCCACTGGTGGTGCTCTTGGGCCTCTTGGCCCTCGGCTTCACCCCGCTCTACAGCGCGGTCATCTCGATCTTCGCCACCATCGGCGCCTCCTGGCTTCGAAAGGAGACGCGCATGAATTGGCGCATCATCGTCCAAGCCACCGTGGAGGGGGCGCGTTCGGCCATCACGGTGG
>LVBF01000177.1 GCA_001604325.1 Spirochaetales bacterium Spiro_04
GCCGCTGAGCTCCATGAAGAGGTTCTCATCACCGACCTCGACCGCACCGATGCGGTCGCTGTTGATGATCGGGGGGAAGGAGAGCACATCGCCATTATCGTCGTGGAGGAAGGGGAAGAGCGGCTTGTCGGAGACGATATGGCCGTACTCCCTCCCCTTCGGGTGCTCGGTGAGGATCTGGCGCAGCGTGAGCTTCTCTTTCATCCCCAAGGGGACGTAGGCGGTCGTATCGGGGTCGGCGCCGCGGTAGTGGACCGGGTATTTGATCAAATCGCTGCGGTAGAGCCCGATGGCGATGGTGCGCCGCTTGCGCCCGAAGTTGTGGCAGAGCTTCTCCTGGCTCTGGATCAACGCCAGCAGCTCATCCTCGGTGACCTGGTGCCCCCGGGCGGCGAAGCCGACCGAATAGGGGCGTACCTCCGCTACCGAGCGGTCGACGAGGAGGGTCCTGCCCTCACTGTCGAACTCCTCCGCTGAGGTGGAGAAGAAGTCGTAGAGCGGAGCTTCAACGCCCCAGTAGCTCTTGATCTGCCGCGCCACGCCCGCCGCCGACCAGAGATCGGGGCGGTTGGTGTCATTGAGCTCGATCTTGAGGATCCCGTCCTCATGGCCATCGAGCTCGGCCTTGGCGACCGGAAGGATCGCTTCCAGCTCGTCATCGGTCAGCGTGCGGCCCAAGAGGCTATAGAACAAGGTATCGGTGGTATCAATCTTAGGCATCAGTTCTCCCTCCTGGTCCGTACCGCCTCGATGTTGGCGCTGAAGAGGTCGCGCAGGTCGTTGAGCCCGAGGTGCATCAACGCCATCCGGTCGATGCCCAATCCCCAGGCGAGGACCGGCACATCGATGCCCAGGGCCTTGGTGACCTCCGGGCGGAAGATGCCACTGCCGCCGAGCTCGAACCATCCGAGCACCGGGTGCTTGATGTGCACCTCGATGGAGGGTTCGGTGAAGGGGAAGTAGCCGGGTACATACTTGACCTCCTCGGCTCCGGCGATCTCCTCGGCGAACATCTTGAGGAGCCCGAGCAGGGTCTTGAGGTTCACATCCTCGCCGAGGACGATGCCCTCGGTCTGGTAGAAGTCCGCTCCGTGCGTCGCGTCGACTTGGTCGTAGCGGAAGCAGCGCACCACCCCGAAGTACTTGCCGGGCACCTTGGCGTGGGTCAGTTGCTTGGCTGAGAGGACCGTGCCTTGGCTGCGCAGCACCTGGCGGAGGGTGAACTCGTGGTCGAAGGTGTAGCGCCACCCACGGCTACCGGTGTTCCACCCATCCTCATGGGTGTGGGCGACCTGGCTGAGCCACGGCTCCTCAATGGAGGCGCGGTGCCGCGGTTCCTTGACGTAGTAGACGTCGTGGATGTCGCGGGCGCTGTGAAACTGCGGCATGAAGAGGGCATCGCCGTTCCAGAACTCGCTCTCCACCAGCGGGCCATCGAACTCCTCGAAGCCGAGGGCGGTGAGCTTGTCCTTGACCCAGGTCAGGTAGTTGGCATATGGGTTGCGTCGCCCGGGGATGATGCGGGCGGTGGGCGCACCGAGGGCGTAGGGGCGGAAGGTCGCCTCGCGCCAAGAGCCCTCCTTCATCATCTCAACGGTGAGTTGGCCGACCTCGTTGCCGCTGATGTTCGCCGCAAGGAGCGCCTCCTTGGCCTTGCCCCCTTCTTCGGTGAGGGTCCAGACGACCTCTTCGCGCTCGATGATCTTGAACGGGGTGTTGGAAGCGCTGCGCTTCTTGGCCATCTTGGCCATGACGGCCTGCTCGTGGGCGCTGAGCGACTCCTCCTCGAGGGCACCGCTGAGGCCGCGGTCCAAAAGATCTTTGGTCACGGCGAAATCGCCACCGAGCGCAGGCGCGATGGCCTCGGCGTTGTTCTCGCTGTTCATCCGCGCAGCACCGGCCTTTGAGAGTTGGCCGAAGGCCGAGCCGATGTCGCTTTTCTCCAGGGAGAGCTCCTCTGCGAGGGCGGGAAGGCTCTTGGGTCCCTCCGCTTTGAGCAGACTGAAGATTCGATGTGCCGGGGTACCGCTCTCCTGCTGCTGCCGTCCGAGCTCGGTGAGCTCGAAGAAGGTGCGCGTCTTTCGGCTCTTCTCGGCCAGATAGCCCTTTGCGGCGAGCCAGCTGAAGGCTTGGTTGCACTGTCCGAGGATATAGCCCAACTCATCCATGATGCGCTCGACGGTGATGTCCTCACTCGGCGCGACGTGTCTGAGCAGGCGTACTTCCAGTGGATGCAGGTTCTTTACATCGATATCCATGCTGTTCTTACTCCTGGCGCACGATGGTGCGATTGAAGCCATTCTAGCGTCTTGGCCCAAAAAAGGAAAGGCGTCTAATGTCCAAAGAGCGAACGGGCAACGCTCACCACCTCATCGACGGTGGGCACGATGGTGCGCTCCAGCTCCAAGGAGAAGGGAATCGGGCTCTCCTTGCCCCCCAAGCGGATCGGCGGGGCCTTCAGGGCGGCCAAAGAGAGGCCATCGCTGCTCACTGCACTGATCACCTCGCTGCCATAGCCGCCGAAGGCGGGGCTGTCGTGGACAACGATGAGGCGGCCGGTCTTCTTCACCGATTGCACCACGGTCTTGGTGTCCATCGGCTTGAGGGTCGCCAGATCGATGACCTCGGCCTCGATCTCATCCTGCAGGGAGAGGCGGGAGGCCGCCTCCAGGGCGATGGACACCGAGCGGCTGTAGCCGACGATGGTGAGGTGCACCCCCCGCTTCTTGACGATGGCCTTCCCGATGGGGAGGAGGTACTCCTCATCACCCACCGCTCCGAGGGTGTTGTAGAGCCCCTTGTGCTCGAAGTAGAGCACCGGGTTGTTGCTGCGGATCGCACTCTTCAGCAGCGCCTTGGCATCGCCGGGGCAGGAGGGGGCGACGATGATGAGCCCCGGGACGTTGGCGAACATCGCCTCGAGGGACTGGGTATGCTGCGATCCGTGGCCGGTGCCGCTGCCCATCGGAGCGCGCAGCACCATCGGGCAGGAGAGCTGGCCGCCGCTCATGTAGTGGATCTTCGAGGCATGGTTGATGATCGCGTCACTGGCGAGGGTGACGAAGTCGCCGTACATCAGCTCCACCACCGGATGGAGGCCGAGAAGAGCCGAACCGACGGCGAGGCTGGTGAACCCCTCCTCGCTCACCGGGGTCTCGTGCAGCTGCGCGCCGTGTCGGCTGAAGAGGTCTCCGGTGACCTTGAAACAGCCGCCGTAGAGGCCGATGTCCTCTCCGATGAGGTGGACCCGCTCATCGCGGCTCATCTCCTCGTCGAGGGCCTCCCGGATGGCGTCGCGGAAGCTGAGGCGCCGCGTCTTGCGCACCACCGAGTAGCGCTGCTCATCCTCGGGGGCAAAGACCAGGGCAAGCGCCTCCTCGGCCGAGAGACGGTCGTCCTTGAGGGCGATGGCCGCCTGGGCGCTCTCATCGACGGTACGCCTCGCGTCGCGAATGATGGCGGCCACCTCCTCTTCGGCAAAGAGGCCGCTCTCGATCATGCGCCGCGAGAAGCGCACGATGGGGTCGCGCCCCCGCCAGAGCGCCTCCTCCTCCCGGCTCCGGTAGAGACAGGGGTCGTTCTTTGAGTGGCCACAGAGGCGGTAGGTGTTCACCTCGAGGAAGTACGGGCGTCCGGTGGTGCGGATGTACTGCACCGCCTCCCGGGCGGCGCTGAGGACCGCCTCCAGGTCGTTGCCGTCGACGGTGGCGTACTCGATGCGGTACCCTTGGCTGCGGGCGGCGATGTCGCTCGTCGCGATCACTCGCGAGGCGGCGGCGCTCATGCCGTAGCCGTTGTTCTCACAGTAGAAGAGGAGCGGCAGATCCCACACCGAGGCGAGGTTCATCGATTCGTGGACGATGCCCCGGCTGGTGGCCCCGTCCCCGAAGATCGCCACGCTGATGGCGCTGCTCTTCTGCATCTTCAGGGCGAAGGCGAGGCCGGTGGCCAGCCCCACCCCGCTGCCGACCACCGCAGAGGAGCCGGGGTTCCAGGTCTGCACGTCGCTCATGTGCATCGAGCCGCCCAGGCCCTTGG
>LVBF01000001.1 GCA_001604325.1 Spirochaetales bacterium Spiro_04
CTCATAGATGATGACGTTGGTGTCGACGGCCATGCCGAGGGTCAGGATCAGACCGGCGATGCTGGTCAATGTGACGGTGAAGTTGAAGGCACTGAGCACGCTGACCATGATGAAGAGGTTGAGCAGCAGTGCCAGGTCGGCGACCAGACCGCTGATATGGTAGTAGCCGAACATGATCAATATGACCAGGGCGAAGCCGATGATGATCGCCTTCAAACCGGTCGAGACCGCATCCTCTCCGAGGGTCGCCCCGACCGCCTGCTGGCTGGAAACGATCAACTCGATCGGGAGGGCCGCGGTGCGCAGCACGATGGCCAGGTCGTTGGCCTCCTGGGCGTTGAAGCCGGAGATCTGGACGCTGGAACGAATCCCTTCGTTGATGGTGGCCATCGCCTTGACCTTGCCGTCCATGACGACGGCCAGCGTCTTGCCGACGTTGGTGGAGGTCAGCTTGTAGAAGATATCGCCGCCGAGGCTGTCCAGGTGGAAGTTCACCACCGGGCGCCCGGTGATGCCATCGGTGCCGGTCGTGGCGCTCTCCAGGTGGGTTCCATCGAGGCCGATCTCCTCTTCGATGACCACATAGCGCTCAAGCTCGTCGATGCCGTAGTCGTCGCTGACGTAGTAGCCAGCCGCGATCTTGCCGGCGGGGAGGAACTCGGGCTGCTTGAGGGCACCGGTGTCGGTGTAGACCTCACCGGGGTTGGCTGCGTAGTACGCGGCCAATTGGGTGGTCAGCTCGGTGTCGACCATCTTGAAGACCAACGAACCCTTGCCACGGAGGAAGGAGTTCACCCGCTCCGGGTCGGCCGCGCCGGGGATCTCGATGAGGATCTGGTCACTGCCCTGGAGCCGGATCACCGGCTCGCTGACGCCGAACTGGTCGATCCGCTTCTCCAGAATCTCGATGTCCTGTCGAATCGCCGCATTGATTTCACTTGAGGAGGCGGCGGAGCCCTTCTTCGCCTCGTAGGCGGCGGTGTCCGCCTCCAAGAGGATGCTCATGCCACCGCGCAGGTCGAGACCCAGTTGCAGGGCCTTGTTCCCCAACGCCTTGGTGTTGAGCAGCGAGGTTCGATAGTACTCCTCGATGGCGTCGAACATCGCCTGTTCATTGTAGAAGCCGCCAAAGAGCGTCTCAACGGTCCATTTCTTGGGAGTCGAGCGCTTGGTCGCCTTATAGGTCGCCTTTGCGCTCTCCTTGAGGAAGGAGAACTTGGACGGCAAGGCTGCACCAGCATCGGACGCCACCAACTCCTTCAGCTCCCTCAGATCCCGAGAGGCCTGCCCACGGGCATACTCCTTGATCTGTACATTTGAGCCTGTTGCAAGCTCCTTGGTCTGCTGTGGCACAAACCCATACCACTTGATTGTGGGATAGAGGAAGTAGCCGCACAACAGAGCGACCGCCACGACAATCAACAGACGACTGCGTTTATTCATGATACTCTCCGCCTTGCCTTCTTACTGCTCTTCCGTGGTCTCGATCTCGGCTTCGACCTCAACCACCGCCTCATCCTTCTTCGCCTCGGGTGCCTTCTTGGCTTCGACCGCCTTCTTGCCCTTCTTCGCTGCAGCAGGGGCCGCTGACGTCTCGTCCTTGGCCTCGACTTCACCGCTCTCCTTCTTTTCCCGCTTCTTGGCGGCGGGGGCGGCAGGGGCGACTTCGCTCTTGGGCTTCACGATGGAATTGATGGCTGTGCGGGAAAACTCAAGACGGGTGTTGTCATCAACCTTGACAATGACGGAGTTCTCTTTGACCACCATCACCGTCCCGTGGATTCCTCCGATGGATACGATCTTGTCCCCCTTCTTGATGGAGGCGAGCATATCCTTGGTCTCCTTGTCCCGCTTGCGCTGCGGACGGATGATCAAGAAGTAGAAAATGGCGATGATCAGACCAAAGGTGATGAAGGTCGTCATCATCGAACCACCGGAACTGCTTCCCGCCTCCGGGGAAGCCATGGCACTCAGCATTGAAAACATGGGGGTATCCTCTCTTTACACATTGAAATCGGATGCAGAAAAGAGGAGCAGCAGATGATGCATCCAATTTTGTTGGTCATTCCAACCTTACATCATTCCGCCCATTCCCTCGGCTCCACCACCCATTGCGGGGGCGGGAGGGGCAGGGATATCGGTGATGGCACACTCGGTGGTGAGGATCAACGATGCAATGGACGCTGCATTCTGCAGGGCACTGCGGGTGACCTTCACCGGGTCCATGATGCCGCTGTCGACCATGTTCACCCATTGGGAGGTCTCGGCGTCGAACCCGAAGCCCGGCTTCTCGTTCTTGCACTTGTCGGCGATCAGGGAACCATCGAGTCCCGCGTTCTCGGCGATCTGGCGAATCGGCTCCTCGAGGGCGCGGCGCACGATCTTGTATCCGACCTGCTCCTCCTCGGTGAGCTTGGAGAGATCCGCCTTCTCAAGGACCCTGGCTGCCTGGATGAGGGCGGCGCCGCCGCCGGGGATGACCCCCTCCTCAATCGCTGCACGGGTTGCGCTGAGCGCGTCCTCGACGCGGTGCTTCTTCTCCTTCAGTTCGACCTCCGTCGCGGCCCCGACGTTGAGCACCGCCACGCCACCGGCCAGCTTGGCCAGGCGCTCCTGCAGCTTCTCACGGTCGTAGTCGCTGGTGGTGTCGCCGATCTGGACCTTGATCTGCGCGATGCGGTCCTTGATGTCGCTCTGCTTGCCAGCACCGTTGATGATGGTGGTGTTCTCCTTCTCGACCTTGACGCTCTTGGCACGGCCGAGCTGGGAGAGGTCGGCGTTCTCGAGCTTCAAGCCCAGCTCCTCGCTGATGACTTCGCCTCCGGTGAGGATGGCGATATCCTCGAGCATCGCCTTGCGACGATCGCCGAAGCCCGGTGCCTTGACGGCGACCACGTTGAGGATGCCACGCACGCTGTTGACGACCAGGGTGGCGAGCGCCTCCCCATCGACGTCCTCGGCGATGATCAAGAGCGGCTTGCCGCTCTGGGCGATCTTCTCGAGGATCGGGAGCAGCTCCTTCATGTTGGAGATCTTCTTGTCGTAGATCAGGATGAACGGATCATCCAAGACGGCGGTCATCGTGTCACGGTTGTTGCAGAAGTAGGCGCTGAGGTAGCCACGGTCAAACTGCATCCCCTCGACGAAGTCGGTGGTCGTCTCGATGGTCTTTGACTCCTCGACGGTGATGACCCCATCCAGGCCAACCTTCTCCATCGCATTGGCGATCTCATCGCCGATGGTGCGGTCGTTGTTGGCGCTGATGGAAGCGACCTGGGCGATCTCTTCCTTGTCCTTGATCATCTTCGCCTGCTTTTTGATCTCGGCAATCGCATCAGTGACCGCCTTGTCGATGCCACGGCGGATCCCCATCGGGTTGATGCCCGCCGCCACGCTCTTCATCCCCTCTTTGGTGATGGACCAGGCGAGGACGGTCGCGGTGGTGGTGCCGTCTCCGGCGACGTCGTTGGTCTTGGTCGCCACTTCCTTGAGCAGTTGGGCGCCCATGTTCTCAAACGGGTCCTCAAGCTCGATTTCACGAGCGACCGAGACTCCGTCCTTCGTGACCGAGGGAGCGCCGAACTTCTTGTCCAGTACGACGAGCCGGCCCTTGGGACCAAGGGTCGCCATGACGGCCTTGGAAATCTTCTCGACACCAGTTACCAATGACTTGCGTGCCTCTTCGTTGAATTGCAGTTGTTTTGCCATGTAAAATATCCTCTCTCATTAAAGAATATGCTCAGAATATCGGGCGTTGGAGCAACCAAACGCCTACCGACATGTAACATACAAAGAAAAAAGCGGAGAAGCAAGGGCAGGGAGAATAATCAGGTAAGAATCGCCAAGAGCGAGCAGGCCAAGATGCTGGAGGAGGCATTGCTGAGCAGGTTCACCATATCGTTGTCGATCCACCTGATTCCTCGCTCCAGGCGCAGGGGCACCCCGTTTTTATGCGAATGCTCGGTCAACATCTCCCGCTCCTCATCCCAATAATGGGCCTGTACCGTCGCGCCGAGCACACTGTCGATCAGGCAGCCGAAGAAGG
The DNA here is from genome assembly GCA_001604325.1 of Spirochaetales bacterium Spiro_04. Classification (GTDB taxonomy): domain Bacteria; phylum Spirochaetota; class Spirochaetia; order Sphaerochaetales; family Sphaerochaetaceae; genus Sphaerochaeta. Next base: position 4,046 of record LVBF01000001.1, read on the forward strand.
CGGCGGCGGCGATGACGCCCACCTCCTTCAGGCTCCCCCACACCGGGGGCAGGAGCAACGCCCAGGCGGTGAGGGCGATGAGGAGGGCGCCGAGCATCCCGCTGGCCAAGCCCAAGGGGCTCACCGCCCCGCTCAGGCCGCGCTTCATCGGTCGTCCGGTGATGATGGAGACCGGATCACGGCGACTGAGCACCCCGACATCGCCGGCAAAGGTATCGCTGGCTGCCTCAGCTACCGAAGCGGCGAACATCACCAGGTATGCCGGCTCCTGGCGATGGGCGTAGAGCAGTGCCCCGATGAGGGCGAAGAGGCCGTTGGCAAAGACCTGCATGGCATCGCGCCGCCCCCCCTTGGCTTGCATCGTCTCCATCTCTCTGCCCCGGATTCGTTTGGAGAGCTTGCCCAGCACCCCGGCGGCGATGAAGAAGAAGAGCAGGGTGAACAGAGCGCCGAAGCCCAGGATCCAGGTGGTGGAGAACCCCACCAAGAACGCGGCCAAAGCCCCGCTGAGGCTGAGTTGCCGGGCCCCATAGGCTGCGATCGCGATGAGGGCCATGAGGGTGAGCAGGAGATAGAAGGAGATGGAGAGCGAGAAGAACCAGCTGTCGAGCAGTGCGGCCAGCGAGCCGTTGTGCGCCACCAGGTTCATACGAGCACCTCGATGAGGAGGGTCGCCAGCAGCGGGACGGTGAGGTTGTCCAGCCCAAAGGGGGTGAGCAACTCAACGACCGCGCTGATGAAGGCGACGGACAGCGCGATGAGGAGGAGGCGCAGCGGCGAAAGATCAGAGAAGAAGCAGAGCGCCACAGTGATGATGACCAGGCTGACCGCGAACATCGTCACGGTCCCGAGGTACGACTTCTTGGAGACGTTGAACGGGATTTCACGCTTCCCCCACTTGGCTCCCACCAGCGCGGCCAGGCCATCGCCGTACCCCATGACCAGCACCCCGATGGTCGTCGAGAGCGGCCGTACCAGGCCCTGGTACTGCAGGATGGTCAAGATCACCAGCGTCACGGGAAAGTAGATCAGCCCCCAGTTGCGCTTGCGGTCAGAGAGACCCAACGCAGATCCCCAGTCGAGGAAGGTGAAGAGGCTGTTGAGGAGGATGAAGAGGATCGGGCCGATGAGGGCGTAGGAGAGGGTGTTGAAGTAATGCAGAAGGATGAACCACCAGTTGGAGACGCCGATGTGGATGACTTTGCGCATCGACTCGCTTGAGATGGCGCACCACTTCTTCAGTGCGATGGCGAGCGCGATGACCAGGGCGAGGAATGGAAAGGAGATCAAGAGACCGACGATGTTGCTGTCCATACCCGACATCATGGTAGCGTTCGTCGGTAATTTCAAGCGGAGCGACGCCGTTTGAATCACAAAAGTGCACCGGCCAATAATTGACAGCCACATGGGCCCGTGGTACCGTTTGGATGCTTTCGTTGTTGTGTTGCAGACCTCTTTTGCTTTGTGTTCGCCTGCGTTCGTTACTGGATGGATTTCGCTGACAGCTCAGAGTCCAAGACTGCTCCACCGAAAACAATATTACAAGACAGGCGTTGCAGTCTGCAAAGGATGCGTTGCATGGCAAAGAAAATCTATGTTGGTAATATGAGTTACAAGACCAGTGAAGAGGAGCTGACGCAGCTCTTTGCCCAGTACGGGACCGTGCTGAGCGCCAACATCATCATCGACCGGGAGACTCATCGGCCCAAGGGCTTTGGGTTTGTTGAGATGGAAGACGATGCCTCCGCTGAAGAGGCCATCGCACAGCTTGATGGAACGGAGTTTGGCGGACGGAACCTCCGGGTAAATGAAGCGATCGCGAAGAGCCACTCCGGTGGCGGTTCCTATCGTCACTGACCCCTCGTACATCCAGTAACATCCGGGCTGCATCGCAGCCCGTTTCTTTTGTCCGCCTCACCACGCCCCGCCGCCACCGCCTCCGAAGCCGCCGCCGCTGAAGCCCGACGAGCCGAAGGAGGAGTGGATGGGAGACCTGGTGCCACCCTTTGCGTGGCTGTAGACCGCCTTCTCCATGACCCCGGCGTGGAGGCGCGACGAGAGGGCGCTGTAGAAGAGCGCATCGCTGATCGGCCGACTTGTCACGTACCACGAGGCCTGTTCGATGGCGATGCCCTTGAACTTCTTCGCCCACACGGTCTCCAGACCCAACACGATGGCGTAGCCGAGCACATGGTAGAAGAGCTGGGGGTCGCTCTCGACCATCAACTTCAGGCGCGGCTTCTCCACCGCCTTGATGAACTCCATGTAGCCGGCGATCTGCTCAAGCTGCTGCTGGGCATAGGCGCTCCGCTTGGCGGTGACGGTGGTCAGCACCCCCAAGAGGAAGGGGGCCACCACCTGAGCGAGGCTCATGACGGTGCTGAAGAACGCTCCTTGCCCCAAGAGCCAGGTATGGATGGCCAACGCGATCGCGAAGAGCGTGACGAGGAGCACGGCAGCGGCCACGTACTTGCTGATCCGCTTGACCTTCGAGCCGACCAGCCACGTTTGGCTGAGGCGGTGGGAGACAAGCAAGGCCATGGCGAAGCTGAAGAGGCCGAGACCGGCAAGCAGCACCAGCTCCCCCTCCCCATCGACGATGGAGGAGGAGAGAGCCAAGAGGATGGCGCTTGCGGCCCCGTAGAGGAGGGCGAAGGTACGCTTCTTCTCCGCGATGGGGTCACTCAGGCCCCGTTCGCCCTTGAAGAAAGCGCGCACCAGCTCCTTGACCTTCGTCATCGAGGCGGCGAAATTGCCCTTCTCCAGCTGCGAGAGCGTCACGGTCGTCCCATCGCCGGCGGCAAAGAATGCATCGAAGAGCTTCTTCTCATGTCCCTTCGCGCTCTTCAGCTCCTTGATCTTGGTGAAGGAGAAATCCTTCCGGCTTCGCTCCTCGATGGTCAGGTACCCCGCGTCGGCCCAGTAGAAGAGCATGCTCGTCAGATCCTTGTTGTCCACCACCCCATCGGCGAGGTAGCCGACCTCCAAGGGGCTGAGGCCGTCGGGGGCATCGTAGCGGACCACCGGCACGAAGAGCTCTTCGCGCCCATAGCGGAAGAAGAGCACCACGGCATGGGCCACCATCAGGGCGACGATGAGGAGGGCGGCGATCGAATAGAGAAGCGTGTGGTCAACGAAGGCTTCCACCTCGCTGAAGTACCCCTCGCTCATCTGCACCCGGAGGGTCAGCGCCTCGCCGGCCCTCAGGTTCTCCGCACTCCCCGTGATCGTACGCCCATCACTGCTGATGGTGTATTGGCCCCGTTGCTTGGTCGAACCGTACGAGCCACCGGTGAGGAAGACCATCGATGGATCGACGGGCTTGGGGAAGGTCACGGTGAAGACAAACTCCTGGACGGGGGCTTGCCACCCATCGCCGAGGAGGTTGTAGTAGAACTCATCGTATTCGTCGTTGCGGTCATCGCCGATGCGGTAGGTATAGGAGAGACGGTACTCCTGCAGCCCACTGACGGTCCGGTCGGCCGAGCCGAGGCGGAAGGTCACCCACCCACTGGAGACCGAGTCACGGGTGATGGGGTCGCTGCTCACAAGATTCTCGATCTCGGTTCTCACCTTGCCGAACTTGGTCGGGATCTCCCGATAGATACCGTGGTGCGGGGTGGAGAAGTTGGCCACGATCCGCTCCTCGATCCGGTAGCTGTTGTCCAGATCAACGGCTATGTTCACCCCAATGTGTTCAAAGCGGTAGTCCTGCGCCCCGAGGGAGCACAGGACCAGAACCAGCAGAGAGACAAGGAGCCGGGCTCGTTTCATCAGAACTTCACCTCGACGCGGCTCTTGGCCTCTTCCTCGATGACCAAGTACTCCTTCTTGGAGAAGTGGAGGACCTTCGCCACCAACGACGAGGGGAAGAGCTCGGTGAGGGTGTTGATCTGCTTGATGATGGCGTTGTAGTACTTGCGCGCACCGAGCAGCTGCTCCTCAATCTTCTGCAGCTGTTTCTGCAAATCGAGGAAACCTTGGTTGGCCTTCAGCTCCGGGTATGCCTCGCTGAGGGCGAAGAGGGAGCGCAGGGCCGAGGAGAAGGCCTTGTCCGCCTCATCGCGCGCCTCGAGCGTCGGAGAGGCGACCGCCTTGTTGCGTGCCTCGATGACCGCGGTCAGCGTCTTCTGCTCGTGAGATGCGTAGCCCTTGACCGTCTCCACCAGATTGGGGACCAAGTCGTAGCGCTGCTTGAGGTGCGCATCGAGGGCCGAACCGGCCTCTTCGCTCTGGTTTTTCAACCGCACGTACTTGTTGTTCACCGAAATCACATAGAGGGCCAGCAGCACCACTATGGTAATGATAATGATAAGTGTCATCGTACTACCTCCTGATACACGTCACCGTTAGCATGATACACCCCCTCTTCTCGGTCAAGTAGATACACCCACTTCTTGCTTTCGGTTCAATTCTGCTGTATCTTTATTCGTGTCCAACGCATATTTATTCACCGAGGAGAAAGATACCATGAGGGAACGACACAACCGACTTGCTGTTGTCAAGGAGTTGATCAAAAACAACCGGATCGACAACCAGGACATGTTGCTGGAGATGTTGCGGGTCGAAGGGTACAGCGTGACCCAGGCGACCTTGTCACGGGACCTGAAGATGCTGAAAGTAGGCAAGATCAGCGACGGCTGGTCGGGCTACTACTACAGCCTCCCGGACAGCGATCTGGTCAGTGAGTCGGAGAAGAGCTACATCCAAGATGTACGGCGCGGCATCCTCTCCATCGAGTTCAGCGGCAACTTCGGAGTGATCAAGACGAGGCCTGGCCACGCCAACTCGGTGGGCATCGCCCTGGACATCCTGGCGATTCCTGAGATCCTCGGCACCCTGGCAGGCGATGACACGATCTTCATCATCCTGCGCGAGGGGATGAGCAAAGAGGACCTGCAGGAGAGCTTCAAGACCCGGATCCCCGAGATCGAGGAGTAACGCATGGAATTCCAAAACCTGGACCGCATCGCGGCGTTCAACGAGCTCAAAGCCCTCAAACCAGCCTCCCTCAAGGAGATCCTGACACCCTCCCGCATCGCCTCCTCGTGGGTGGAGGCCGGTGCGTCACTCCGCTATAACTGGGCGGCGATGCCGGTGGGTGAAGAGCACCTGGCGGTGTTGCAGGGTCTCAGTGATGAAGCCTCCCTCATCGAAAAGTACCGCCTCCTCCTCAGCGGAGCGGTGATGAACACCGGCGAGAAGCGGCAGGTGCTCCACCACCTCGCCCGAGCTGCGGAGGGCGACCCGGTCATCGTCGACGGTGAGGACAAGCGCGCCTTCTATGCCGGTGAGCTGGCAAAGATCAAGGCCTTCAGCGAACAGGTGCGCAACGGCACGGTGCTCGGCTCGACCGGCAAACGCTTCACCACCGTCGTGCAGATCGGCATCGGCGGCAGCGACCTCGGTCCTCGTGCCCTCTACCTCGCCCTCAAGGGGTGGGCCGCCCATGCCCATCTTGTTACCCTCGATGCCCACTTCATCAGCAACGTCGATCCCGATGATGGGGCCCAGATCCTCAGCTGCCTCAATCTGGAGCAGACGCTCTTCGTCCTCGTATCGAAGAGCGGCACCACCCTTGAGACCCTCACCAACCAAGCGTTCGTCTCTGAGGCGATGCGGGAGGCCGGCCTCGACCCGTCTCGCCACATCGTGGCGGTGACCAGCAAGAGCAGCCCGCTGGCGGCAAGCGACGAGGTGCTTGACGCCTTCTTCATCGACGACTACATCGGGGGGCGCTACAGCTCCACCAGCGCAGTCGGCGGGGTGATCCTCTCGCTTGCCTTCGGGTATGAAACCTTCGGCCTGCTGCTCGACGGCGCCCACCAGGCGGACCGGCAAGCGCTCAATCCATCGATCGGTGAGAACGCCGCCCTGCTCGACGCCCTCATCGGCGTCTACCTGAGGAACGTCCTCCGCCTGCCATCGACGGCGATCCTCCCCTACTCGCAGGCCCTCAGCCGCTTCAGCGCCCACCTGCAGCAGCTGGACATGGAGAGCAACGGCAAGAGCGTCAACCGCGATGGAGAGGCGATCGACTACCCCACCGGGCCGGTGATCTTCGGAGAGCCGGGCACCAACGGGCAGCACTCCTTCTACCAGCTGCTCCACCAGGGCACCGACATCGTTCCACTCCAGTTCATCGGCTTCTTGCACTCCCAGTATGAGAGGGATGTCACCGTCCAAGGCTCGACGAGCCAGGAGAAGCTCAACGCCAACCTCGTGGCCCAGATCGTCGCCTTCGCCCGGGGCAAGGAGGATGAGAACGCCAACAAGAAATTTGCAGGCGAACGTCCCTCAAGCCTCCTCTACAGCGAACGCCTCACGCCCGAAGTGCTCGGGGCCCTGCTGGCCCACTACGAGAACAAGGTGATGTTCCAGGGCTTTTTGTGGAACATCAACAGTTTCGACCAGGAGGGAGTACAGCTCGGCAAGGTACTGGCCACCAGCGTGCTGAAGGGCAGCGAGGAGGATCCCACCCTCAAGGCGTGGGCAGAGATCTTCGCACTCTAAAAGTTGCGAGAAGCGCAGATGGGGCCCGGTTCTGTGCCGGGCCCTGGTTCTGTCAATTCCTAAATAATACACAGAGATGACGACCCGTTTCCCTCTGCTCTGGTTGTCCGTCACACAAAACTTCACTATCATTGGACAGAGTCTGAGAATAATTAGGAATCATACTACATGTTTCGTGAACTGAGAAAAAACATACAAGGGACACTGCTGCCCACCGTCTTGACGATGGTCTTCGTCACGCTGGAGGTGGTCATGGACGTGACCATCCCCTACCTCATGGCGCACCTGCTCGACCTGGGCATCAGCGCCGGCAACATGGGTGAGGTCTACAAGTGGGGCATCATCCTCCTCGCCTGCTCTGCCTTGGCGCTGGCGCTGGGGGTACTCGGAGGCCACTTTGCCGCCCTCGCCTCGACCAAGTTTGCAAGGAATGTACGCCAAAGCCTCTTTGGCAAGATACAAGGCTTCTCCTTCTCCAACATCGACCACTTCTCCACTGCGAGCCTGGTGACCCGGATGACAGGAGACGTCACCAACGTCCAGCGCTCCTACCAGATGATCACCCGCATCGCCGTGCGCAGCCCCGCGATGCTGATCTTCGCCTTCTTCATGGCGTTGAATCTCAACTCGACCCTCTCCCTCATCTATATCGTATCAATTCCTGTTCTGGGAATCGGACTCTTTCTCTTGATCAGGTCCGTCTACCCGCTCTTCGGCAAGGTCTTCAAGACCTACGACCGCCTCAACCTTGTCGTGCAGGAGAACATTCGCGGCATCCGCGTGGTCAAATCTTTTGTCCGTGAGGAGCACGAGACGGAGAAGTTCAATGCGGTCAGCGACTCGATCTACCGCGACTTCTCCAAGGCTGAGAAGACCATGGCGCTCAACAGCCCCCTGATGCAGTCGACGATGTACTTCAGCCTCATCGCCATCTTCTTCATCGCTGCCCGCCTCATCGTCGCAGACCGGATGACGAACGGACAGCTGATGAGCTTCGTCTCCTATACCTCCCAAATCCTGATGAGCCTCATGATGCTCTCCATGGTCATCGTCATGCTGACCATCAGCCGGGCTTCAGCGGTCCGCATCGAGGAGGTGCTCGCAGAAGAGAGTGATATCGGTGCCAACGAAGCGGGGCTTGCCACCGTCGCCGACGGTTCGGTGGTCTTCGAAGACGTCTTCTTCAGCTACACCAAGCAGAAGGGCAGTTGCTGCCTCAAGAACATCAACCTCACGATCGAGAGCGGGCAGACGGTGGGCATCCTTGGAGCCACCGGCAGCGGCAAGACCTCGCTCGTCCAGTTGATCGCCCGCCTCTACGACACCACCGAGGGAACGGTGAAGGTCGGCGGACACGATGTGCGTGACTACCAGACCAAGGCCCTGCGCGAGGCGGTGGGCGTGGTGCTGCAGAAGAGCATGCTCTTCAGTGGCACCATCGCCGAGAACCTGAGATGGGGCAACAGTGAGGCGAGTGACGAGGAGTTGGTATGGGCCGCTTCCATCGCCCAGGCTGACTCGTTCATAAAAAGCTTCCCCCACGGCTACGACAGCTACATCGAACAGGATGGCTCGAACGTCTCAGGGGGGCAGAAGCAGCGTCTCTCCATCGCCCGGGCATTGCTCAAACGTCCCAAGATCTTGATCCTCGACGACTCGACCAGCGCCGTCGACACCAAGACCGACGCCAAGATCCAAGCGGCGCTGAAGCATGAACTCGCCGACTCGACCAAGATCGTCATCGCCCAACGGGTGAGCTCGGTCATCGAAGCCGACCAGATCATCATCCTCGACGAGGGGGCGATCCACAGTGTGGGGACCCATGAGGAGCTGTTGGCCTCCTGTCGCCTCTACCAGGAGCTCTACGCGAGCCAAGGACACAAGGAGGCACTGTCATGATGGGACCCGGCGGTGGCGGACGAGGGGGAAGGAACTACCCCTCAAAATCGTCCAAACTCGATACCAAGACCTTTTCCCGCCTCATGGCGATGATCTACAAGGAGCACAAGGGGCGCCTCGCCGTCGTGGTGGTCGCCATTTTGGTCAGCAGCCTCGCCTCGGTTGCCGGCTCGGTCTTCCTGCGCATCCTCATCGACTCCTACATCACCCCGATGGTCGGTCAGGGACCGGGGGTCTCGTTTGCCCCCCTCATCGGGGCCCTGTTGAAGATGGCCTTGATCTACAGCTGCGGCATTGTGGCCACCTACACCTACAACCGCCTCATGGTCACCGTCTCCCAGAGAACGCTCAAGTCGATCCGCGATTCGATGTTCGCCCATATGCAGGGTCTTTCGATCAAGTACTTCGACACCCGGCAGCACGGTGACTTGATGAGCCTCTACACCAACGACACCGATACGCTGAGGCAGATGGTCACCCAATCGATCCCCAACTTCATCAGCGCGATCGTCACCGTCACGGCAATCTTCATCGCCATGCTGGTCACCAGCTGGCAGCTGACCATCGTCGTCGTTTTCTCCCTCGCCTCGATGCTCTTCATCTCCAGCCGGATAGCACGGAGGAGCGGATCGCACTTCATGGCCCAGCAGAAGGCCATCGGGACGACCAACGGCTACATCGAGGAGATGATCAACGGACAGAAAGTGGTGCAGACCTTCACCTACGAGGATCGGGCGATCGATCGCTTCTCCGTCCTCAACGAGGAGCTCTTCTCCAGTGCCTTCAACGCCAACCGCTCTGCCAACATCCTCATGCCGATCATGGGCAACATCAGCTACATCCAGTATGTGCTCGTCGCCATCATCGGCGGCACCCTCGCCCTCAGGGGCCTCGCCCCATTGACGTTGGGGGCCATCGCATCATTTCTCCAGCTGTCGCGGACCATCAACCGACCGATCAACCAGATGGCCCAGCAGCTCAACTCCGTGGCGATGGCACTGGCCGGCACCAAGCGGATCTTCGATCTTCTCGATGAGAAGCCTGAGCCAGACCTGGGGTACATCACCCTCACCCACGCCACCAGGAGCGAAGATGGGACCCTGCTGCCCACCTGTGACTCTTCCAGTTGCCTCTGGGCATGGCGCGACGACAAGAAGGGCACATTGACCCCACTGGAGGGCCATGTGCAGCTCCTGAATATCGACTTCGGGTACACCGAGGGGACGCTGGTGCTCAAGGATGTCTCCATCGACGCCCTGCCGGGCAAGAAGGTGGCCCTCGTCGGGGCTACCGGGGCCGGCAAGACGACGATCACCAACTTGATCAACCGCTTCTACGACCTCGCCGACGGCAAGATCCGCTACGACGGCATCAACATCAACCGCATCAAGAAAGGCGAGCTGCGCAAGAGCCTTGGGGTAGTCCTCCAGGACGTCAATCTCTTCAGCGATACCGTCATGGAGAACATCCGCTACGGGCGCCTGGATGCCACTGATGAGGAGGTCATCGAGGCGGCGAAGATGGCGAACGCCGACTTCTTCATCACCCACCTCCCCCACGGCTACCAGAGTGAGCTCGAAGGGGGCGGCGCCTCGCTCTCCCAGGGCCAACGGCAGCTCATCTCCATCGCCCGGGCAATCGTGGCAAACCCCCCGGTTCTTGTCCTCGATGAGGCGACCAGCTCCATCGACACCCACACCGAGGCGGTGGTCCAGCAGGGCATGGACGCCCTGATGGCCGGACGCACCGTCTTCGTCATCGCCCATCGTCTCTCGACGATCCGCAACGCGGACATGATCATGGTCCTTGATGAGGGACGGATCATCGAAGCGGGGACCCATGAGCAGCTGATGAAAACCGAAGGCCAGTACTGGCGCCTCTACACCGGAGTCTTTGAACTGGAGTGAGGGAAGAGAGGCCACGGCAACCGCCGTGGCCGATGAAGTCTAGAACAGCGACATGGTCAAAAAGGCCGAGGCCATCAGCGAGGAGACCAAGGAGACAACGGTGATCTGCGTGTTGATCGACGGACCAGCGGTATCCTTGAAGGGGTCTCCCACCGTATCGCCGACGACGGCCGCCTTGTGGGCCTCCGATCCTCGCCCGCCGTGGTTGCCCGCCTCGATGTACTTCTTCGTGTTGTCCCAGAGCCCTCCTGCATTGGACATGAAGAGCGCCAGGACCAGACCGCTGACGATGTTGCCCACCAAGAAACCTCCGATGGCATGCACCCCGCCGATGAAGCCGACGGCCAGAGTGGAGACGATGGCCATCAGGCCGGCGGGGATGAGCTCCTTGAGAGCCCCGACCGTGGCGATGTCGATGCACCGGTCGTATTCGGGGACCACCCCCTCGACGCCCTCACGCAGCCCCACGATGGTCTTGAACTGCCGGTGGATCTCAGCGATCATGCGCTGGGCGTTGCGTTCCACCCCGAGCATCAGCATGGCCGAGAAGACCGCCGGGATGGCGGCGCCCACCAAGAGACCGAAGAAGACATGGGGGTTCATGACGTCGAAGCCGTTGAGGAATTGCTCGCCCATGCCGAGGGCCAGAGCCGCATCGTTGACCTCGCTCATGAACGCTCCGAGCAGGGCGATGATGGTCAACCCCGCCGCGGCGATGGCGAAGCCCTTGGTCACCGCCTTCACCGTATTGCCCGCACTGTCGAGCGAGTCGGTCACATCCAGCGCCTCCTCCCCCAGATGGGCCATCTCGACCAAGCCGCGGGCATTGTCCACGATCGGTCCGTATGCGTCGTTGGAGATGATCATCCCAACGATGGAGAGCATCCCGACCGCCGACATGGCGATTCCGAACATCGCAAACCCCTCTCCGAGCGGATCGCACACGAGATAGGCGGCGAAGGCCGCCAACGCAATGCCCACCATGGCGGGAAGCACGCTGAGCATCCCGTAGGAGACGCCGCCGAGGATCGTGAACGCCGCCCCGCTCTGTGATGAGTCCGCCACGTTGCGCACCGGTCGCTTCTCATCGTTGGTATAGTAGTCGCTGGCGATCCCGATGATGGTCCCGACCAAGAGTCCGATGATGGCCGCCGCATAGAGACGCCAGGGGAAGGCGAAGATCCAGGTGGCCGCTGCGGTGAGGAGGGCGTACAATGCCGTCGTCACGTAGGTGCTGCTGTTCAGCGCATGGGTGGGGTTGTCCTTCTTCCCCATCCTCGCGGTGGAGACCCCGATGATCGAGGCGAAGAGGCCAAGGGCGGCGAAGCAGAAGACCATCGCCACATTCTTGCCCCCGGTCGCCCCATCGAGGGAGAGGGCCACCACCAGTGCGGCGGCGAGGCTGGCGACGTTGGAGTCGAAGAGGTCGGCTCCCATGCCCGCCACATCGCCGACGTTGTCACCGACGTTGTCAGCGATGACGGCGGGGTTGCGCGGGTCGTCCTCCGGGATACCGAGCTCGACTTTGCCCACAAGGTCGGCGCTGATGTCCGCCGTCTTGGTGAAGATGCCGCCGCCGGCTTTGGCGAACAGGGCGAGGGAGCTCGCCCCGAAGCTGAAGGCGAGAATCGTCGTCGCGTCCTCGGTGAGCAGGTAGACGATGGTCACGCCCAAAAGGCTGATGCCGACCACGGCCATGCCCATGACCGCCCCACCGCGGAAGCCGGTGAGAAAAGCGGGGCGGATGCCTCTCTGCGCCGCTACCGCCGTCTTGCGGTTGGCGATGGTGGCGACCTGGATGCCCACCTTGCCGGCGAGGGCTGAGAAGACCGCGCCTGCCAAGAACGAAATGGCCATGATGATGTTCTGGATCGACCCCTTCCAGATTGGAGTCGGGATGAAGAGAAGGATGAGAATCGCCATAATACCGGAGAAGCGGGCGAGGATTGAATATTCGCGCTTCAGGAATGCATTGGCGCCCTGCTCGATGATGCGCCCGATCTGTTCAACCCGTTCATGTTCAGATTTCTGGGCCTTGACCCATCTGTAGAGCCAGAAGGCCATGACGAACGAGCCGACCGCTATGGCGATTGAAGAGAGTTGGATAATGGTACTCATGCAAAAACCTACCTCTGGGGGTATGAACCCCTCTGCTGTTGATATGGAGCGGCGAGCCAACCGGCTCGCTCTTGAAGCGAATGAAGACTATCGCTTCTTTCCATCTCGATTATGCATGCACACCAGAACGAACTGCCTGGGTGTAGGAATACCATACGTAGTGTATTTTTGTCGTTGATGAGTGATGAGCGTGGCCCTGGCCGTCACCCAGACGCCCACGGCCACCACGAGCTCCAACAGGATTCTGCTCCCGAGTGACTTGACCACAGCAGCCGCCTGGACCACATGGGGAATTCTTTGGACAAGGGGAGCGCCGAACGGCGAGTCCATGCCCCCAAAACCACTGAGGACAGGGGGATTCGGGAGGCTGAACAACAGAACGAGGGAGAGCAATACCAAAAGGGGAATCATTGGACGAAGCGTTCCCATACGTGCCTCCTCTCACTCTCTCTGAACCTCCCTTGATTGTAATCTTCTAGCCTGATTCACGTCAAGGAACGTCTCGAGAGTGCGTGACCAGCACGATCCCGGCCACCACCAGCGGCAACGAAACGAGGTACTCCAGACGCAGCACCGACTCGCCGAGGAAGAGGGCGGAGAGCAGCGTGCCGCTGACCGGGATCAAGAAGTTGAAGATCGTGATGGAGCTGACCTTGTTGTACTTGAGCAGCAGCGTCCACAGCGAGAAGGCGATGGCGCTGAGCGCGGCGAGGTAGCCGAGCAGCAGATAGCCGGAGGCCGTGCTCCTGGGAAACGGGGACCCCATGATGAGGCCGATGAGCAGGAGGAGGAAGCCACCGATGAAGAGTTGCAACGCGGTCATCAAGACCGGGTCGATGCGCCGGCTCAGCCGCTTGCTGAAGAGGGCGCTGAAGGAGTGGAGGAAGGCGGCGATGAGGATGAACCCCTCGCCGGTGACCGTGAAGGAGAAGCCAAGCGAATCGTCGAGGTTGACGAGGATCACGGCGGCAAAACCAAGGAGGATGCCGATGGCTTTCTTGACGGTCACCTTGTCGTTGGTATAGGCGAAGTGGGCGAGCAGGGCGGAGAAGAAGACCGTCGATGCGTTGAGGATCGAGCTCTTCGCCCCGCTGATGTAGGAGACCCCGATATAGAAGAAGGTATAGTGGACCGTGGTCTGCACCAACGAGAGGGCGCCGATCTTTGTCCAATCCTTGCCGTCCAAAGAAGAGAGCGGTTGCTTCTCTCCCCGCTGGAAGGCTCGGAAGAGGAAGACGAGAAGCCCGCTCACGACAAAGCGCAGGCCGGCGAAGGCCATCTTGGCCGCGGTATCGTCACCGCCGACGGAGAAGAGGGTATACCCGCTCTTGATGGCGGGGTAGGCACTCCCCCAGAGAATCGCGCAGAGGCTCGCCAAGAGAGCGGCCACCACCGGGCGGGCCAAAAAAGACCGTTTTTGTTCCATATTCAGAGATGCTCCTTGCAAAAGCGTTGAAAATCATGAAAGCTCCCGCTCCTCAGGCCCTCGATGCTGGCCCCCCTGCCATTGATGAGGCAATCGGTGACGAGGTAGGTACTCATGCCGAGCTGGAGGGCCACCATATCCTCATCCACGTCGTTGCCGACCATCAGGCACTCCTCGGCCTTCCGGCCGATCTCTTCAAGCAGGTCCTCGTAGTAGGAGAGGTGGGGTTTGGTATAGCGGCACCTCTCATAGGTCGTGATGGTCTTGAAGTGAGCGGGCTCAAGACCCGCCCAGCGTATGCGCTCATGGGTAGCCTGCCACGGAAAGAGCGGGGCGGTGGCCAAGACCAGCTCATAGCCTTTGTCATCCAGGTATTCAACCACCTCGATGGCACGTTCGCTTCTCGTCGCCGCACGCTCCAGCTGATTGAATTCCCCACGATAGAAGGAAGTGAAGCGGGCATTGAAAGACTCGCTGTCAATGCCACTGACTGCAGAGAACGCGCGATCGAAACGCTCTTTGTTGGTCGACGTGCCCTCGCCCTCAAAGATCATCGCCTTCATCCCGGCGAACATGCCTTCAATGGCCGCCTCCACCTCGTAGCCAAGGGACGCACAGTGCTTGCCAAAGAGGTCGAAATAGCCGTGTATGAACGCGTCATGGTCGAGGGGCAGAAGCGTTCCGTCCAGATCGAAGAGGATGGTGGTGATGGCACTGAAATTCATCCCCTGATGGTAGGATAATAGCGGGGAAGGGTCAACCAAGGGTTAGGAGGCCGCGTTCACGGCATCCTGCACGATTGAAGGAGCACACAATACAGATACAGCATACCTGTTACCCAAAATCATACAGTTTTTTCTCTTCTGCATAGAGGTGATAAGAGAGATGTGCATCCCGTTGCAGCCGTCCGATCAGGATGAACGGTGGCAGATCAAGCGTTGCTGAAAACCGCCGGATGCTCTCCAACGAAAAATCTCCGGCGTGGACAAATTGAGTATACGAGACGGCGTTGATCAGTACATTCGACGCGTATCGATCAGCGTCCCACTCCCCTCTATCGTCCAAGGATTCATAATCGATGAGTCTGTCGTTCATGTCGTTGTTGATGATATGTCCGATTTCATGGAAAAACGTAAACCAAAAAATGTCGGCAAACCGCCGTCTATTGGTCATGACCAAACTCAGGGTAGCATCTGCATGCTTCTGTATAACCCCTTGTACTGGTGCCCCTTTGAAGTACCTGACGATTGAGAAACGGATCCCGCACTCACCGAGATGCTCCTTGAGAGCTAATTCAATCTCGTCAGCCTCTTTGAACATGAGTTTCTTAAACTCTGGTATTTTGCGTTTCAGCGCGTTGATGTCCAACACGGGGGCAACCTGTTGCCCAGCGGTAATCAACTCACTCATCCTCAGCCACGTGAACAACACATATGGCTCGGTGTGAGGAGCAGTTGCCAAGCGATACGCCCCTGCTCGGGCCATATCTGGGATTCTTACAAGATTACTGAGATTCAACAATCGTCGTAGTTCAATCACCAGAAATGAATCAAACGCCTGCCGATCCAAGAGCCCAAGACTCTTCAAATAGTCGATAATGACATGAATCTTCCGCACAATAGCAAGCTCATCTTGTGAGATGTTGTTCATCTCTTTTATTTCTGAGACTTCCATATCGTAATTTGCCTGTAAATTAATCCAAAACCCAGAGCGAATGCCCAAGGCATATTCAAGCTTTTTGGCAAATCCAACTGATATTGCTTTCTGCCCGCGTATGACCTTACTCACATGTGTTTCGCTGACATCGGTTCGTATTGCCAGCTCCTTCTGGCTCATCTGTCTTTCATCCAGAATCTCTTTTATGGTCTCTCCCGGGTGAATGATGAATTCACGGGATAATCCATTCAATTTTGGTGCCATGATAGTCCACTACCCCTTCTATTGTTATTGTCTTACATTTTCCTAATGAAACGGAATCGAGCTGTTCAACTCCGGGTTTGACGATAAGGCGAATATTCCCCGTCACGCTGATTCCGTACCTTCCTTTAAGATTTGCGGCCAGTTGATGTGGCTTTCCCAATCCGAGACTGAGAAAATCGAGAAACGTATCGGCTGCCCGTAATTGGTCAAAGCGCCTTTTCACCGCTTTGGCCATATCCATACCTCTTTTCTTCCCCATCAAGCCAAAGTCCATGAAATATCTGCTCACTGCCTTGTTGGCATACTCGATTTCCACACTACAAATCCAATGTCCATATTATCATTTAAAATTAACCAATTGGTTAATTCAATCCTATTACATTCTTTTGAATCATGCAAGCAGAATCTCGAACAGGTCGAGCTCAGACGTACGCACCGATAGTCCTGAACGTACAATCCGAGATGAAAGATGTCGTGAGTTGGGTGCTGATTTGAACGCATCGCACCAGAAAAGAAAAACCCCCAGGGAAAAGGAGGTTAAACCCTGGGGGAACAAAAGGAGGTTAGAAAAATCCGATTTCGTTGCCGGCCAACCTATGGAAGGCAGCATGTCGTTCTCTTTCTGAATCAGACAGTACCGAAACGAGGAAAAAACGTCAAGCAGTTTTCTTGTTTTTTTAGAAGTTTTTTCCTCTTTTTAATTACATTGTTACAACTTAGCAAAAAGGAACAAAAATTCTAAAAATCCTTCACATCAATCGAAGTCAAAATTCTTCATCGAGAGCGGCTGGCGGGTGTTCTCCAGCACGTCCCGCCACAACGCCCCTTCCAAATCCACGTGGTTGCGCTTGGACACCGCCACATTGATGGGCAGGTGGATGAACCGGTTGTGCAGCTGCCCGATGAGCAGCTGGGTCTTTCCCGCCATCGCCGCATGCACCGCATGGGCGCCCAGGCGTGCGCAGTAGATTGAATCGTAGGAGTCGGCCGGTGCACTGCGGATGATGTAGGAGGGGTCGATGTACTTCACGTTCGCCTCGATGCCCTCTCTCTTGAAGTATGCGCTGATCTGTTCCTTGAGGAAGACCCCGATGTCGTGGAACTTGATGTTGCCCGAAGCATCGGTCTCGGTGCTCTTGGGCAGCAGGTCCTGCCCCGCCCCCTCGCTGACCAGCACGACGGCGTGTCCACGGTCGAGGATCCGGCGTCGAAGGTGTTCCAAGAGCCCGTTGGGTCCCTCCAAGTCGAAGGGGTTCTCCGGGATCAAGCAGAAGTTCACATCACTCTGGGCCAACGAGGTGTTGGCGGCGATGAAGCCGGACTCACGGCCCATGACCTTCACCAGACCGATACCGTGGATTGAGTTCCTCGCCTCGACGTGGGCACCCCGGACCACCGGGACGGCCATCTGCACCGCGGTGTCGACCCCGAAGGAGGATTGGATCAGGGAGAGGTCGTTGTCGACGGTCTTGGGGATCCCGATGACCGCGATCTTCAATCCCCGCTTCTTGATCTCCTCAGAGATATCATAGGCGCCGCGCAGCGTCCCATCCCCCCCGATGGTCACGAGGATGTTGATGTTCATCTTCATCAGCGAGTCGACGATCTCCTCGACCTGCTTGCCGCCGCCGCGTGCCGAGCCGAGGATCGTGCCGCCCTTCTCCTGGATGTCGTCCACCAGATCCGGGTCGAGCGGGATGACCGGCCACGGGCTGTTCTCCAACAGCCCCTGGTAGCCGTACTGGATCCCGCTGATCCGCCTGACTCCGTAGCGATACCAGAAGCAGCGCACCACCGCCCTGATGACGTTGTTCAAACCGGGACAGATGCCGCCGCAGGTACAGATGGCCGCATGGACATGCGGGGGGTTGAAGTAGATCTTCTCCCGCGGTCCGGCAAGCTCGAGCGTCTCCTCGTGGCGCGGGATCGGGTGCCCGTTCTCATCGATGTCGGTGTCGATGCCAAAGAGGATGTGGTCGTCATCGCTGACGTAGGCGGCCTGTCCATCGTTCTGCGTCGTGCTCATCAGGATCGGGTTGGCGATCTTCGCCTCCCCGAGGCTGGCAATGGTGAAGTCCATCTTCTCACTGTTCATCGTCTCTCTCCTCAGTATTGTCGTATTGATCGATCAGGGCGCCAAGATCGGCCTTGAAGGCCTCATAGGAGGTCTCGGTACTCCGCTTTGCCTCTTGCTCAAAACTGCGGTAGCGTGTGATGAAGTCGTGGCCGAAGGGGGTGAGTGTCGCCCCGCTGCGCTGCGCTCCCCCCTTCTGGCGGTTGAGGACAGCGATGCCCAGCTCCCGTTCCAGGTTCTGCACCATGGCCAGTGCCTTGGTGTACGAGATGCCGAGGCTCATCGCGGCTTTGCGCAATGAGCTGTGCTCGGCTACTTTCTCCAGGAGCCAGAGCACCCCGATGCCCATGAACTTTTCGCTCTCCTCATCAATGAGGTAGAGCTTCACCTTCAGCTCCATACCTCCCCTGCCGCTCGGTGGACCAAGTCCACCAGCTCCTCAATCTTATCACACTCCACCGAGCAATAGGCAAGGCGGAGGGTGACATTTGCGATGTTGATGCACCCCACCTGATAGTGCTCCAGGAGGTAGCGCCGCAATACCTCGGCACTCCCCTTGGTCTTGAACGCCATGAAGTAGCCGCTGTTGAAGGGGTACGGAATGAGCAAGTCGTTGCCCTCGTGCTTCTTCAGCGCCCTTCTCAGTACATCATACCGCTTCTTCATCTCGCTGAACACCGCCTGCTTGTCCGCTGCATAGCGCTTCCCGTTCTGCATCGCCTCCACCAACAACGACTGGCCGGGCTTGTCACAGTTGGAAACGGTGGAGCGGATGATGCCGAGCGTCCGTCGGTTCAGCGCATCGAGGTGTGCGTCGGTGAGCTCCTTCGAGCCGTAGGTGACGAAGCCGATGCGGAAGCCCCAGACCAGCTCCTCCTTCGTCGCGCCATCGCACTTGACGGCGAAGATGTTCTTGTGGGCATCACAGAGGGCGGAAAAGAGGCTCTCCTTGGCCGTCTCTTCCTCGAAGAAGAGGCCGAAGTATGCGTCGTCGCTGATGACCATCAGCTCCATCCCCTCATCGGCGAGGGTGACCAGGGCATCGACGATGGCTTGGGCGTCGCCCTTGGTCGGCGTATAGCCGGTGGGGTTGTTGGGAAAATTCAAGAGGAGGCGCGCCCGCTTGGAGGGGATCGCACGCAGCGTGGCCACCATGGCCTCGACGTTGAAGGCTCCTGTCTCGTCATAGAGGGGGAAGCTCACCATCTCCCCTCCTTGCTGGTGGACGTAGATCAACTCGTAGTTGTCCCAGGCAAGGTCGGGGACAACGAGGGTGTCGCCCGGCTGGAAGAAGAGCATGGCGATGATCGAGAGGCCGTGGGTGAGGCCGGCGGTGACGATCGGCAGGCTGAAGCGCTTTCCTTCAAGCGACGGATTCTTCTTGATCATCTCCTCCTTCCACATCGCGCGGAGCCGCGGATCGCCGCCTCCGGGAGCGTAGGCGAAGATGTCTGCGGGCTTGAAGGACGCAGTATCGAACTTGTTGTAGATATCACTGAGGTGCATCGGCTGCCCACCACTGGTGGACATGCCGACCGTGGCATTGAAGCGCTTGGCCTGCGATCCTGCCTCGGCGGCTTGGGCTACGATGCCCTTGGGAAAGAAGATTCTTCGTCCGATGTCACTGAGCATGGAATCGACGATGGTCCCGCTCAACGCTTCATTCAGTTCGACGGCTAATGGGTGCATGGCAAATCCTCCTGAGATACCATTAGTATATACATGGATTCTTAGGGAAAGTCACGTTAAAAGAGTTCGCCCTGCTCTTTTGGCAAGTTTTCATCCTTTTTATTGAGTAATGAGATAAAAGTCTCCTCATCAACCACCGTCACGCCAAGCTCGATGGCACGATCGAGCTTGCTCCCTCCCCCCGATCCGGCGAGCAGGTGGGTGGTCTTCGCGGTGACTGAGCTCACGGTCCGCCCTCCCCGTCGTTCGACCTCCTCCATCGCCTTGGAGCGAGGGGTGAAGTGTTCAAAGCTGCCGGTGACGCACCAGGTCTGGCCGGAAAAGCTGTCATCGGTGGTTCGCTCCTCGTCGCCCGTCGCCTCCATCGAGAGCCCCAATTCGGCCAGCGCGCTGATCCGCCTCCGCATCGCCGCTTCGGTGAGCGAGGCGATGTACAACTCGGCGCTGCGTTCCCCGATCTGCTTGATGGAGACGAGGCGCCCGGTATCGTTGGCATCGGCGACGGCGAGGAGCTTCTCCATCGAGTCGAGGCCCGCATCGAGGAGCACCTCCACCCCCTTCTTTCCGAGCTCGGGGATGCCCAACGAGACCAGCACCGTCTTGAAGGGGCGCGAGAGGCTCTCACGCACCCCCTCCTTGATGAGGGCGATCTTCTTCTCTCCGAAGCCCGGCGCTCCAGAGAGCGTCGCATCGTAGTCGATGCGGTAGATGTCGTCGATGTCAGTGAGGACGCCCAACTCCATGAGGAAAGCGATGGTCTCCGGGCCGTAGTTCTCGATATCCATGCCCCCCTTGCCGGCGAAGAACTCGATGCGGCCGCGCACCTGGGCGGGGCAGTCGGCATTGGGACAGAAGGTGTGCGCCCCACTCTTGACCAGGGGGGTAGCGCAGACCGGACAGTGGGCGGGAAGATGCCAGAGCCCCCCTCCCTCTCCCTTCTCCAGCACCCGCTCGACCGCGGGGATCACATCGCCACGGCGCGAAATCTCCACCGTGTCGCCCACCCCCAGCTCGAGCATCGAGATGTAGTCCTGGTTGTGCAGCGTGACGTTGCTGATCACGGAGCCGGCGAGCTGCACCGGCCTCAGGCGGGCCACCGGGGTGACGCGTCCGCTGCGCCCGACCTGTACGTCGATCGCCTCCACCACCGTCTCCGCCTGCGGGGACTCGAACTTGTAGGCCATCGCCCAGCGGGGGTGGTGGCCGGTGTACCCCAGCTTCTCGCGCGCCTCGAGGGAGTTGACCTTCGCCACGAGGCCGTCGATCTCATAGGAGAGGGAGGCCCGCTGCGCCGTCTCCTCCTCGATGAACGAGGCGAGGTCGGAAAAACTTCCGCTGGAGCCCGCCACATCGGCCGCCTGCAGCTCTGAGGCAGCCATCTCCCGGTCGGTGTGGAAGTAGGCGAGGTTCTTGTTGAGCCGGAATCCCCATGCGGAGAGCTGGCTGAGGATTTCGAGGTGGGTCTGCTGCCCCCCCTCCCAGAACCCCTCGTAGACGAAGATCTGGAGCGGGATTTTCGCGACCTCACGACTCTTGTTGCGCCGGATGGTGCCGGCGGCGAGGTTGCGGGGGTTGGCGTAGGGAATCTCCATCTCAGCGTTGATCTTGTCGAAGGAGGGCTTAGGCAGGTAGATCTCTCCCCGCACCGCCACCGAGGCGGTCGTGGGAATCGAGAGGGGCACGCTCGCGATGGTCTTCACGTTCTCGGTCACATCGTTGCCGATGAAGCCGTTGCCCCGCGTAAGGGCGCGGTCGAGCAGACCGTCTTCGTAGTAGAGGACGATCGAGATGCCGTCGATCTTCTCCTCGATGACGATGCCGACCTCCTTCTCCCCCTTCTTTTCGGTCTTCTCAATCCACGAGAGCAGCTCGGAGGCGCTATACGATTTGTCCAAGCTGAGCACCGGGATGGTGTGTTCGCGCTCGGCGAGCGAGGTGTCGAGGTCGCTGCCCACCCGCTGTGTCGGGCTGTCCGCCTCCCGCAGTTCCGGGTGGGACGTTTCCAAGGCGACCAGGCGGTCGAAGAGGCGGTCGTATTCGAGGTCGCTGACCTGGCTGTGTCCATCGATATAGTAGGAGCGCTGGTATTCGGTGAGGAGGGCGCTCAGACGGATGATCTCTGCTTTGGCATCATGCATGAACCAATTGTATGCGTTTGAGCACTCAGATTGCAAGAACCAACGCATTGCCTTGATTGGGAGTGCATGGTATCGTTTGAGCTACGAACGAGGTTCATAGTGACAGAGAAACGACCCCCCATTGCAAAGCTCGGCATGCTCACCGGTCTGATCGTCCGCACGACGGTTGCACGCGGCAAGATCCGCAACATCACGCTACCGACGCTGGACAACCGGTTCACCGTGGTGGGGACCCGGGATATCGGCGGAACCAACCGCGTCAAGGCGATCGTGAACGCCACGCCACTCTTCACCTCCTCGACCGTCTCCTACAAGGGACAGCCGGTCCTCGCCATCTTCGGTCCGGACAGCGAATCCATCGAGCTGGCAGCCCGGCAGGTGGTCATTGAATACGAAGCGGACGAAGCTGAAGAGGGGGGCGGCGCCACCCCGTACACCTGGGCATTCGGCTCCCTTGAGGAAGCGACGTCAGTGGAGGGGGCGCTGACGTTGGAGCGTACCTACCGGTACGGCAAGCTCGATACGGTCAACAGCACGCTCAGCCGAATCACGGTCGAGCTCATCGGCGGGGACCTGCACATCTCGCTGCCCACCCAGTGGCCGCACCATGTACGGGAGACGGTGGCTGAGGTGACCGGATACCCGAAGAAGCGGATTTCCCTCCACACTGAAGTCTTTCACGCCCCCCATGATGAAATGCTCTTCATCCCCTCGATGCTGGCCGCCATCGCCGCCCTCGGCGCGCTCAAGAGCGGCACCTCTGTACAGCTCTTCTCTGTCATCTCCAACCGAAGGCCGGAGCTGACGATCAAGCGCAAGAGCTGGTACACCCCCGATGGACGGGTCCATGGGGAGAAGATCGAGGCCGAGGTGGACCAGGGTGCGGCCCTGCTCTTCAGTGATGAGATGGCCAACCACCTCATCGCCGGCCTCGCCCCGCCCTATGACCTGGAGGCGCTCTCGATCTCCATCACCTTCCGCACCAGCGCCAAGGAGCCGGCCCACTTCCATGGGGACCTGGGGTACAGCGATGCGCAGGCGTGTACGGAAACCCACTACAACACCATCAGCAAGCTCGTCGGCTACAACCCACTCACCTGGCGGTTGAAGTTCCTCAGCGATGGAGGCAACAACGCCATCAAGACGGAGAAGTGCACCAAGCTCAAGGAGGTGCTGGAGGACGTGAGCGAGCGCTCGGGCTTTTTGCGCAAGTGCGCCGCCTATGAGATGCAGGGCCAGATGAAGGTCAAGCTCTCCACCTTCCTCAACTACAGCCGGGGGACGGCCATCGCCTGTGCCCCGGGCATCAGCGGCTTCTCAAGCGAATGCCGCCAGATAACCCAGCAAGCGGTCCAGATCACCCTCAACGCAAACAACAAGGTCGAGATCAACACCTCGTTGCCGACGACCGGTTCGAGCGCCGAGGTCTGGAAACAGATCATCAAGAACGAGTTGGCCATCGACAAAGGGGACATCACCTTCACCGAGGATTTCTCCCGCATCATCGACAGCGGACCGGTGGTCCTCTCGGTGGCGATCGGGCGGATGCCGCAACAGATCAAACGCGCCTGTGCCCTCATCAAGGAGAAGCGCTTCGTGCAGCCGCTCCCGATCAGCGAGAGCGTCCTCTCGCCGCGCCAAAGCGGCTCCAACACCGCCCTCTTCACCTCCAACACCTGGGTGGCCATCGCCTTGGAGCTTCAGATCGACGCCATCATGCTGCAGCCGGTGATCCGCTCGGTCTGGGCCACCATCACGATGCCCAAGGCCCCCAATGAGGAGATCGTGCGCAACAAGGCCCACCGCTCGATCGTCAGGGCGCTCAAGGAAGCGGGTGGAGAGCTCTCCTATACGAGCAACTTCGCCATCGACATCAAGATCATCAGCGACGGGGAGCAGCTGCCCTCCTCCATCAGCAGCGCGGTGCGGGCGGCGGTGAACAGTGCCTTCCAGAGCGCCGTGGAGCAAGCATTGAGCAGCGCGGTGACACGATTCCCCATCGACGGGAACGTCCTGCTCGCCTCCATCAAGGGGAAATCATGAAGATAGATTGCACCATCGACGGCAAGGCCCTCTCCCTCTCGGTCAACTCCAACAAGCCGCTCTCGTTGATCCTGATGGAGGACCTTGAGAACCAGAGCCTCACCAGCTACTGTCGGGGAAGCGCCTGCGGAAACTGCCTCGTCCTGGTGAACGACGAGGCGGTCCTCAGCTGCCTGGTCCCCGCGTTCCGTATCAGGGGGGCGAAGATCAGGACCTTCGAGAGCTATCAACGGAGCCGCCAATACCGGGATATCGAGCGCGCCTACAAGGCAACCGGCATCAGGCCATGCCCCGCGTGCTACAATGCGCGCACGATCATCATCGAGTCGATCCTCCAGGATCTCACCGATGGCAAGCAGCAGGATGGCACCCCCATCGCCCGGGACGTGAAGCTGGACAACGAGAAGATCATCCGTGAGTTGAGCCTGAACACCTGCCAGTGCATGGACATGGCTGAGCTCATTCAAATCGTCGAGATCGCCTTGGGCTATCGCAACAGGAGGCGCCGTGTTCGAAGGAGTTAGGTCCCCACTCATCTATACCCCCCGCTCACTGAGTGAGTTTGCCACCGTCATCGGCCGCCACCCCCAGGCGATCCTCTGGGCAGGCGGCACCTACCTGATGAGCCGGAGCGACTACTATCCCACAGAGGCGAGGGATGGAATCATCGACCTCTCCTACATGGAGGAGCTGAAACGCATCACCCGAACCGACCGCTACGTCGAGATCGGGGCGATGGTCACCGCTCGCCAGCTGCTGAGCGCCGGCAGGTTGCTCCTCCCCCCGATCCTCCAACAAACGCTGAGTTCGATCGGCACCCAGATCGTCCGTCGCCAGGTCACCGTCGGCGGCTCGCTCTGCATCAGCGACGCACGCTTCTCCCTCTCCACGACGCTGGCCATCCTCGCCGCAACCGCCGAGGTGAAACGGTATGACAATGGGAAGGTGACCACCCACTGGATTCCCATCGCGAAGCTCTACGAGAAGGATGGAAAGCTGAACCTCGGCGCAAAGAACGCCCTGCTGACCCGGATCAGGATCGGCCTGGAGTTCGGCGATTTCCAGCGCTTCGTGGTCTTCGGCGACCCTATCCGAAGAAGCGACGAGTGTGGTATAGTGGCGCTTCAAGCCAAGCGGGAGCAGAACGGCCTCTCCAAGGTCCAGTTCTGCGTCACCTTCCCGGGCAAAGCCTTCCACATCAGCAAGGACATCGAGTCCAAGCTGTCGGGTTCGGCGCTGCCGATTCATCCGGAGAAAGTCAACATCCTCAGCCATGAGCTGGTGGCTGAATTGACAAAGATGCACAGCACGATCAGCGAGCTGCAACTTGAACGGGCCAGGCGGATCTTCGAATCCTTCCTCCACGACCTGAACAGCCAATCGCTCTTGTAGCGGTGCATACGACAGGGGTCTTATGAACGAGTACATACCAGAGAACACATTTGTCCATCTGCACAACCACACCGACTTCTCGCTGCTCGATGGGGCCGCCTCCATCTCCAAGTATATGGAGCGGGCCCGGAGCCTCTCCATGGGCTCCCTGGCCATCACCGACCACGGCAACATGTTTGGGGCGGTGCGCTTCTACAACGCCGCGCGGGAGGCGGGCATCAAGCCGATCATCGGCTGTGAGTTCTACTGCAATCCCGCCGACTACACCGAGCGACCGGCAAGCGGGGGCAAACGGACCCACCAGTACCACCTCATCCTCCTGGCGATGAACGAGACCGGTTACCACAACCTGATGAAGCTCAACAGCCTCGCCTACACCAATGGCTTCTACTTCAAGCCCCGCATCGACGATGCCCTGCTCGAGGCGCACAACGAGGGCCTCATCTGCCTCTCCGCCTGCCTGGGCGGCGAGATCCTCCAGCACCTCCTCAACGGTCAGTACGAGGAGGCAAAGCGGCGGGCACTGTGGTTCTCCTCCCTCTTCGACGATGGGCGCTACTACCTGGAGATCCAGGACCACGGCCTTCCTGAACAGAAGAGGACCAACCCGCTCTTGAAGCAGCTCAGCGATGAGACCGGCATCCCCTTGGTCTGCACCAACGACATCCACTACATCGACCAGAGCGACGCCAATGCCCACGATCTCCTGCTCTGCGTCGGCACCAACAGCAAGAAGAACGACCCCGACCGCCTGCGCTTCCCCAACGACCAATTCTACATGAAGAGCGAAGAGGAGATGCGGAGCCTCTTCTCCTGGTGCCCTGAAGCGGTGGAAAACACCGCCCGCATCAGTGAGCGCTGCAACCTCGAGATCCACTTCCCCGGCCCGCTGTTGCCCGACTTCGTCGTACCCGAACCCTTCGACAGCCCCGCCGCCTACCTCCGCCACCTCTCCAACGAGGGACTGAAGGAGCGGTACGAGGTCGTCACCTCCTCGTTGCAGGAGCGCTTGGACTACGAGCTGGACGTCATCATCAAGATGCAGTACGAGGGGTACTTCCTCATCGTCATGGACTATATCCAGTGGGCCAAGCGCCACCAGATCCCCGTCGGGCCGGGACGCGGCTCGGGTGCCGGCTCCTTGGTGGCATACGCCACCGGCATCACCGGGATCGACCCCATCAAGTACAACCTCCTCTTCGAGCGCTTCCTCAACCCCGAGCGGGTGAGCATGCCCGACTTCGACATCGACTTCTGCTTCGAAGGGCGGCAGGATGTCATCAACTACGTAACCGAGAAGTATGGCGTGGCCCGCGTCGCCCAGATCGCCACCTTCGGGACGCTGAAGGCCAAGGCGGTCGTCAAGGACGTCGCCCGCGTCCTGGACATCCCCTTCGACGAATCCAACGAGATCTGCAAGCTCATCGGCGATGATCTGAACATGACCCTGGAGAAGGCGTTCGCCCAGTCCAACGACCTGGTGGAG
The DNA here is from genome assembly GCA_001604325.1 of Spirochaetales bacterium Spiro_04. Taxonomy (GTDB): domain Bacteria; phylum Spirochaetota; class Spirochaetia; order Sphaerochaetales; family Sphaerochaetaceae; genus Sphaerochaeta. Next base: position 30,651 of record LVBF01000001.1, read on the forward strand.
CTGGAGCAGAAGGGCGGCATCTACCGTGAACTCTTCGACGCCGCCCGACGCCTGGAGGGGCTCAACCGCCACACCTCAACCCACGCCGCCGGCGTCGTCATCGGCAAGGAGGATTTGATCAACTACGTCCCCCTCTACCGCGATGCGAAGACCGGGGCGATCTCCACCCAGTACACGATGGAGTACCTGGAGGATTGTGGCCTGGTGAAGATGGACTTCCTCGGCCTGAAGACGCTGACGGTCATCAAGCACACCCAGGCTTTGATCCGCAAAAAGGATCCCACCTTCGACATCGAAAAGATCAGCGAGAACGACGGGCCGACCTACGCTATGCTCGGACGCGGGGAGAGCAGCGCGGTCTTCCAATTCGAGAGCTCCGGCATGCAGTCGATCCTCAGGGAGTCCAAGCCCACGACCATCGAGGACCTCGTCGCCCTCAACGCCCTCTACCGCCCCGGCCCGATGGCCTATATCCCCCAGTACATCAACAGCAAGCTCGGGCGCCAGCCGATCACCTACGCCGACCCGGAATTGGAGGACGAGCTGAAGACCACCTACGGCGTCATCGTCTACCAGGAGCAGGTGATGAAGGTCGCCCAGATCATCGCCGGCTACTCGCTCGGCAGCGCCGACATCCTCAGACGCATCATGGGCAAGAAGAAGGTCGCCGCCCTGGAGAAGGAGAAGGTCAAGTTCATCGCCGGGGCGAAAGCCTTGGGCAGAAGCGAGCAGCACGCCATCGAGATCTTCGAGATGCTCGAGCCGTTCGCCGGGTACGGCTTCAACAAGAGCCATGCGGTGGCGTACTCGGTGGTCGCCTACCAGACCGCCTATCTGAAGGCCAATTGGCCGGCTGAATTCTGGGCTGCGAACCTCACCAACGAGATGAACAATCCCGACAAGTTCAGCGAGTACCTGCAGACCGTCAAGGGGATGGGCATCGAGATCCTCCCCCCCTCCATCAACTACTCAGAGCAGCACTTCGCCGTCGTCGACGACAAGATCGTCTACGGCCTGGCCGGCATCAAGAACGTCGGTGAGGGGGCGGTCGCCGCCATCGTCGCCGAGCGTGAGGCGGGCGGTCCGTACACCGACCTCGTCGACTTCCTCACCCGCCTCGACACCAAGATCCTCAACTCCAAGCTCTTGGAGTCGCTCATCAAGGCAGGCGCCTTCGATTCTCTTGGGGTCAACCGCCCCACGCTGCTGGAGAACCTCAGCGATGCAGTGAACCACGTCTCCAAGATCCGAGAGGCGACCGCCTACGGGCAGATCTCCCTCTTTGACGAGGAGACCGAGGCGGAGATGAACACCTTCGAGATGAAGGTGGTCGACGACTGGCAGCTGGGTGAGAAACTGGAGACCGAGAAGAGCCTCTTGGGCTTCTACATCTCCGGCCATCCGCTGGACAAGTGGCGGAGCATCATCGCCGAGCGCGTGACGGTCAACACCGCCGACCTTGAGCGGGTGAACACCGATCGCGTGACCAATGTCATCGCGATGATCACTTCCATCCGGCCATTCACCACCAAGGGCGGGCAACTGATGGCCTTCCTGCAGCTGACCGACCACAACGCCACCTTCGACGCCACCCTCTTCTCCAAAGGCTTCGAGGAGTATCGTCAGATCCTCAGAGTCGATGGGATCTACGGCTTCGAGGGGCGATTCGACGCGTCGCGCGGAGTAGAGAAGATTTCATTCATCATCGATCGGATCGTCGAGGATCCCGCCTCGTTGCCGCCGTTGGCGCTGAGGCGGTGCCACATCGAACTGGAGAAGTCCTTCTGCGCCAACACCGAGATGCAAGCGCTGCGTGACAGCTGTCTCTCCTGGCCCGGCTCCTGCTCGGTGCTGTTGCACTTCAAGGACCAGGGCAGGAACCTCGATGCATCGGTTGCCTGTGGCCGGGAGTTCTCGGTGCGGTGCAGCAAAGACCTGGAACAAGAGCTCAGAGAGAACCCCGCGGTCCTGCGCGTCTGGTTCGACTGACGGCATAAGGGAGGAGAATCATGCACTATACCACGTACCCGACCATCGCACAGACCTCCGGCGGCAGCACGTTCTTCATGACCCTCGCCTCCATCCTGGCGAGCCTCCTCTCCTTCTACTCCCTGCTCATCTGGCTGCGGATCGTCATCACCTGGATCCGCATCCCACAAAACCCGCTCTCCCACGCCCTGGCGAAGATCGTCGACCCCTACCTCGACCTCTTCAAGTCCATCACGGCGCTCAAGCGGGAGCGCTTCGACCTCACCCCGCTCGCCGCGCTGGCCGCCCTCTCGGTGGTCCAGTCGATGCTGCGCCTCTACGGCAGCTACGGCACGATCACGCTGGGCATGGTCCTGGCCCTGCTGTTGCAGACGCTCTGGTCGTACCTGGCCAGCCCGATCTTCTGGTTCCTCCTGATCCTCTTATCTGTCCGCCTCTACTTCTGCTACCGTCCCAGCCCCCAAACGATCAGCTACATCGCCATGCTCGACTCGCTCGTCGGCTTTCTGCTCAACTGGGTACAGCGCCTCTTCTACCCCGGCAAGAGCGTCAACGATCGACGCCTCGTGACCACCACCTTGATCTTCGTCCTCGTCCTCTACCTCACCAGCTCCGCCCTCATCAAGGCCCTGGTGACGCTCGTCTCCCGACTCGGGTTCTAGCATGCCGCGCTTCCTCAGGGGCTTGGATGAATCGGTTTCGACCCTCCCCGGGGTGGGCCCGGCCGCCAAGGCCGGGTACGCCGAGCTGGGCATCGAGACGTACAGCGACCTCCTGCTCCTCGCCCCCCGCACCTGGGAGGACCGCTCGTCCATCATGGCCGTGGGCTCGGTGGGCGACGGCGAGAATGCCAACACCATCGTCGAGGTCCTCTCCCACTCCTGGTTCGGCTTCAAGAACGCCAAGAAGCGAACGCTGAAGATCATCGTGCGCGATGTCTCGGGCGAAGGGGATGGGCGGCTGAGCCTCCTCTGCTTCGGACGCAATTTTCTGGAGAAGACGATCCGGGTGGGCAAACGCTACTACCTCTGGGCGCAGGTGCACACCCACATGGGTGAGAAGCAGAGCTCCCAGTTCGAGGCCTACCCCATCGGCGACGACCTCTCCATGCCCCCGCAGTTCGGCGCCATCCTGGCCATCTACCCACTGCGCCTCTCGCTCACCCAACGGCTCATCAGGACCAACATCAAGGCGGTGCTCGACCGAGTCGACAGCTTCTACGATGAACTTCCCCCCTCCCTCAGGGAGCGGCACGACCTCCTCTCCACCGACGAGGCCATCCGGACCTACCATGCGCCTTCTTCGCTTGCCGCCCTCGAGCAGAGCCGGAGGACCCTCGCCTTCAGCGAGCTCTTCTACCTCCAGCTCGCCACCCGACGGAGGCAAGAGGTCAGGGAGCGGATAGCCCCCGCCAAAGCCGCTCCCACCAAACTTGAACTCGCCCTCATCGAGCGCCTCCCCTTCACCTTGACGGGGGACCAGATCACCGCCTTGAAGGAGATCCGCCTCGACTTGGCGCGGGTGGAGCCGATGAACCGCCTGCTCCAGGGCGATGTGGGGAGCGGCAAGACCTTGGTGGCGTGGATCAGTGCGCTCTACGCCCTCGGCCGAGGCGGCCAGGTCGCCTTCATGGCCCCCACCGAGCTGCTGGCGCGCCAGCACGCCGAGAGTGCGGCGTCCCTCTTGGGGAACCTCGGCATCCGCCTCGCCTTCCTCACCGGGAGCGTGAAGAACAAGGAGCGCAAATACCTCTTGGAGGCGGTACGGGAGGGGGAGGTCGACATCCTCATCGGCACCCATGCCCTCTTCTCCGCCGAGGTGGTCTTCAAGGACCTGCGCTACGTCATCATCGACGAGCAACACCGCTTCGGCGTCGAGCAGCGCCTCGCGCTGCTGGCCAAGGCGACGGTGCCCGACCTCCTCCTGATGACCGCCACCCCAATCCCCCGCACCCTCAGCCTGACGGTCTTCGGCAACCTCAACATCTCCACGCTGAAGACGATGCCC
>LVBF01000178.1 GCA_001604325.1 Spirochaetales bacterium Spiro_04
TCCTGAGAAGATCCTAAGGGGCTGTGGAGAAGGTTTTTCAGCATACTGTAGGGTCTCAACTCTTGCAAAGATGGCTGTCCAAACAGACGGCAGGCATAACTCCAGGTCCACGGAGAGGCAACACGGTATCGGTTCAACTCCAATTTTGGACAGATAAGGCAAAATTTTCACGAAAATTTTGGAGTTGTAGTACAAATATTACGCCAATATACTGACAAGTAGGAAAACTCTGTTACACTATCCGTGTGAACAACCGGACAATTGCACAGTATGCCTCCAGGGGGAGCGGCAAAGGGATTGGCAGGATCTTAGTCCTCACCGGAGCACGGGAGACGGGCAAGAAGACCCTCTCCCGCCATCTCTTCCCATCCCACACGTATGTGAACATCGCAGACCCCGTGATGCGGGGGGACTACGCCCGGCTCACCGCCGCACAATGGAATCTCCTGTACCCCCATGCAATCCTCGATGAAGTGCAGAAACAACCCTCCCTCATCGAAAGCATCAAATCCGTGTACGACCAATTTCCCGAACCCACCTATATCCTGCTCGGCTCCAGCCAGTTCCTGCTCCTGGAGAAGGTCAAGGAGAGCCTTGCTGGAAGGTGTCGGATCATCGAGCTGTTTCAGCCATCGCTCTTCCAGCAGTGCCTCCTTGATCCCTCTTCCACCCAAGAGGTGGTCGATTCCTTCCTCCCCTCCTTCAACCTCGATCCTCTCATGGCCAAAAGAGACCGTGCGTGGCGCCATTATATACGCTATGGAGGGTACCCGGCGCTGACTGACATCGATATGTCGGATCGAGACCGATACGAGTGGCTCGCCATGTACGTCAAGACGTATCTGGAGCGGGACATCCGGGACCTCGCCGAATTCAGGGATCTCGATCCGTTTGTCAGGATGCAACGATACCTTGCCCAGCAGACAGGGCGGACGGTCAATGCATCCGCAATATCACAGGAGGTAGGCGTATCGGTGAAGACCGTCCAGAAATACCTGAACTATTTTGAACTCAGCTACCAGACCATCATGCTGCCAAGCTGGGACCGAAACGTGAACAAACGTCTGACAAAGAGTCCAAAACTCCACTTCCTTGACAACGGTGTGCTGCAGGCGGTACTGCGCAAACAAGGCGGCGTGACCGGTCATGAGTTTGAAAGCCTCATGGTGGCGGAGATGTTCAAACAGATCAAATGCCTGCCCCTTCCTACCTCCCCCTACCATCTCAGGACCCACGACGGCAAAAAAGTCGATCTCCTTCTGGAGACCAATGAGGGATACTTCGCGTTCGAGATCAAGATGAGCGACCATAGCGTGGCATCGGATGCCAAACACCTGAGGAGTATCGAAGCCATCCTCGACAAACCGTTGCTCCATGCATTCGTGCTCTCCAACGATCCGGTGACCCGGACTCTTGGTGATGGCATCACCGCCGTAAACGCTACATACTTTCTCACCTGATCGCACCCGAAGCTTCCCTACTTCAGCACGATACCACCGTGTCATCTTCTCGATCCATGACCAAACTTTCCCACTTCGAGATGCTGTCATGGATTCTCTTCATCAATCGTCACATTGGAGGACGACCGTCTCCGGGAAACCCTTGCGGTGGCTCGCGAAATTGTCCCCCTGGAGTCCCAACACCGGGGCCTCCTCCAAACCCCGGGGCCTCATCCATCCCCATCATCCGGATAGTAGATCCGAGGTGGGAGACCGCCGAATCCATGACGACGGTTCCCACCTCTGAGCCTCCGGTATAGGTTTGGTCGTCACTGAGGGCGAGGCCGTTGAAAACGGTGGATGAGGTGAGTGTTCCCCCGACCCTGAGCGTATAGGCCTCGCCAGAGACCAACTGGGATGAAGCCATCAGTGAGGCAGAACCAAACGTATAGGAGGAGGGTACGGTGAACCCGACGATGACGGAGCCGTCCGCACCGGTGAGCGCGAAGCTCTCCCCTGCTTGCGCCCTATCCCCGTACGTCACGACATGGCCGGTGGTCGCCGCGTTGTCAGGCGTGTTGTTTCCGCCTCCCCCCATCGCCACCACCGTTCCGCCGGTATAGGTGAAGGCTGAGTTGTGATCGCAGTCGATGCCCATCTCCGGAGCCTGAGAGCCGAGGGCGATGAGCGTGCCACCGGTGATCTGCAAGGTGCCGTTGGAGTCGAGTGCATCAGCTTCGCTGCTATGGGCGAAGATCATGCCGCCGTTGATGACGAGGTTCGATCCCGCATTCAATGCGTCGTCGGTGGTAGTGATCTGGATCAAGCCGCCGTTGATGATGAGGTCGCGTTTCGCTTCGAGCCCTTCCGGGCTGAGCGATTCATCGTCGCTCACCTCGTACGGTTTTCCCGTGGTCGTGATGGTGATCACGCCGTTGTTCACGATCAAATCCGGGGTCGGGTCATCATCCGTCGTCTCGGTCT
>LVBF01000179.1 GCA_001604325.1 Spirochaetales bacterium Spiro_04
GGTATTATCCACTGCGACATACGGATGAGAGAAATTGCTCATCTTGAGACAGTTCTCCAATAATTGGTCGACTATGACTGAGTTTGCTCTGATTTATGCTCAGGTTTGGCGAATTATTGTTTTTTTTGTTTGACAACGCCTATTTCATCGCCTACCATAGAAGCATGTTGAGTGAAACACGGCATGCAAAGATCATCTCGATCCTCAAGGAGCAACAGAGCGTAACCGTCAAGGAACTCGCCCGGACCCTCGGGACTTCCGAGACCACCATCAGGAGAGACCTGAATGCGCTCCACAAGAGAAAACTCCTTGAGAAGGTATATGGGGGAGCGTTGCTCCACTCCACGACCTACATCCATACCGAGGATGAGATCGGCGTCAAGCAGCTGAAGCATATCGACGAGAAGGATTTGATCGCGTCCTACGCCGCTTCCCTGATCGAGGATGGAGATTTCGTCTTCCTCGATGCCGGCTCGACCACCGAACTGATGATCGGTCACATCACCGCGGAGAACGCGATCTTCGTGACCAACTGCCCCGGTCATAACCGCAAGCTTTGCCTGAGAGGCTTCTCCTCCATCCTCTTGGGAGGAGAGTTGCGGCTGCTCACCGACGCACTGGTCGGCACTGATACCCTTGAGGCGTTGAAGAAGTACAACTTCAACAAAGGCTTCTTCGGCACCAACGGCATCTCGTTGGACTCGGGCTTCACCACCAGCTTCCCGACCGAATCCTCGATCAAAAGCGCAGCCATCGCCCGATGTCAGAAAGCCTATATCCTGGCCGATTCGTCCAAATTCGACAGTCTCGCCGCAATCACCTTCGCCGAGATCTATGATGCTTCGATCATCACCGACCACCTGCCGGACAACCGCTACCTGAATCACACCGAAATCCTTGAAGTCGAGGACAGAGCATGATCTACACCATCACACTGAACCCAGCCCTTGACTATTTCATTCACGCCGACAAGCTCGTGGTCGGGGGGATCAACTGCAATAAAGGTGAAGAGCTGAGGGCGGGAGGCAAGGGGATCAATGTCTCTGCCATGCTCCACACCCTCGGCACAGAGAGCACCGCCATCGCCTTGGTCGCCGGGGAGACGGGGAAGATCATCGAACAAGCGGTGAAGGCGCTGGGGGTCAAGACCGACTTCATCCATCTCGACAGCGGCCACACCCGGATCAATGTGAAGATCACCGCCACGGAGAGCACCGCCTTCAACGGCCGGGGTCCCGTGATCGATGAGCGCATCATCCCCACGATCATGGAGCGGCTCGATCCGCTTGGCAGCGATGATCTGGTGGTGATCGCCGGCAGCCTCCCCTCCACCGCCCCGACATCCCTGTACGTCGATCTTTTGCACAGCATCAAACGGTCCAAGCCGTCAGTCATCATCGATACCGCGGGGAATTTGCTCGCTGACCTCCTCCCCTTCCGTCCGTTGTTGATCAAACCGAACAGCGACGAACTCGGCGCATACTTCGGTACCCACATGCAGGGCACTGAGGATATCATCCATCATGCGGGCGTGCTCCAAAGAGAGGGAGCGAGGAATGTCCTGGTATCGAGGGGAAGCGAAGGATCGATTCTTATGGCGGAGGACGGACGGGTCTTCAAGGGGAACTCACCGGGCGGGACGGTGGTGAACACCGTCGGGTGCGGAGATTCGATGGTCGCCGGCTTCATCGCCGGATACCTGCGCCACTGTGATGTGGCAGAAGGCTACCGACTATCGATCGCTGCAAGCTCGGCCAAAGCGGTCTGCACCACCGCTGTCACCGCCGAGTTCGTGAAAGAGATGGAGAAAAAGGTCACTGTCACCGAAGTCAATCGGTGTTGAACAAGGACGGCATGGGCGGAGCCCATGGAACATATGTATGTTGCACAACCTGAAAAGGTGCAATGCAGTAGGTAAAGGAGTATCTAGGTATGAAACACGGTACGAACACGCGGCGCTCGATGAAAAAGGCACTCATCGTGCTCATGGTACTGCTGATGGCCTCTTCCCTGGCATTCGCGAAGGGAACGGCGGAACAGGCCGCGGCTGACGAACCTTCCGGCAGCCTGGTCATCTACACGTCGTATTCAAACGACCTGCAGCGGATCCTCATCGATACCTTCCGGGAGAAGTATCCGAAGATCGATGTCCAGCTGGTCGAAGGCGGAGCCGGCGAGCTCAAGGCGCGGGTCAAGGCTGAGGCAGCCAATCCTCAGGGCGACATCATCACCGGCATCACCTACTCGGATCTCAATGAGATGAAGCCGTACCTCCAGCCGTACATCGCCAAGAACGATGCGGCACTGCCGGAGGACGCCCGAGGGGCGACGACCGACGGGTATTTGACCTACCAGGTCGCCCAGTGTGTCAACCTGCTTGTAAACAAGAAGCTCGCCAGCGAGCTCGGCGTCGAGATCAAGGGATACAATGACCTCTTGAACCCGAAGCTCAAGGGCAAGATCG
>LVBF01000180.1 GCA_001604325.1 Spirochaetales bacterium Spiro_04
ATGGTTCTCTTCGAAGGCGAGGATGTCGATATCGGCCTCTCTTTCCCACCCCACCACCTTCCGATGGCATGGAGGATGAAGGAAAACTTCTCCGCTTTGGTAATGCGAACGAGGCATTCGGTGCAGATCTTCTCAAATATTCCTCCCATATCGGAGGAGAGCTCTTCACAGCTGGACAGTGCAGAGCGCTCTGCTCCAATGAGCTCATACTTCCTGCGGTTGGGGAAGATTGGAGGAAGTATCCTTCACCCTTCTTGCATCAAGGAGTCCTGCAGCACTCACATACCGAGGGGAGGCCCTCTGTTGGAATCAGGAGTATACTCTAGAGTATTATACGTACGATTCCTTTATGGATACTGTGAGGAGCCGTCCCTCCCAAACCCTTCCATTTTCCCCCTTTTGCCAGTACCATAGCCTCAGACAGGAGCTGATGCATGAGTGAAATCGTAGTGACTGAAGATAACTTTGAAGCGGTGGTATTGGAAGCGGATACGGTTGTCCTGGTGGATTTCTGGGCACCTTGGTGCGGTCCTTGCAAGATGATCGGCCCGGCGCTCTCCCAGCTCGCCCAAACCTATGAGGGGCAGCTTGTCGTCGCCAAGTTGAATGTGGATGAGTCGGGTGCTCTGGCAAGCCGCTACAACGTCAACTCGATCCCCACCTTGATGATCTTCAAGGGAGGGGAGGTGGTCGCCCAACGGATGGGAGCGGCGTCGCACTCGGTCATCGAGGCCTTCGTCAAAGAACACCTCTGATCACGGCACATAGCGTTTCTCACTGTTGAGGGAGCCGAAGCTCGCCTGGCGCGTATCGCAGATGTACCAGTCGGCGCTGCTGTTGGTGTCGCTGAGGCGGTCACGGCAGAAGCTCCGGGTCGCAGTGCTGTCGGTCGAGTCGACCGAGTCCTTGCTCTTCTGTGAGTTCCACTGCTCCCCATCGTAGAGCTGTGAGACCTGGGTGAGGAGGGCCTGGGAGCCAAACCCCTCATACGTGGTGGTGACCACGTTCCCCCAGACCACCGCATCGATGATAGCGCTCTCCCATTCCGGGCTCACCGCAACCGAGAGCGAGCCGTTGTTCGAGCTCAACCCTGAAAGCTTCTCGCTCGTATGCTCACCGCTGTCCGTTCCCTCCTGGAAACGGACGACCAGGTAGGTGCCGCGCTCCACCCACCGATCGGCGAAGATGAATCGGTCGCTGTAGAGTGAGGGTGTGCCGGCATAGAGCGTCAACCCGGCGAGGTTGCCGCGCCCGGTGACCACCAGTTCAACCCGGTCCGGATTGGCCTCGGTGCCCTTGGTGGTGAACTCGTTGATGAGGACGGTCGCCGGGTTCGGGTTCTTCGCCCAGAGGATGATGGAGAAGCGGACGCTGTTGCGGGCGAGGTCCTCGACCCGTCCCTCGAGGCGGGCGCTCTGGCCCAGCGGGATCGCATCGGTGAGGGTGAGGGTGACCGTTCCATTCGAGACGGTGCCGTCGCTCACCGCCTTCCCATCGATGGTGAAGTCCGTCGGTTTTATGACCACCGGTTCATTGAAGGAGAGGCGGGCGCTGGTTGGCGTCACCATCTCCCACGAGCGGAGGACCGGTGGCTTGTCATCGTGGCTTGCAAGGAGCGCGTTCACCACGTCATCACCCTGGCGACAGCCGCAGCTTGAGAAGATGAAAAAGAGGGAGAGGACCGTGATGGTGAGGTGCTTCATGCCCTCTAAGGGCGAAGAGTGCCCGGTTTGCTTCAATTGACAGATGGGGCGGGTCTCAATAGACTTGGCCTATGGCAAAACTCTGGCAAAAAGCGTATACACTCGACTCCCTCATGGAGGAGTTCAGCGTCTCAAGCGACTATCTTTTGGACCAGGAGCTGGTCATCGCCGATGCACTGGCCTCCATCGCCCACGCCCGGACGCTGGAAAAGCTCTCCCTGCTCAGTGAGGCGGAGCTCTCTTTGGTCGAGGAGGGGTTGCGCGAAATCATCCTCCTCAGGCAAGAGGAGCGGTTTGTCATTCGCCGGGAGGATGAGGATTGCCACACCGCCATCGAAGCGTATCTGACTGAAGAGAAGGGGGAGGTGGGCAAGAAGGTCCATACCGGCCGCAGCCGCAACGACCAGGTCCAGACCGCCCTGCGCCTCTGGATGCGCGAGTTTGCAACCCGCTTGGCCGAGCAGACCCTCTCCCTCTGTGACCGCCTCTTCGCCTTCGCTGAAGACCATGCGAAAATCCCGATGCCGGGGCGCACCCATATGCAGATCGCCATGCCCTCCTCGGTGGGGCTCTGGGCCGCCTCCTTCGCCGAGCAACTGCTCGACAGCGTCCGCCGCTTGGTCGACCTTGATGTCATCCTCGACCAGAGCCCCTTGGGCTCGGCGGCATCCTACGGCTCCCCCCTGGCCCTCGACCGCTCCTTCAGCGCTTCTGAGATGGGGTTTGCCAAGGTGCAGAACAACGTCCTCTACGCCAACAACAGCCGCGGCTTCTTCGAGGCGATGGTGCTGGACTGCTGCGACTACATCGCCCTCACCCTGAGCAAGCTCGCCCAGGATTTGATGCTCTTCACCCTGCCCGAATTGGGGTACTTCAGCCTCCCCTCCGAGCTGCTCACCGGTTCATCGATCATGCCGCAGAAGAAGAACCCCGATGGCCTTGAGCTGGCCCGCAGCCGCGCCGCCCTCATCAGCGGGGCGGCCACCCAGGTAAAGTCCATCATCCGCAGCCTTCCGTCGGGGTACAACCGCGACTTCCAGGACACCAAGGGGGCACTCTTTGCAGGTGCCAAGGCGACCTGGCAGCTGGTGGGAATCTTCATCCGGATGGTCGAACGTCTTGAAGTGCATGAGGAGCAGCTCCTCAAAGCCTGTACCGCTGAGCTCTACGCAACCGATGTGGTGCTGCATCGTGTAGCCAAGGGAGAGCTCTTTCGCGACGTCTACCGTGAGGTAGGCTTGCACCTCGATGCGGTCGAGGGGCTCGATCCGGTTGCCTCCATCGAGGAACGTACCTCCCTCGGAACGAGCGGCAACCTCGCCCTTGAGGAGCAGCATCAGGCGGCCCGGGCGCTTTCAGCCACCATGAAAAGCCGCCTGGATGGATACCAGGCGGCCTATCAGAGACTGTGTGGGTTGCGCGAAGTGGCGGTCGTCCTCTATTAGTCGAGGGCCTGCGCGCTCTTTGTGCTGCGCTTCTGCAGCACCGGGGTATGCTTGACCGCCATATGGTACGCCTCGGCGATGTTGGTGCAGTAGTCGCCGATATGCTCGAGATGACGCACTTTCTCCAAAAGCAGCAATTCGGCCTTTACATCACCCTCTCCCTCAGAGAGGCGATCCTGGATGCGCGCCGAGAGGCTCGTCCTCCAGCTGTTGACCTGCGCCTCGAACTCGTTCGCCTTCTGCATCTCCGCCTTGGTCAGGGTGCGGTCCATGCGGTCGCGCACGTAGTAGAGGAACTCCTGGACCAGATCTTGGTAGGTGCGCATCTCCTTGTCCATCTCCTCGTCGAAGGTCCAGCCGTTCGAGTAGCGTCGTTGGTTGAGCATGGCGAGGTTGTAGCAGGAGTCGGTGACCGACTCCAACTCATCCATCACGCGGATGAGGCTGTTGAGGGTGGAGGCGTTGGTGGGGGTCTGGCTGTCCTGCATCAGGCGGACACAGAAGTGTGAGAGCTGCTCCTGCATCTGGTCGGCGAACTCCTCGTCCCTCTTCATCCGATGCACCTCATCCTCCACCTCCGCCTCGTTGTTATTGAACATCGAGCGGTAGCGGGCGAGCATGTTGCAGGCGAGGTTGGCCATCTTCTGGATCTCGTCGCGGATCGCCAAGAGGTAGATCTCCGGGCTGTCGATGAAGATGCCGCCGATGTACTTGAAGTGGTAGGTCCCCTCGTCGTATTCGGCCTTCGCCGGGACGACACGCTCGATGAAGCGGGCGTACTGGCGGACGAAGGGGAAGAAGAGCAGCATGTTGATGGTGGAGAAGAGGGTGGCCAACATCGCGAGGAAGAAGGGGAGGCGACTGGCCAGCTCAGCACCCGTATAGGCGAAGATGTCGCCGGGGGTGAAGAGGTTCACCAGGTGCAGCAGGGGGTGGAAGAGGATCAAGGCGAGCGTGACGCCGGCGACGTTGAAGATGATGTGCGCCCAGGCGGCCCGCTTGGCCTCGGTGCTGGTCCCGATGGAGGCGAGGAAGGCGGTGATGGTCGTCCCGATCTTCGAGCCGAGGATCAAGGCGGTCGCCGTGTAGAGACCGAGCCAGCCGTTGAAGGCCATCGTCAGGACCATCGCCATCGTCGCCGAGGAGGACTGGACGACCAGGGCTATGAGCATTCCGATGAGGACACCGATCAGGCGCATGGGGAAGGTGTCGCTGTTGAAGAGCGAGAGGTAGTGCATCACCTGGGCACTCTCGGAGATGTCCGGCATCGAGTTGCTCATCAGGTTCAAGCCGAGGAACAGGATGCCGAATCCCAAGAGGACATCGGCGAGGTCGCGCTTCTTGCTGCGCTTGCTGAACATCAGCGGCGCCGCGATGGCGATGGAGGTGAGGGCGAGGATGGTGATGTCCATCGAGAAGCCCAAGAGGGCGACGAGCCAGCCGGTGAAGGTGGTCCCGATGTTGGCGCCGAGGATGACCCCGATGGCCTGGACGAGCTCCATCAAGCCCGCATTAACGAAACTCACCACCATGACGGTGGTGGCTGACGAGCTCTGGATGATGGATGTGATGACGATGCCGGTTAAGATAGAGATGGCCCGGTTCTTCGTCATCAGGCGAAGAATCGACTTCATCCGGTTGCCGGCGGACTTCTGGAGTCCCTCACTGAGCAATTTGATTCCGAAGAGGAAGAGCCCGAGACTGCCTATGATTTGTAATAGGCCGAGTATGGTTTTCATATGGCCCTACGGTATCAATTTTCCGCGCTCGGGTAAAGTGGTCGTCTTGGCCAACTCCGATTGAACTTTACCCCCTCTTGTTGTATGGTTTGGCCATGAGTATCATCAAACCCCATAAGCTTGGCATAATCTCCGGACCTGGGTCCGAATACTTCTCCGGGAAGGTCGTCAAACACCTCCGACGCCTCTATATTGAGCGCTACAACAAACTCTCAAGCGCCATGGCCAAAAGACACGGCCTCAGCGAGGAGGAGATCCTCAAGACGGTGATGCTGCTGGATGATTTGAACAACAAGCGTATCCCCCGAAGCAAGCTGCCCAGCACGTTTCAGTGCCCCGACTTCAGTATCCGGGTCAAGTACACCAAGTTCGCCAACGGGGAGGAGAAGGCCGAGATCCTCGATGCAGTGCGGGGCCTCAGGGTCTTCATCATCTACGATGTCTCCAACAACGAACCGGTGCGCGTGGCGGGAAGCGACGAGCCGGTGCGTCTCTCGGTCAACGACCACCTGATGTTCCTCTTCACCACCATAAACGCCATCACGCTCGCCGGCGGGGACAGCGTGACGCTGGTGCTTCCGACCTATCCGTACTCCCGCCAGCACAAGAAGAGCGGGCGTGAGGCCCTCACCGCCGCGATGTTCGGACGCATCTGCGAGATGCTCGGCGTCGATCGGATCATTACCCTCGACATCCACAACCGGGAGATCGAGAACACCTTCACCAAGCTCCACCTGGAGAACCTGCACGCCTCCTACCAGACCTTGATCGCCCTCCACAAAATCATCGACTTCAGCGACCCCGACCTCGTCGTCGTCGCCCCCGATACCGGGGCCATCAGCCGCAACAAGTTCTACGCCCAGGCGCTGCACCGACCGCTTGCGATGCTCTACAAGGAGCGCGACTACTCGGTGGTCAGCAAGAGCGCCAAGAACTCCAATATCCGCAGCATCAACCTCCTCGGTGATGTGCGGGGCAAGACGGTCCTCATCGCCGACGACATGCTCGCCACCGGAGGCACGATGATCATGGCGATGCGGGAGCTGACCAACCTCGGGGCGAAGAAGATCATCTGCATGGTGAGCCTGCCGATGTTCAACGGCAGTGCCGTCGAGGACTTCGACAGCGCCTACAAGGAGGGGGTCTTCCACCGGATCATCGGCACCAACGCCGTCTTCCACGGGCGCGACCTGCTGGAGAAGGAGTGGTACATCCAGGCCGACATCACCGAGCTCTTCGCCCGGGTCATCAGCCGCCTCCACCACGGCCGGTCGATCA
>LVBF01000181.1 GCA_001604325.1 Spirochaetales bacterium Spiro_04
GGGAGGGAGAACGAGCTGTTCTTGGTCGGGTAGGAGGCCTTCACTTGGAAGGTGAAGGGCGCCAAGGTGTAGCTGACGCTGAGATAGCTTGCAGCATACGGTCCGGCAAAGAGTTCGAGGAAGGGGATGTCGCCGTTGACAAGGTCCGTGACCGTGTCGATGATGCCCAGCTGCTGCACACCCAGGCTGATGTTCACATCGCCGATGTCAATGGCGATCGAGAACTGGGTGAAGTCGGCGCCATGTCCTCCGGTGGTGAGTTTTGCGAAGGAGGAGGTCGTGAACGGCAGGTTCATCGCCAGATTGGCACGGACCGCCTTCCCTTGCCAGGCGAGTTCGGCCATGACGTCAACAGTGCTGTCGTAGGCGGTGTCGACGTCGCTATAGGTGAAATCGTTGACCAAGAAGTTATGGTTCTCCCCATCGTTGAGCGCAGCGAGGATCCGGGCGGAGAAGCCGCCATGGGCAAGGGAGAAGCCGCCGGCGAGGAGGTAGTTGGGGAAGATCTTCGGCAAGCTACGGTCGAAGAACTGGTCGAAGTCGAAGGTCGGGTAGACCGGCAAGTACCCTTGGGCCTGGATCAAGGCGGAGAACTGGGTGGTGCGGCTGTGGACGATCGGCAACTTGACGGAGAGGAGGGGGTAGAGGTCGACGACGTACCCCTTCTGTCCCTCGGCGAGGGTGCCGAGGGCGACCGCCACCGGATACCCCTTGGGGTTGGTGAAGGAGATCAGCATCTCCGCGAACTGGCTCTGATTGTCCCGCAGGCTTGCGAGGCGCAGATCATCGATGGAAGCCTGGACGGAGAAAGCTCCGATGGAGATCTTGGAATGCAGCATCAAACGATCGTTCTCGCCAAAGTTCGGTGCGAAGAAGGTGGAGTGCTCACTCGCCATCGAACGGGAGGTGTCGGCGACCAGGTAGAAGGGACTCGTCTCATAGCCGATCCTCAGGTGGTCGATGTGGGAGAAGATGTACCCGACCACATCCACGGTGCCGGTTGGCACAGGGAGGATTGAGTTGGGGAAGGCGGAGAAGTCCTCGGTCTCAACGAAGGCGTTGAGTCGGATGGCGAAGGGGCCCTTGGAGAAGTATGGTTGGGCCCAGAGGCGATGGTTCATCCGATCAGAGTCGGTGCCATCGAAGGTGAACTCATACCCCATCTCAACGCCGATCGATCCACTCCGCTTGGCTTGGTCAGCACTGCTGGCCAGAGCTGGCCGAGGTGCGGGTGCCGCAGCCTCAGTGATCACCGGCTCTTCGGCGACAACCGGCTCGTCAATGACCACTGGCTCCTCGACGACCACTGGCTCCTCTTCGACAACCGGCTCCTCTTCGACAACCGGCTCCTCTTCGACAACGGGTGCTTCGACGAT
This sequence comes from Spirochaetales bacterium Spiro_04, assembly GCA_001604325.1. Classification (GTDB taxonomy): domain Bacteria; phylum Spirochaetota; class Spirochaetia; order Sphaerochaetales; family Sphaerochaetaceae; genus Sphaerochaeta. The sequence continues at coordinate 1,377 of LVBF01000181.1, forward strand.
CTCGAATTTGACGGAAGGAGTGGCAAGGGTGGGAATGGCGGGAATCAGGATCGCTTCCTCTGCTTGCACTACCGCAGGCGGTTCCACGATGAGCTCACGACTGACGGTGATGGACGATGGGACTGCGGGAAGTAGTGGAAGTACCTCTGTGACTTCAGCGCTCTCTTCAACAATCGACTCACTCATCACCGTGACGAATGAAGGAAGTGTGGGGAGGATGGCCTCTACGACTTCAATGGGCTCCTCAACTACGACTTCGAGGGGCTCCTCAACTACGACTTCGAGGGGCTCCTCAACTACGACTTCGAGGGGCTCCTCAACGATTGCCGCAATGAAGGCGGGTGTGGAGGCTACCGGTGCGGCTTCTATTGCGGGCACAATCGGTTCGGCGACAGGTGCCGCGCTGACGGGAGCTTCAGAGACTGCGACTGGCGGTGTTGCCGGCTCCCCAATGGGTGCGGTCACCGGTTGTACCGGCTTGGGTGGCTCAACGACCGTTGTCGCTGGAACTCTCGGCGCTTCGGCTTTTGCCGTCACTGGTGCTGTGGGCGTTACCACGCGCTCTGCAGCGGGTGCTGTCGGATAGGTGCCATAGGTGAGGAAGTAGCCGCGCTGGATCGTCTCACTGGTTCGGCTCATGTTCTGCATGTACAACTTTTCGAAGCTGTCTATGGTGCTGCTCTTGCGCGTGATGAGGTTGTACGATTCAACGGTTCCGCTGAAGACGGTGACAGACTCCTCCGTATCGCTGGTCACCACAAAGAGCTCTCCTTCATCTCGAAGGGTGTAGCGTGATGCCGGGGTGCTGATGGTCAGCGATCCTCCGAGCAGCCCGGTGGCCCTGAAGGTTCCTTTGCCGCGCACCAGCGTGATCTCGATGTCACGCGCTCCGAGCTCCGTGGTGATGGCCAAGCTGTCTTGGTAGAGGTTCGCTGTACCCACAGGGGTGACGATGAGGAGGTCGCTGCCGGGGTTATGGAGAATCCACCCCTCGCCGATTTCGCTTGCATCCTCCATGGTTGCATCGAGGGGGCGCCCGTTGCGGTCATACAACTTCAGTGACCCAACATCCCCGTCTCCGATGAAGACCGAGTTGTCAGCTGCAAGGCCAAACGCCATGCAGAGAACCAGAAGAATCAGAGCAACTTTCTTGAACGACCAATTCATACTCACTCCCTACCCTGTAGTTAGAGGATTGTCACCCTCACCGCAGTACTCAGTTTATACATTGCCTCGCCTTGGTCGTCGAAGGTAGCGCTGAGACCAAGGTCTACGGTGTACGGTTTCATCTTCACAACGGCAGAGGCATTGAACTCAACGTTGCGAAATGTCAGTAACCCTTCGAAAAACCGTTCACCTATAGAGGTAGGATAAAGCTTTTCATAGGTGAAGTCCAGAGAAACGATATTGAATAGTCGTTTGTCTATGTGGATACCAGCAATAAATTGATAGTCGTGGTACGTCCCGTCACTCAGATGGCCGACCATTTGGCTGCGCAGGTATACGCCGAGTCGGCTGATGTTGATATTCAAGGTGGCGTCAAGACGGGTTGTGCCGATAGGAAGCAGCAGCGCTTCCGTCTCTTCTGCACTTCTGTTCTCGAAGGTCGAGGAGAAGTATGCACTGTGGAATTGCCCCCGGATGGTGTTGGTCAGCGATGCGTTGAAGACGAGGATGCTCTTGGTGTGTCCCCAGACGCCCCATCGCCACCCCAACGCGGGGTTGAAGAAAGCGCCGTCAGTCGCCTCGGCGATGAGGTCGCCGAAGAGGTTGAAGTTGAGGTACTCCCACTGGTAGATGGGGTAGGAGGTGTCTATGGCGAAGAACTGGTGGCGATGGAGTTGAGTCTCGTCACTTTTGGGTGGGCTGTACGCCCAAGAGAGGCCGATCTCAAGCTTGGAGAGGTCGATGGCTTTGGGGACGTTGGAGAGCGGACGGACAAAGAAGCGCCAGGCGACGAGGGTGGGATCGAAGAGGTCGTTGGTGACGAAGTGCACCCCTCCCGCAGCCGGGGTGTAGGGGGAGAGATCGACCATCACCTCAAAGCCGGGTCGGCTGGAGCGCAGGTCCACCCCTTGGTCGAAGAAGCCGTTGACCAGTGCCCCATCGCCGAGGGTGATGCCCATGAGCTTGCCGTAGCGGGCGTAGTGGGACTCGTATCGCTCCCCCCACTGCATCGAGCGGATGAAGCTGCTGTAGTGGTGCAGGAGGGCCAGCGAGTACTCGCCGATGTTCTCATCCTCTTTCGGAGGCGGCAGCCAGTCCGAGAAGTTGAAGTGTACAGAGAAGGGGTCGAGCTGGATCTGTCCGGAAAGCTTGATGTCGAATTGGACCGAGAAGCGCTTGTGGCGAAGTTCGGGCATATAGGAGAGACGGAAGTACCCTCCGCTGGTCGCCTCACCTTCGAGCAACCCACCGGAGGAGCCGTCCATCATGGAGGTGGTGAACGGCAGCTCGACCCATTGGAAGGATGAAGCTCGGCTCTGAAAATCTTCGCCCCCTTGCACCGGGATATTCTCCTGGCTGTACAGGGGGATGCATAGGAAGATGAGGAGAGCGAGGAGGTGTACAGATTTCTTCATTAAGCGCTTCCCCTTGACCTCTATTGTCCCATATTCATACGTGGTATGTAAACAGGAAGAAACCGGCGGCGTTACATTCTCGCGTCGAATTGGTGGGCGTGGTAGATGTGCTCCCGTGTCAGTTTGTCTATGTGGCTGAGCTCGCGGATGATCGGCTTGAGGCGGCTACGGATATTGGTCTCGTCGAAGGGGCAGACCGGTTTGACGATCGGCAGGTCGTATCGGGCGACGAGGTTGCATATCATCGATTCGCGCACCTCGATCATCGGGCGGATAATGGTGATCTTGCCGCCGAAGAACGTCTGGACCGGCTGCATCGTCGCAAAATTTGCCCGGAAGCAGAGGTTCATCAAGCTCGTCTCAACCAGGTCGTCGAGGTGGTGGCCCATTGCGATGACCGAGATACCCTCACGTTCGCAGTACTCAAAGAGGATTCGCCTCCGGTTGCGGGAGCAGAGGTAACAGTTGAACTGGCCGCCGAAGGAGTCGGGGTACTGGTGTTCGTCGAGGATGGTGAAGTCTATGTCGAGGGCGCAAAAGTACTCACCGAGCTTTGAGCGATACGCTTCAGGAATAGGGTGTTCGATCCAGTTGATCAACACCGCCTTGAGGGTGTAGTCGATGGGCAGCCACCGCCGCCTGAGCGAGAGGGCGAGGGCCAATGCGAGGCTGTCCTTGCCACCGCTGACCGAGAGGAGGATCGTGTCGCCGTCCCGAATCATCGAGTACGTGTTGATGCCCTTCCCGGTCTTCTTGATGAACCGCATCGCTGCCGCTGGCGTCTTTTCCTCCACCAGCGTCCGCCAACTGATTGTTTCCATCATCCGAGCTCCAGCGCCTGGATCACCGCCGTCCCGGAGATCACCTCAGGCGAGAAGATTCTGAGCTTTCTCAGTGATTTGGTAAAGGCCGCCCCGATATCGTCACCAAAGACATGGGCGACCTGGCCGTGCTCGACCACCGTCCCCCCATCTGAGACGATCGGCATCGTCGCCTCG
>LVBF01000182.1 GCA_001604325.1 Spirochaetales bacterium Spiro_04
GATTGGGTAGTGGCAGTGGGCACACTCCTACTACCTTCCACTTTATTCCATACTGACCAAAAGTCAATGAAAATACTGATTGGGGCGAGCATCAACGGGGTTAAAACGAACAATAGTCGCTCATAGGCTCTAACTGGTCTCTCCCGTGCTCGCTTTTCTGCGCCCCCACCGTATCTTGACGGTCCGGATGGCACTGTTTACACTACTACCACTCATCGTGTGGGGAGTGTCCATGCGACAGAAAAGGAGTATCGCCATGCTACAAGGTGTGTATACCGCGTTGGTCACCCCGTTCAACACGGACGGCAGCGTCGACTTTGCAGCGTTCAAGGCGCTGGTACAGCGTCAGATCGACCTCGGCATCGACGGCCTGGTCCCCATCGGCACCACCGGTGAGAGTCCGACGCTCACCGATGAGGAGAAGGACCGCCTGATCAGGATCTGCGCAGAGGCGACCGGCGGCGAGCTGCCCATCATCGCGGGCAGCGGCTCGAACTCGACCGCCCATGCCATCGAAGCGACCCGGAGGGCCAAGGACAACGGGGCCGACCATACGCTCCAGGTCGCCCCCTACTACAACAAACCCTCCCAGGAGGGGCTCTACCGCCACTACAATGAGATCGCCGACCAGGGCGGTCTGCCGGTGGTCGTCTACAATGTGCCGGGACGTACGTCGGTCAACATCGGCGTCGACCTCATCCTGCGCCTTGCCCGCCACCCCCAGATCGTCGCCGTCAAGGAGGCGTGTGGCAATATCGGCCAGATCACCGATCTCCTCTCCCGAGTCCCCGAAGGCTTCTCGGTCCTCTCCGGCGATGACGCCCTCACCTTGGCGATGATCGCCCTCGGCGGCCACGGCATCATCTCGGTGGCCAGCAACATGTTCGTCAGCGAGATGAGTCGGCTCGTCCACGAGGCGCTGGACGGCAACTATGCGGTCGCCCGTGAGGTGCACAACCGTCTCCACCCCTTCTTCGTCAACGAATTCATCGAGACCAACCCGGTGCCCATCAAGACCTACATGGCCGATGCCGGCCTCCTCAAGGAGGTCTTCCGCCTGCCGTTGGCTCCTCTGAAGGAGCAGAACAAGGAGATCCTCTTGAATACCTACCGGTAACGGGAACGATACGATTGCAGGGGAGGCAGACGCCTCCCCTTCTCTGTCTAAAAATAACACTCTGTAATAATTGACTCTATTCTGTGTATTTAGTAACATACCGTTATGCTAAGAACAAGGTGTGTACCATGACCAGAGTGATAATCCATGGATGCAGCGGCCGCATGGGTGCGGCCTTGACCGAGATGGCCGCCCAGATGGCCGACATCCGCGTGGTGGCGGGCATCGATGTGCAGGCAAGCGAACGCCCCTACCCCATCTACCCCACCCTCGCATCGTGCCCGGTGGAGGCGGATGTGTTGATCGACTTCTCCACTCCCCAAGCGTTGCACCAGTGGGCTCCGGTGGCGAGAGAGCGGGGGCTCGCCCTGGTGGCAGCCACCACCGGCTACTCGAAGGAGGAGCTCGCGCTCGTCGACAAACTTTCCCATGAGCTTGCGATCTTCCGGTCGGGCAACATGAGCCTGGGCATCAATGTGGTCCAGCAGTTGGTCAAGGAAGCGAGCAAGGTCCTCGGTGAGCAGTATGATGTGGAGATCATCGAGCGGCACCACAGAGAGAAGAAGGATGCACCGAGCGGGACGGCCCAGATGCTCGCCGACTCGGTCAACGAGGGGCGGGTGGAGCGCCTTGAGTACGTCTTCGGCCGCCACGGCACCGAGACGAAGCGGCAGCGCGGGGAGCTCGGCATCCACTCGGTGCGCGGCGGTACGATCGTGGGCGACCACGAGGTCTCCTTCTACGGAAAGGACGAGGCGCTCACCATCTCCCATCAGATCACCAGTCGCCAAGTCTTCGCCACCGGCGCCCTCTATGGGGCCCGGTACATCGCCGGCAAGAAAGCGGGCATCTACTCGATGGCCGACATGGTCACCGAGCGCAGCGCCGTCACCACCCTGCTCGCCCAGCGCGAGCAGGCGCTCATCAGCTTGGAGCACATCCCCCGCGACATGGCCCTCATCACCGAGCTCTACGGCTCATTGGCCGAGAGTGACGTCTTCATCGACATGATCAGCCACACCGGGGCGGCCAACGGCTATATCGCCATCTCGTTCACCATCAATGAAGGGGACATCAAAAAAGCCTCGGAGGTGGTGCGCGCCTTCCAGAGCGCCCATGGGGAGGTTTCGCTGAACATCAGTGCGGGGATCACCAAGCTGACGGTGGAAGGGCCCGGCATGGAGCTCCAAAGCGGCGTCGCCCATCGCGTCTTCAGCACGATGGCGATGGCGGATATCCCGATCTTCGCTGTCACCACCAGTGAGAGCAAGATCGCCTATGCGATCTATTCAGCCGATGTCACCAAGGCGGTGGCCCTCATCAAGGAGGAGTTCGCCATCTAGCGGGAGTTTGCGCTCTCGTGGCCTACCAAGCCAAGGTGGATCAGTTTCTCTGCGATCTGGACGGTATTCAACGCCGCTCCCTTGAGCAGGTTGTCGCTGACCACCCACATGTTGATGCCGCTCTTCACGCTGAAGTCGCGCCTGATGCGCCCAACACGGACTTCTCCCTTGCCTTCGCACTCGATGGCAAGCGGATACTCTCCCTTGGCCACATCGTCCATGATGAGGATGCCGGGAGCTGTTTCAAACACCAGGTAGACCTCGTCCAGATCGAAGGAGCGTTCGAACTCGACGTTGATGGACTCGCTGTGTCCCCGGTAGACCGGCACGCGCACCGCCGTGGGGCTGACCGGGATGTCGGCGCCGAGGATCTTGTGCGTCTCCTCGACCAACTTCCACTCCTCCTTGGTGTAGCCGTTCTCCAAGAAGTCATCGATCTGCGGGATGACATTGAAGGCGATCTGATGGGGGTAGGTTCTAATGTCGACCGCTTCGTTTGCCAGCACCGCGCTCGTCTGCTCACGCAACTCCTCGATGCCCGCCGTGCCGCTGCCGCTGACCGCCTGATAGGTGGAGACCACCACCCGTTTGATGCCGAAGGCATCCTGGAGCGGCTTGAGCGCTGTCACCATCTGGATGGTCGAGCAGTTGGGATTCGCGATGATGCCGCTGTGGGTGCGCAGCGCCTCGCTGTTCACCTCCGGCACCACCAGCGGCACCCCCTCGTCCATGCGCCACTGGCTGGAGTTGTCGATGACCACCGCCCCCTCGGCCACCGCGATCGGGGCGAGCGTCTTGCTTGCGAGCGCCCCGGCGCTGAAGAGGGCGATGTCGATATCCTCGAACTTGCCCTCCTTCGCTTCCTGGACAGCCCAGGCCGAGCCACGGAAGTCGACCAACTCACCGACGTTCTCGGCGGTGTCGAGGGGCTTGAAGAACTCGACCGCGATCGAGGACTTCTCCAACATCCGCACCATCTCACTTCCTACAGCCCCGAGGACCCCGACTATGGCGATACGATAGGATTTCATACGATACACACCTCACATACGTTGCGCCCGATCATACAGAGATGCTGGACAGGCTGTCCATTGTCTGGGCACAATCGGAACCGCAATCGGCGATTTCTTCCCCTCTTTTGGAAGGAACATTGATTCCATCTTAATGCGCCTCCGCTGTTTGTCAATATAATAGCAGTGTTTTGTGTCTATAAATACTTTCATGTTATGATTATAACATTTTCTTTCAATATTGTTGTAATCCTAACTTGTTTCGTAGGAGGAAAAGAATCTCACGGGACCTATGGGATGTGATACGATGGATCAGGAGGCCGCCATGTGTGACACCATCGCAAAAATCCATCAAGACGCCGGCGTGTTCTTTGCCAAGAACAGCGATCGCCACCCGAAGGAAGTACAGGTGCTGGAGCGAGCCTCCGGCTCCCTTGATTCGCCCCTCGAGCCAACACTGGAGAAGTACGGCCTTCAATTCGCTGCGCTGAGGCGTGCCCACCGCACCCTTGCCCACCCCTATCGCGCCCTCATCAGCCGCCCGTCGTGGATCTGGGGCGCCGAGATGGGAGTCAATGAACAGGGGGTCGCCATCGGCAACGAGGCGGTCTTCACCCGGGAAAAACCCAAGGCCGACGGCCTCTTGGGCATGGATATCCTGCGCCTGGCCCTCCACAACAGCGCCACCGCCACTGCCGGCGTCGACCTCATCCTCTCCCTCTTGGACGAGTGGGGCCAGGGCGGGGACGGCTCCTTCATCGGCACGCTCACCTACTCCAACTCCTTCATCATCGCCGACCGCAGC
>LVBF01000020.1 GCA_001604325.1 Spirochaetales bacterium Spiro_04
AGGAGGCGAACATCGCCCGGAATCGGGTCATTTTCTTACATCGAAGAGAGCGGACGAACCGCTGTGCGTAGATCTTGCACTGCTTGGTCTTCGGATCGAAGAACTCGCACCAGCTGTCGAGGTCGATGACCAGTTGGCCGCTGTAGAGCACCTTCTCGTGGCAACAGAGTCCACAGCGATGGCACTTGTTCTCCCAACAGGCACTACTCACGGCTCATCGCCTCCAGACGCTGTTGGGTCGCCTCTTGGACCGGCGGCAGGATGGCGAGGGCGGTCACGCTGGTGTAGCCGGCCTGCAACAGTTGGAAGTCGCTCTGTGCGGTGTCGCACCGCTGACTCGGGGCAACACCACCACGCAGAGCCAGGACCGCAGAGCGTTCGTCAGCGCCGCCCATTTCGCGTCGCTCGACGCTATCGTGGTAATCCAGATAGGCGGGGAAGCCGCTCCGCCACTCCCCGTTGCCCTCCCCAGGGACGTTGATGTTGATGACACAGTCGGGCGAGGCCAACGCAGAGAACTGATCGAGGTGCTCGACGACGAAGGCCGCAGTACGGGCAAAGGGGAAGTTCCGCTCTTTGTCACGGCTGCAGCTGACGGCGATGGCCTTCAAGCCGGTGAGCGCCGCCTCACGCGCCGCCGCGACGGTGCCGGAGTAGAGGATGTCGGTGGAGATGTTGAAGCCGTGGTTGATGCCGCTGATGACCAAGTCGGGGTGGTGGTCGAAGACCTTCGCCCTGGTGGCATAGAGGATGCAGTCGACCGGGGTACCGCTGCAGTGATAGCGCATCGTCCCGAACTCGGTGATGGTGACTTCCTGGTGGAGCGTCATGGCATGACTCGACGCGCTGCGCTCAACCGACGGGGCACACACCCAGACCTCGTGGCCAGCAGCCACCAAGGCATCAGAGAGGACCGTCAGCCCTTCACTGGTGTATCCATCATCGTTGGTCAAGAGAATTTTCATCAGTGCCTATCAGTCAACACGATCTTGGCAGCTTCATTTCCGCTCAGGACATACCAGCGAGGATGGAAGCCAAAGATGTGCTCATACTCCTCCAGTCGTCCAATATAGCTTGAAAGCATCTCCTTGCTCAAGAGGACCATGATGTTGCCGGCAAAGCCATTGGAGACCTGTGCAGCCCCCAACACCCCGCCCATCTCACCGGCTCGTTTTGTGAGCCAATCGACCTCGGGGCAGGTCACCTCAAGGCGATCGCGCAAGCCCGCCTGGACGCGGTTGAGCACCTTGCCGAAGAGCGGTGCATCCTTGATGGTGAGGAGGCCCGCCGCATCGTTGGCAAGCCGGCTCTCAGAGAGTACATACTCGCAGATATGCCGTTCATCTTCACCAAGCGGGATGACACGCTCGCTGATGTCGCTTTCGGGGAAGTCACGGATGAAGCCGCCCACCTTGTGCTTGCGGAGCTCGTCGAAGGCGTGGTCGATCGCCTTCCGTTTGTACTGGATCTCCTCGCGCATCGCATTCGGGCTGATCTTGCTGTCGACGATGATGGCGATGTACTGGCCGTTCTCATCCCCGAAGGGGAACGGGATCTCCTTGTAGGTGACGTGTTGCAGGTCAAAGAAGAGCGCAGAGCCCGCTGGTGCGTTGATCATCGTCAGCATGTCGCTGATCTTGCACCGCTCGTTGTTGAAGATGGTGTTGGCTTGGTAGGTGATCCGGATCTGGCTGGTGAGGCTGAGCTCTTGGCCAAAGAGGGCGTCGATCGCCAACGTGGTGGCCAGGGCACTGGCCGTGCTGATCATCTGGTTGTCGGCGTAGAGCAGGCTCCCCTCGAGCGTGATGTCCATGCCGACGAGGGCGGTGGCCTCGTTGACCATCACCGAGATGACCCCTTTGGGGAAGTTTCCCCAGCGGTCCTCCTTACGGAACTTCACGTTGGAGAGGCTGAAGCGTTTCCGGTCATTGAGCGTAGCATTGTAGAGACGGACCATCTGATCATCGCGCAACGATATGGCGACCGAAAGGGTCGCCTTGTCGGGGATCACGATCGACCAGCCACGGCACGCATCGGCATAGCTCCCCAAGAGTGTACAAATCCCGGGTACTGTGACAATCACTGATGGCGGCTGTCCGTACTCTTTTATATGCTGCTTGACAATTTTATCCATGCACTAACCTAACGTAGGTCAATTTTAGGATACTTGGCCTGAGATTGCAACAAAAAATCAAAAATTGTCATGTTGCCGGCCCTCTTTTTATCACGATTTCCATCCATATCACTGTCAGAGGTCAGTATCATGAACCATGGTTGAGACAAGATGCGCCCCACAGCTTTGGCGGACAACAAGCGATGGTTGGATCTTGATTTGCTCTCCCCGCACGGTCCGTTTTGAGGAGAGCAGCTCCATCAAATGCTGGCAGGCGACAGCGGCGAGCTCCTCCCTCGGCTGATGCACGGTGGTCAAATGCGGCTGGAAATATGCACTCAATTCCACATCATCATAGCCTACCACCGCAATGTCTTCGGGGATGCGTCTCCCCCTCGCCTTCAGCGCCTCCATGACTCCGAGAGCCATGATGTCGGTATGCACGAACACCGCGGTCACTGAATCGAAGAGCGCCTCATGATCCATAACCAGGTCGTACCCCGATTGGAATGTCCGATCTCCATTGAGCATCAATGCAGGGTCGTATGCAATGCCATATCGCTCAAGGGCGGCCCGGTACCCGCACCTCCGTTGTTCATACTCTTCTTCACCCTCTGCAGAGACGCAGAGAATCCGCCGGTGTCCGAGCTTGATCAGATGCTCGCATCCCAGGTACCCCCCTGCGACGTGATCGGCATACACTTGGTCTATCCCCTCAGTCGCTTTCGAACTCTGGTAGAAATGGAGGAGCACACACGGGATGTTCGTCTTCTTCAAGAATTCAAGCGTGCGCTCATCGGTATGCGATTGCACGATGATCAAGGCGTCTACCTTCTTGCGCATGACCAAGCGTTTGATGGAATCGACACCCGTCTTTCGGTTTTCCTTGAAGGCGACGATGAGATCGAGGTCCCACTGTTCAAGGATTTTTCTCAATTGGGTCAGCAACGAACCGAGATAGAGGCTGACATCATGGTCGAGGTAGTCATCGGGATAGATGACCCCAATGGTGTTGGTCCTGTTGGTGCTCAGTCCCCGTGCATTCGCGTTGAGCTCGAACCCGAGCTCCTCGGCAATCCGCAATACCCTCCCCCTCGTCTCATCGGAGATGAGTGGGCTGTTGTTCAGACTTCGGGAGACCGTCGACTGTGAGACGCCTGCCAAGCGAGCGATGTCCTTCGTCGTGAGAGCCATTCGATACCTCCGCACCTGTATGGAGCAAATGTAGGTGCTTTTCATTGGCGCTGTCAACATGAGGCAATACGGCAGAACTACATCCATATTCCTTTACAGAGTGAAAAAACGACCATATAATTCCATATGTGCAAGCGTATGCATCACTCCCAAGAGAATCCCCTGGAGGACATAATGAAACGAGCGTTGAACCGAATCACCATGCCGAAACCCGGTTTGGAGGAGTTCCTGAAGAGAGCCAAAGCGATGCACTTCGATGCGGTGGAAGTACGTAACGACCTGGGCGACGGGCGTATCCTTGATGGCCTCGACCCCTCGTTGGTACGTCGATTATGTGCCCACCTTGACCTCGGCATCATCACGATCAACGCCCTGCAACGTTTCAATGACAGGGCTGGAACAATACCGGCACGGATCACGGAGCTCAGGACTCTGGTCGACCTGGCCTCACGCGCAGGTATCGAGGCAGTGGTCCTCTGCCCGGTCAACGATCGCGATGAGGCACGCTCATGTGAGCAACGCATGGAGGACACCGTCAGGGCCCTCGATGCGTATGCCCCCATCTTCACCGACGCCGGGGTCAAGGGCTACATCGAGCCGCTTGGATTCAGCTTCTGCAGCCTCCGGTATAAGCGTGATGCGGCAACCGCGATCGAAGCATCTGTCGACAGCACCCCGTTTGCTCTGCTCCACGACACCTTCCACCACTACCTTGCCCAAGAGGAGGAGTTCTTCCCTGAACTGACGGCCTTGGTGCATATCTCTGGGGTGACGGTTGAAAAACCACGGTCGGCGATCACTGATGATGATCGAATCCTGGTGACTGCCTCAGATATCATGGGAAACAAAAAACAACTTGAGGCGCTCTCTGCAGCTGGGTGGAGGGGATGGAGGTCGTATGAGTGCTTCTCCAGCGATGTGGCTCACCTGGAATCTGAGGACCTGGCCACGCAGATTGCGCAGAGCTGGCAGGATTTGGAGGGGTGAGCGCCCTCTTTTGAGTGCATGGTCCATCGTAAAGAAACCGGCATGACCGATCGGTGGCCATGCCGTTTTTTGGAAGCAACGCCCGATGAACGCATGGACATCGGGCACTCTGCCTTACTTCTCTTTGCCGTACCGCTTATTGAAGCGTTCGATTCGTCCTGCCGTGTCCACCATCTTCTGGGTTCCGGTGAAGAAGGGGTGGCAGGCGGAGCAAATCTCCACCTCCATGCTCTTGGCGGTCGTCTTGGTCTTGAATACGTTGCCACAAGAGCAGCGAACTTCAGTCAACTCGTAGCGGGGATGAATTCCATCTTTCATCGTCTTGGTCCTCCGGGAATATCATGATCTACTGGCTGTATACAGTAGTCTTGGATTCTCTCTCGTCGCCCTTGCCCTAATACCCACTGGAATTGGTTGGGACCCCAGTGTTGATCGAGCGCAAGAACGCCTCATTATCCTTTGTCTTGCGAATCTTGTCAATGAGGAACGGAGTCATCTCCTGCTCGTCCATATCATTGACCGCATTGCGTGTAAGCCAGATGCGGGCGGCCTCATCGGGAGGCAGCAAGAGGTCCTCGCGACGGGTGCCGCTCTTCTTGATGTTGATGGCCGGGAAGAGGCGTTTGTCGGCGAGGCGGCGGTCGAGGATGATCTCGTTGTTGCCGGTCCCCTTGAACTCCTCGAAGATCACCTCATCCATCCTCGACCCGGTCTCGATGAGGCCGGTCGCGACGATGGTGAGGCTTCCGCCGTGCTCAATGTTCCGCGCCGCTCCAAAGAAGCGCTTCGGCTTGTGCAGGGCGTTGGAGTCCACGCCACCGCTGAGGATCTTGCCACTGGCCGGGACGGTCTGGTTGTATGCCCGGGCAAGACGGGTGATCGAGTCAAGCAGGATGACCACGTCACGCTTATGCTCCACCAGGCGCTTGGCCTTCTCGATGACCATCTCGGCGACCTGGACGTGGCGGCTCGCCTGCTCATCGAAGGTCGAGGCTATGACCTCTCCCTTGACGTGGCGACGCATGTCGGTCACCTCTTCCGGCCGCTCATCGACGAGGAGGACCATCAGGACCACCTCGGGGTGGTTCTCTGAGATCGAGTTGGCGATCTTCTGGAGCAGCACCGTCTTACCGGTGCGCGGTGGGGCGACGATCAAGGAGCGCTGACCCTTTCCGATGGGACAGAACATGTCGATGATCCGCGTCGAGATATCCTCATCGGTCGTCTCCAAACGGAGACGCTCGTCGGGAAAGAGCGGGGTCAAGCTATCGAAGGGAACGCGCATCTTCGCCTGGATCGGCTCGTCATCATTCACCTTGAGGATCTTGAGGATGGCGAAGAACCGCTCGTTCTCCTTGGGGGTGCGTACCTGGCCATAGACGACGTCACCGGTCTTCAGGTAGAGACTCTTGATCTGGGCCGGGGAGACGTAGACGTCCTCGAGGCCGCTGAGGTAGCTGTTGGATGGCGAGCGCAGGAAGCCAAAGCCGTCGGGCAGGATCTCCAGCGTGCCGGTACCGACGATCACCCCTCCGGTGGCGGAGTGCATTCGCAGGATCTCGGCGACGATCTCCTGCTTGCGCAGATCGAGGATCTCCAAGCTGTCCATCCCCCGCTCGACGCCGCTCTTGCGCAGCTCGTCGATGGAGAGGGTGGTATAGTCCTCGAGCTTGAGGACCGGGGCATCGGGGTGGGTCTCGATGTCGAGGTCACTCGACGGTTCATCTATCTGGCTCTGTCTCGGGGGACGATTGGAGCCGAAGCTCTGGCTCTTCTGGTGGCTCCCTCCCTTCCCCCCTCGCGGTTGATTGCGCTGATTTCGGTTGGGGTACTGTTGTTGGCCTTTACGGCTCTGTTGGCTCTTTTGCTCAGTGGCCGGCCGGGGTTGCTTCTCACCAGCAGGCTCTACGTTCGGCTCTGCTTTCGGTTCTGCTTTCGGCGGGCTCTTCGGCGCCGGTTCGGCCGCCTTGGGCTCCTCTGGGGTGAGGTCGAGCTGCACTTGGTCATCGCTCACCTTCTTGGGAGGCCTGCCCCGCTTTTTTTTCACCTCGGCGGGAGGAGTCTCCTCCACCGCTGGTGGGGCCTCCGTGGCAACCGGTGCCTCCACAACGGAGACTTTCTTACGGGTAACGCGCCGAACGGTCTTTTTTTCGACATCAAGCTCACTCGGAGTCTCGACGACAACGGTACGTTGTTCTACTTCTTCGGATGACATGGGATTCGCTCCAACGGAAAAGGGTATGTGATGCCAATTACAACACAGTTGGGACCCGGTTCCTTTTTTTTGGTTATTACAAGATGTATGAGTATGCGGGGTGAGCTGGCGATACGGTCTACAACCCCGCCCTGATACTCTAAATATATTGCCACTTTGACACAGTGTCAAGCAAGCAGCACCCATCGATGAACTGTCGGGCCAAAAGGAGAGCCACCGTGGTGGCCTTCCTGCGCACCGAAGAACGCCCATAGTTGCTCAGATGTACGGTCACCGCCTCACTTGTTCGCCCCCGTCCTGCGAAGCCAAAGCAGACCGTTCCCACCGGCTTCTCGCGGCTGCCCCCCTCCGGGCCGGCGATTCCGGTGATGGAGACGGCCCAGGTGGAGCCGGAGTGGAGGAGCATCCCTTCGGCCATCTCGATGGCGCACGCCTCGCTGACGGCCCCCTTTGCTGCGATCGTCTCCTCTTTGACGCCAAGCAACGATGTCTTCGCCTCATTGGCGTAGGAGACCACCGACCCCCAGAACCATTGTGAGCTGCCACTCAGCTCTGTCAGCTGCACCGCGGCCATGCCACCGGTACAGCTCTCAGCCGTGCTGATCGTCTCCTTGCGCTCCAACAGATGCTCGGTGAGCAGCGTGGCGGCGGTGACCTCCCCATCGGCGATGAGGGCGGGGCCGACCATCGACCGGAGGCGGTCGGCCATCTCGGTCCGCTCCGCCTCACTGCCGCCGACCAGATAGAGGCTGATGGTCATATCCTGGAAGCGGGTCCCCCACTGCAGTCCATTGCAGGAGGCCTCGCGGCAGAGCTCCTCCAGCTTCGCCTCGGGGATGAGGAAGGTCGAGTATTCACTGCGGTTGAATTCGTCGTGCCCGGCCAGGCGCGCCAGATACGGCAACACCTCGTCGAAGAACATCGGGTCCATCTCCCGCGGAGGTCCGGGCAGCGCGATGATGGCGACCTCCCGTCCCTCGATTTCAATGACACCACGGAAGCCGGAGGCGGTCCCATTGGGGTTGGGGATGGCGATGAACCCCTCGGGAATCATCGTCTGCTGCTCATTGGCACCCCAGATTCGCTCGCCGATCCGCCGATGGAGCGCCTCGAAGCTCTCCCGGTCGCGGACCAGGGGGACAGACGCGAGGCGGGCGACGACCGAGCGCGTCAGATCATCGCTGGTCGGTCCCAACCCTCCGGTGAGGATGATCAGGTCACAGCGACCGATGGCTTGCCTCAGCACCGTATCAATCGAGCCATCGTCCGGGACGACGACCATCCGTTCGACATGGTACCCGAGGCGGGTCAGTTGATTGGCCAAGAGCTGGCAATGCTTGTCTGCGATGACCCCGCGCGTCAGCTCGGTACCGATGATGAAGAGACCTGCGCTCTGGTAGTTCATGAGCGTCTCTTCTTCACCCATCTCAGCACATTGGCCACTCCCCCGGCCACCAGCAGTGCGATGGAGAGGTAGATCGAGGCGAAGGCGAACCAATCGATATGGGTGGTGTAGAAGGTCAGGCCGACGCTCTCGCCTCGGTAGACCGGCACATCATAGATCTTCCAGCCGACCTTGAACGGCTCCATCGCCTCGATGATCTTCCCGGTGGCGTCGATGAGGCAGGTCATCCCGCTGTTGGTTCCCCGGATCGTCGTCCGCCGGTTCTCGATGGAACGGAAGACGGCGAGGCCGAGATGCTGCATCTCGGCGCTGACCGCCTTGGACCAGCCGTCGTTGGTCATGTTGACGATGACATCGGCGCCGTTCTTCACAAAATCAGCGTTGAGGTAGCCGAAGACATCCTCGAAGCAGATCGGTGTGGAGAAGCGCACCCCGCTGTCGGTCTCGAAGACCACCGGGTCGAATCCGGTCTCCCACCAGTTGTAGTCATTGGCCAACAGCAGGTTGTAGAGCCACGGCATCTGCTTCTCATAGGGGAAGTGTTCGGTGAAGGGCACCAGGTGCTGCTTGCGGTAGGTATTCTTGATCTCCCCGCCCTCGAAGAAGATGACGGTGTTGTAGTCCTTGCGGTTCCAGCTGCCATCGTCTCCCAGCGGCGGTTTGGTCGGGTCATCGAGGACCCCTTCGGGGTTGCCGGTCACCAATGGGACGGGCAACGACTTGCCGAAGGCGACGAACTCGTCGACCAAGGCCCGGGTGTCCGGGTCACTGGGGTAGCTCTCGTGCCACGCCACCGACGGGACGAAGGCCGTCTCACTCCAAATGATCGCCTCCGGCTCGGCGATGAGCGCCTCAAGGCTCATCTTGCGCAGGTTGTTGAAGTTCCGTTTGTAGGTGGTGTATCCCCCCTCCCAGGTGTCGGCGCTGTGCTGGATGGTGGCGACACGCCAGTGGAGATCGGGTTCGACGCCCTTCCAGTGGGCTATCGAGACAAAGCCGAAGACCAGGGTGGCGATGATGGTGCAGGCATAGGTGATCAGGAAGGGGCGGTGGGCGGCAAGGAATGCGGTACACGAGACCTTCCGCGTTCGATACCAATCAGAAAGGTAGCTGCCGAGGAAGGTCTGCGGCAGGACCATCAGGAAGGTCACCCCCCAGATGCCGGTGAACTCGGCGATCTGGATGAAGGGCAGCCAGCGGTAGACAGCTGAGCCGAGCGTCCCGTACGGATAGCCGGCAAACCAATCTTGGCTGATGTAGGAGTAGGCGACCCAGATGACCGCTTCGACGAGGTAGCCGTGCTTCTTGAAGAGTTTCTGTGCTGCCTTGAGGGCCAGAAAGAGCGCGATCATCTCCCCTCCCTTGATGATCGGGACGATCAGGATGGCGAGGGGGTGGAAGGTCTTGAGCCAGTAGTTGAAGAAGAGATAGAACATGAACCCGTAGAAGAAGCCGTAGATCGGGACAAGTTTCCAGCTGGTGTTGCGGATGACGGCGAAGACCGGGATCAGGGCGATGAACGCGAGGGGAGCAACGCCGTTGGTCGAAATCAAGCCAGGAAAGGCGATTGAATAGATAAAAGATGAGAACAATAAGGCCAAAACCTCAGAACCGACTGTCCTGAGGTTTCGTCTGGGATTCAGATCAACCAAGAGATCATCTCCTTAGTACGTAGCAGATACGACGGCCTCACTCCGACTTATTGTCGCGCAAGTCCCACACGTAGTCCTTCAACTCCTTGCCCGGACGGAAAATGGCAACACCATGCGTCTCCACGGAGACGATCTCACCGGTCTTCGGATTGCGGGCTTTCTCTCTCCCCTTGCGGGTACGAACCTCGAACGTGCCGAATCCACGCAGCTCAATGACCTGATCATTCTTGAGGCCATCCTTCACCTCTTCGAAAAACTCATCAATGATGGTGTGGATATCCGCTCGGTTGATGCCATGCTTCTCGTAGAGGTTCTCAATGATGGCTGCTTTTGTCAACTTTGGTCCTGCCATGATTACTCCTTGATACAGTTTCTTACAGACCCGGGGGTCCGTCGATAGTACGGTCTTCAGGCCTGTGCTGCGCTCTGGTCGGCAAACGCGTTGAACTTGAGCTGCAACCGGGACTTTTTACGGTTGGCTGTGTTGTGGTGGATGATTCCCTTGTTCGCCGTGGTGTCAATCAATTTGAGGCTCAAATCGAGGGCGCTCTGTGCCTTCTCCTTGTCCTCTGCGACCAATGCAGCCTCAAATTTCTTGATGGCGGTGCGCATGGTGCTCTTTGCCGCACGATTCCTCATCCTGCGGACGCGGTTCTGTCGCTCTCTTTTCTCAGCAGACCTGTTACTCACGTAATACCTCCGAACATATTACTTTGAATATGTAATCATGTATGAAAGATTGGGTCGGCAATACGGTGCCGACGGTTTCAAAACATATCACAGTCTATAAAATCGGTCAATACAATGCTTTACCTCATGAGGATAAAAATTCGCTTGCCCACTCCTTCGTGACTTCCCATCGTGCAGTCGCATCATTGTAAAATACCGCATTCTGCGGGAGGCTCACCATCCGTCCCTCGCTGCCTGCGAGGGTGATCTGCTTGGAGAGAATATTCACCTCGGTGATCCGCATCAAGTCGAATCCCACCTTCAACCTGCTCCCCTCCGGCGGGTAGTTGCGCTTCTCCTCGACATAGAAATCGTACTCATAGGAGAGACAACAGAGCAACCTGCCGCACGGGCCGCTGATCTTCATCGAGTTCAGCGAGAGGTTCTGCTCCTTGGCCATCTTGATGGAGACCGGGTTGAGCTTGTCGGTGACGCTGTGACAGCAGAAGTCGCGCCCACAGACGGCGAGGC
Source organism: Spirochaetales bacterium Spiro_04 (assembly GCA_001604325.1). Classification (GTDB taxonomy): domain Bacteria; phylum Spirochaetota; class Spirochaetia; order Sphaerochaetales; family Sphaerochaetaceae; genus Sphaerochaeta. Next base: position 10,767 of record LVBF01000020.1, read on the forward strand.
CGCCGAGCACCCGACTCTCGTCGCGTACCCCGATTTGGCGCAGCTCGATCCGAATCTTGAAGACCGACACCAAGTCCTTCACCAGCTCCCGGAAATCAACACGGACGTCGGCGGTGAAGAAGAAGATGATCTTCGCCTCGCCGAGGAGGTAGTGGGCGGTCACCAGCTTCATGTCCAGCTTGTGGAGCGCGATCTTCTCCCGACAGATCCGCATCGCCTCATCCTCTTTCTCCGCCATCTCCTGATATCGGTTCAGGTCCGAGGGAGTCGCCAGACGATCGATCCACAGCACATCGGGTGCGACGGGCACCTCGCGCGCCTCGGCGGCGGGATTGCAGCCGTCACAGCACTCACACGGGTGTTCATCACTCTCGCTCTGGAAGAGGATCTCCTC
>LVBF01000183.1 GCA_001604325.1 Spirochaetales bacterium Spiro_04
TGGTCATCATGACCGACATGACCAACTACTGTGAATCACTGCGGGAGATCGCCACGATGCGTGGTGAGATTCCCTCGCGCAAGGGGTATCCGGGGTACCTCTACTCCAACCTCGCCGAGATCTACGAGCGATCGGGGAAGATCGCCGGCAGGCCGGGCTCCATCACGCAGCTGCCGATCCTCACGATGCCCAACGACGACATCAGCCACCCGGTGCCGGACCTCACCGGCTACATCACCGAGGGGCAGATCGTCTTTGATCGCTCGATGCAGGCGCGGGGGATCTATCCGCCGATCAACTGCCTGCCGTCCCTCTCCCGCTTGATGAAGGACGGCATCGGGGAGGGGATGACGAGAAGCGACCACCCCCACCTGGCCAACCAGCTCTTCGCCTCCTACAGCCATGTCAAGGACGTGCAGAACCTCGCCAGCGTCATCGGCGAGGAGGAGCTGACGACGCTCGACCAGCAGTACCTTGAGTTCGGTACTTTCTTTGAGACCCGCTTCGTCAAGCAGGGCTTCGATGAGGACCGATCCATCGACCAAACCCTTGACCTCGCCTGGGAGGCGCTCTCCAAGCTGCCCGCCGAAGAGCTGCAGCGCCTCACCGACGAGGAGATCGCCGAGCACTACGGCAAGTAAGGAGGCTCTGTGAAGACCAACCTTGCCCCGACGCGGAGCAACCTGATGAGACTGGCCGAGGAGCTGAAGTTCGCCGAACTCGGCCACGAGTTGCTCGACCAGAAGCGCTCCATCCTCGTGGGGGAGCTGCTCACCCTCGTCGACCAGGCGGTCGACTACGAGGGACGGGTCGTCAAGGCGCTCGGTGAGGCGCAGACCACGCTCAGCGACGCCATCATGCAGATGGGGCGCCTGCGCGTCGGCAACCTCGCCGGGGCGGTGAACATCGACTACTCCATCAACCTCGGCTCTAGGCGGGTCATGGGGGTCACGGTGCCACGCGTCGACACGACCTTCACCGACAACAGCCCGTACTTCAGCGCTGAGGACACCTCGATCCTCGCCGAGGTCTCCATCGAACGCTACCGCACCACGCTCAGCCTGATGGGCCGGCTCGCCGAGCTGAAGGTCTCCATCATGCGCCTGGCGCGGGAGGTGAAGAAGACGATCCGCAAGGTCAATGCCCTTGAGAAGATCGTCATCCCGGAGAACAAGGAGACGATGGCGTGGATGCGCGGGCGCATCGAGGAACAGGAGCGGGAGAACTTCATCCTCCTGAAGGTCGTCAAGGACCGTATGGAACAGGCAGAAGAGGAGAGCAGGGCTTTGAAATCTCTCAAGAGTAATGATAGAGTGCGAGAGGAGGGCGAGCATGGCAGTTCCATTTAAGCATATCGTCGTCTACATCGATGGGTCGGAGAGTTCGATGACCGCCATCATGTATGCGATCAAGTTGGCGAAGGAACACGACTCGTCCCTCACCGCGGTGTATGTCATCAACACCAAGGCGCTGAGCGAACTGGTGAAGGCGGGGATCTTCGTGGCGGTGGAGCGGGATGAATACCAGAAGGACCTCATCCTTGACGCGGACCGCTACCTCCACCACGCCGAGCGCCTCGCCGAGCAGAAGGATCTTGCCATCGAGACCGTCAAGCTCGAGGGGACGGTGCATGTGGTGGTGAAGGAGCTGCTCAAGGAAAAGCAGGCCGACCTGTTGGTCCTCGGCGGCATCACCGATATCCGCAGCCGCCGTGAAGAGTTGGCCAGTGAGACCGATCGGATGATGCGGACCGCCCCCTGTCCCGTATTGATCGTCAGGGATGACGACGATATCTGGTTCGAGTTCGAAGCGTAAGGAGCTGTGCATGAACGTACTTGATGTGTTGGATAAGGATTTGGTCAAAGTGCCGCTTCTGAGCAGTGACAAGAAGGGGATCATCGTCGAGTTGGTGGATACCTTGGTGAAGGCCAAGGGGTACTCGGCTGCCCAAGGCGAGCAGATCCTCGATGCGGTCCTCGCCCGGGAGAGCCTCGGCTCCACCGGAATCGGCGGCGGCATCGCCATTCCCCACGCCAAGATCGATGTCATCGAGGAGGTGACGATGGTGCTCGGCATCAGCCGGGAGAGCATCGATTTCGACTCCCCGGACGGCGAGATGAGCCGGATCTTCTTCCTCGTCCTCGCCCCGAGCAAGCAGGCCTCGGCCCACGTCGAGCTGCTCGCCTCCATCGCCCGCTCCTGTACCAGCAAGATCTTCCGCCGTCTGCTCGAACAGGCCCGTGACAGCGAGGAGGTCATCCACCTCTTCATGGAGTAGCGCCCCGGACCCGTACAGGACCAATTCCTCTCATTTTGTCGCCCAGAGCGTGCAGACTGGACTTTTTTGTGCTTTGGGCATATGGTGTGGCCATTATACGAGGTATGAGGTCCTGCCCCGTGAACCAGATCATCCCCTTTACCGCAGCAGAGCGCGACACCCTCTCTCAGGGACGGTCGTTGCTTTTGAAGGAACGCCTTGATTTTGTCCAGATCCTAGACACCCGAGTCGAGGACCTGGAGCATCTTGCGTCCATCGTCGGGCGCGCTTCCTCGCTGACGAGTGACCTTGGCTTCTCCGCAAGTCCCCGGACCCTCGATACCCTGAGTGCGAAGCTCTCCAACCAGGGCATCGAGGAGGTGGTGAACCTCCCGGTCAAGGCGTCGCTCGGGCGCTCCTTCACCGTCAGCAAGCTCCACCTCTTCGGCTTCTTGATCAAGCTCTCCCAGCGCGGGTGGCTCATCAGCATCCACCAGGAGATCCTCGACTGCTACCACGCCATCCTCTTCTCCCTGATGGCCGAGGACCTCTATATCTCCATCATCAGCGACTCAAGCGGCCATGAGAGCTGGACGCGGCGGGCGACACGGGATCTGGTGGTGATGTGGGAGGAGCGCAGCAACGCCGAGGCGGTCTCCTTCGCCCCGCTTTTGCAACAGCTCTGGGATGTGCGCCACACGCTGGTGCCGACGCTCGGCACCCTCATGGGCACGGTGGAGCTGCTCAAGCTCTCCTTCCGTCTTCCTGAGACCTGGCATGACTTTCTTGATGAACAGGGGGGGAAGGAGGAGGTGGTGTGGGCCCTTGATGAGTTCCTCTTCTCACTCAGCTATGAGCAGCTCTCCAACCTCCAGACCTTGATGGAGAAGGAAGGCATCGATACGGTGAGCCGGAGTGAGGCGATGCGCCTCTTGAAGCTGCGCCCCGGGCAACTGCTCGAGGGAGCCGACGACGATGACCTCTCCGCCATCCGCCTCTACCGCTCATTCTTGAGGCGCAACGGCTTGGCGCGCTTGAGGCGCGATGGGGAGAGGGGCGGCCCGCGCCGCACCCTGGAGCAACAGCTCTTGCTCCATATCTGGACGCATACCCCTCAGCGCTGAGCGGCGTCGGTGAAGATCGCTTTGATCTCCTCGCTGCCGAGGACCATCACATCCCCGAGGGTCCGCTTGCCGAAGTACGTCGCCTTGACCGTCATCTCACTGATCTCTTCCGCCGTCGGATGAATCCCCAGCTCGGCGAAGGTGGTGGGCATGTCGATCTCCCGGAAGAAGTCCAAGAGGCTCTCGATCGCCCGCTCTGCGTCGGCGAGGTCGTCGCCGGTGACCGGCAGGCCCAGGACCCGATGTCCGAAGCGGGCGAAGCGGTCGGCTCGCTCTTTGTAGACGAAGCGAGCCCAGCTGCCCCAGATGGCGGCCAGCCCCGCCCCGTGGGCGACATCGAACATCCCGCCCATCTCATGCTCGAGTTGGTGGGGGGCCCAATCGCCGCGGCTTGCGTGCCCACAGCCGGTGAGGCCGTTGTGGGAGAGCGAGCTCGCCCACATCAGGTTGGCCCGCGCCTCATAGTCGTCACTCTTGCTCTTCAGCGTCCTGGCCGAGGCCATGACGACTCTCAAGAGCGCCTCGGCCATCTCATCGGTGAGGGCCATGGAGGAGCCGGCGACGAAGTAGCGCTCGATGGTATGCATCATGATGTCCACCGCCCCGCTCATCGTCTGATAGGGGGGCAGGGTATAGGTCAGCGTCGGGTTCATGACAGCGAACTTGCAGCGTGAATAGTCGGTGTTCAAGCCTCGCTTGAGATTCCCGTCCTCGTTGGTGATGACGCTTGAGCTGCTCATCTCGCTGCCGGCGGCGGCGATGGTGAGCACCGCGCCCACCGGGGTACACCCCTGTGGCTTCCGCTTCTGCTCGTAGAAGTCCCAGACCTCGCCTTCGTTGTAGATGCCGTACCCGATGGCCTTGGCGCTGTCGATGACCGAGCCGCCCCCTACGGCGAGCAGGAAATCGACGCCTTCGCGCCGGGCGAGGGCGATGCCGGTGTGGACCAAGGAGAGGCGTGGGTTGGGCACCACGCCGCCGAGTTCAACGACGGCGATCCCCTCCGCCTCCAGCGACGCCTTGATGCGAGTCAAGAGGCCGCTTCGTCTCGCGCTCTCCCCCCCGTAGTGGAGGAGGACCTTCGTTCCGCCCCACTTCTTGACGAGGGCGCCGGCTTTTGTCTCGGTATCTTGGCCGAAGACCACTTCGGTCGGTGCATAGTAGGTGAATGATGAACCCATTGGTGTGACTCCTTGTTTAGTATCCCAGGCTTTCGCCGACGATGATGACCTTCATCCGCCCCTTGATTTGCTGGCATGAGAAGACCACGTAGTTCGAGCAGATGGTGTGTTCGCATGCTCCTGCGGGGAGGGCCATCAGGGAGCGCTCATTGCATCGAGGGCTCATGCACCGCCCCTCCTTTGTGCAGTGGGTGTCGATGCCCAGCCGCATCGCATTGGCCGGGGCGACCAGCGTCTTGACGCGGAGGATCGCGCTGACCAGGTCGGGGACGATCTTCTCCCAACTGGCGATGAGGATCACCTGCTTCGGTCCCCAGAGCATCGCGGCGGTGCGGTTGCTCCTCCCGTC
>LVBF01000184.1 GCA_001604325.1 Spirochaetales bacterium Spiro_04
CACCTCAACGAGGGTGGAGGCAAGAACCAGAAGCGCTTCACCTTCTCATTCTGGTACTTCTTCATCATCATCATTCTCTTCATGATGTTGAACTCATTCATGGGCAAGAACCAGAGCAACGTTCACTCCGTCGATTATACCCAATTCAAACAGTTGATCGAGAAGGGGGCCATCAAGCGGGTGGCCATCGAGGAGGAGAAGCTGATCGGCTACTCCTTCAGCCGAGAGAGCCTCTCCAGCGACGCCCGTTCCATCACCTCGGACGATGCATTGGGGCTGCAGTCCTACACCACCTATAAGGTGGACGACCCCTCCCTCATCCCCCTGATGGACTCGAGTGGGGTGGAGTACTATGCCACCGCGCCGGCCAAGCCGAGCCTGCTGTCGACGCTGCTCGGCTACGCCCTCCCCTTCATCTTCATCATCCTCATCTGGCGCTTCGTCTTCTCCAAGATGGGCGGAGGCGGCCAAGGGGTGCTCTCCTTCAACCAGAACAAGGCGAAGATCGTCGCCGAAGGGGATACCGGCATCCGCTTCGCCGACGTCGCCGGCGCCGATGAATCGAAGTACGAGCTCGAGGAGGTCGTCGACTTCTTGAAGAATCCGACCAAGTACACCGAGATCGGTGGCAAGATCCCCAAGGGCGTCCTCCTCGTCGGACCTCCGGGAACCGGTAAGACCCTGCTGGCGAAGGCGGTCGCCGGTGAGAGCGGGGTCCCCTTCTTCAAGATGAGCGGCGCCGACTTCGTCGAGATGTTCGTCGGTGTCGGGGCGGCGAGGGTCCGCGACCTCTTCCGCCAGGCGCGGGAGAACTCCCCCTGCATCATCTTCATCGATGAGATCGACGCCATCGGGCGTTCGCGCGTCGCCGCCGGCATCGGGGGCAACGATGAGCGTGAACAGACCCTCAACCAGCTCCTCGTCGAGATGGACGGCTTCGATTCACGGACGGGGGTCATCATCCTCGCGGCGACCAACCGCCCCGAGATCCTCGACCCGGCGCTCCTGCGCCCCGGTCGCTTCGACCGCCAGGTCCTCATCGACAAGCCCGACCTCGAAGGCAGGTACGAGATCCTCAAGATCCATACCCGCAACATCAAGCTCGGTGACGACGTGGATCTGAAGAAGATCGCCCAAGGAGCCGCCGGCCTCGCCGGAGCCGACTTGGCCAACATCGCCAACGAAGCCGCCCTCATGGCGGTGCGCGCCGAGCGCAAGACCGTCAGCCAGGTGGACTTCGAGGAGGCCATCGAGAAGTCGGTGGCGGGCCTTGAGCGCAAGAGCCGGATCCTCAACGAGAAGGAGCGGACCCGCGTCGCCTACCACGAGACCGGGCACGCCCTGACCGCCTACCTCACCGAAGGCGCCGAGCCGGTGAGCAAGATCTCCATCATCCCCCGCGGCCTCGGGGCCCTGGGCTATACGCTCCAGTACCCCACGGAGGACCGCTTCCTCCTCAGTGAGGCCGAGCTCTTGGGCAACATCGACACGCTGCTCGGAGGACGGGCCGCCGAGGAGGTGGTCTTCGGCGAGATTTCCACCGGGGCGGGCAACGACATCAGTCGGGCAAGCGATCTGGTACGGCGGATGATCACGGAGTTCGGCATGAGCGAGCGCTACCGCAACATCACCCTGCCGACCACCCAAAGCGGCATCGCCGGAATAGCCGGGGGCCGTGAGTACTCGGAGAAAGCCCAGGAGTACATCGACAGCGAGACCGCTCGGATCGTCGGTGAGCGCTACGACCTGGTCAAGGGAAACCTGAAGAAGAATGAGAAGGCGCTGACCACCATCGCCGAGCACCTGCTCGAGCAC
>LVBF01000021.1 GCA_001604325.1 Spirochaetales bacterium Spiro_04
CCTCCGTCATGACGAACGCTCCGGTGAGGCGGCCGATGAGGTACTCCTTGGCATCGAGCCACTTGTGGACCCGGCTGAAGTGATCGCTTTCATGCTTTTTGACCCACTGGTACTTCCACACCGGATCCTTGACGCTCAAGGCCACCGCCCGGGTGATGGCAAGGGAGACGAGGAGCTTGACGACATTGGCCCCGGCCACCGTCAAGCCGCGGGCGATGCCCGCCCTCAGCTCTTCCCCGGCTCGTTGGTCGAGGTAGCTGAAGGCGTTCCTGACGGCCTTCCCCTCCTCATCGACCAGCACCAGGGCCTGCATCTGTGAGCAAAACGAGATGCCCTTGATCTGTGAGGCCTCGACCTTCGATTCCTTGAGGATCAGGGCGGTGGTCACGGCCATCGCGTTGTACCAATCCTGTGGGTCTTGCTCCGCCCCGCCCCCCTCCAGGATGTGGAGCGGGTACTTCTCCATGGCCGAGGCGACCAGGTGCAGCTCTTTGGCACAACTGTAGAGGCAGCTCTTCATCCCCGTCGTTCCGACATCATATGAGAGTAGGTATGTGTTCTCTGTCACGGCTCCTCCTCACGTCTCAATGCGTTCATGATGAACGCGACCACCTGTTCGCGAACGAAACGGTCTCGTTCTTCAATGGTGGCACCAAGATAGATGCCAAAGCGTTGGCGATAGTACTCGCTGGCGTATGAGAACTGCAGGGAGATGAAGAGATTGTCCATGAGGAAGGCGGCCATGGGGGCTTCGATGTCGCCCCTGATGGTCCCCTTCTTCTGTTCCTCCCGCATCAAGGCGGTGTACATGGTCGCCGAGACCGCCTCGATCTCATAGGAGAGCCGCTCCACCAGCTCACTGTTGCCCACCGAGGTCAGTTCGCTGTAGAGGCGGATGAGCTCCTTCTGCTCCCGGCTTGTCGTTTGGATGGCCTCGACCAAGGCGTTCAACTTCTCCTCAAGCGTCAGCGCTGCGGGAACAATGGAGGAGAGGACATCCTTGAGGACATCGGTGCCGTGTGCGATGGTGAAGAGGAAGAGGTCTTGCTTGGACTCGAAGTATTTGTAGAGCGATCCCACGCTGATGCCCGCTTTCTCGGCGATGGTATTGATGTTGGTGTTCTCAAAGCCGTTGCGGGCAAATTCGCTGGTGGCGGTCCGGATGATGAGGTGCCGCTTCTCTTCGCTCAGGTTGTCGAAGGTGGGTTTGGTAAGCTTGCGATTCTCCTGCATCACTCCTCCGATGAACAATGGTGAGTGAGTACTCACTCACCTGAAGTATAGCATGTATCTCATACGCATCAAGGAATTGTTTGGGAGGCGACAGGACGATGAACGCATCCGTGTGGGAAGTAGGAAAACAATGCAGAGTGCGCTATATTTAGGGCTCGAGCCATTTCTGAGGGGAGGGAAGCGATTCATGCAGATCAGAGAGCGGGATGATGAAGGAGCGGCAGTGGGTGAAGAATCCCAAGAGTTCCTGACAACGCAGTTGATCACCTACCTCGGCAATAAGCGGGCGTTGCTGGCTTTCATCGGCGAGGGCCTTGAGATTGTCAAGCGGAGACTGAACAAGGGGAGGGTGACCTCATTCGATGTGTTCAGCGGCAGCGGCATCGTCTCCCGGTTCCTGAAAAAATACTCGGAGCATCTCGTCGTCAACGACCTTGAAGGGTATTCTGAGATCATAAACAGATGCTATTTGACAAACAGATCTGAATTCGATCAGGAGCTGTTCGATCATTGGTTTGCCCATCTCTCATCCCATCTCGAGGGAGAGCTGGTGGCCGATGGCTTCATCAATGAGCTCTATGCACCCAAGCAGATGGGTGCCATCGGCGCGGGTGAGCGTTGTTTCTTTACCCCGCGCAACGCCCGCTATCTTGATACCGCGTTGCCGTTGATCCAAGAGATGCCGGAGGAGCTGCACCCTTTCTTCATCGCCCCGCTCTTGTCGGAGGCCTCGATCCACGCGAACACCGCCGGCGTCTTCAAGGGGTTCTATAAGAACCGGCACACGGGCCTCGGCCAATTCGGGGGGACCAATCAAGATGCGCTTGCGCGGATTCTCGGTGACATAACGATACAGAGGCCCGTCCTCAGCAGATTCGATTCGGTGGTCGAGATCTTCCGCTGTGACGCCAATGCGATCGTAGGCGATGTTGAAGAAGTCGATGTGGCGTACATCGATCCTCCCTACAACCAACACCCGTACGGCTCCAACTATTTCATGTTGAATCTCATCGCACAGTACCGGCGCCCTGAGGAGACCAGTGTGGTCTCCGGAATACCGAAAGACTGGAATAGATCTCCGTACAACAAGCCCCATGCCGCCCATGCAGCACTGCAGGAGCTGATCGAGACGATCAAGGCGAAGTTTCTCTTGATATCGTTCAATTCCGAGGGGTTCATCCGCCTCGAGGAGATGCTCAGCCTCCTCTCCTCAGTAGGGAAAACACAGGTGTTGGAGACCACCTACAATACCTTTCGGGGAAGCAGGAATTTGGCGAACCGGAACATCCATGTCAAAGAGTACTTGTATCTGGTGGAGAAGTTTTAAAAAAAGTACACATCCGCACCGAAGTGAGAACGTGTACATCAGAATTGCTGGCTACCAGATCCCCTGGTAGGGTTTCAGTTACCGGCGATCGGAATCGAACCGATACGGATTATTCATCCATCAGATTTTGAGTCTGACGTGTCTACCAATTTCACCACGCCGGCGGATGCGAGAGTCATGCTATCAAAGATGGTTGGAAAAAGCAACAGAGCACTGATAATTGTTTTTTCACTTTGTTTGCTTTACAGTGGATATATTGGAGGAGCTTGTGAACACATCCAAACGCTTGTTGCTGCTGTTCTTGATGACCCTCATGCTCTCTGCCGGGCTCTTCGCCCAGCGAGCCGACGACATCCTCAGCGCCGACCTTCCCATCGCCTATGGCGAAGCGTCCTTCCGCACGCGGATCCTTGACCGCACCGGAGGCGAGCGTTCACCGGTCGGCTTGGTGCTCAGCGGCGGTTCGGCGCGTGCATTCGCCCACATCGGTGTGTTGCGTTACCTCGAGGAGGAGGGCATCGTCCCCGACTTCATCATCAGCAACTCCATGGGCTCGATCGTCGGCCTCCTCTACAGCGCCGGCCTCTCCCCTGACCAGATCTACAGCGCCGTCACCGGTGTCTCGATCCAAACGCTCTTCGACCTCGGTCTCCCGCTCAACGGGGGACTGCTCGACCCCTCGCGCTTTCTCTCCCACCTCGCCTCGGTCCTCGGTGATGACTTGGATCTCTCGGAGCTCTCCATCCCCATCATCGTCGTCGCCGAGGATCTGGTGACCAAGCGCCAGGTGCTGATCAGCGAAGGGGATTTCTACACCGTCCTCAAAGCCAGCTTCGCGCTGCCGGTCTACTTCTCCCCGGTTGAGTTTCGCGGCCATCTCCTCGTCGACGGCGGCATCACCAACTTGGTGCCGGTCAACCTTGCCTTCGAATACGCCGATTCGGTCATCGTCTCGACGACCTTCTACGATCTCGACACCCTCGATCTGAAGAATCCGTTGACGATCCTCAACGTCACCCTCGACATCGGGAAGCGGCGGACGGGGGTCGAGGAGCTGAAGGCCAACCTCGATGAGGTCATCTGGATCCGCAATGGAGTCGAGGACGTCTCCTTCATGGAGTTCTCCCGGGTGCAATACCTCGCCGAGAAGGGGTACGAATCGGCTCGCTCCCAAGCTGAACGGCTTGCGGCCCTCCCCAAGTGCAACTGCTGGCCATCCCTTGTGGACCGGCGCGGCGATTTACAGGTCAAGCTCGAGGCGAGCCAGAATCGCTATGAGCTCTATGAGCATGTGACGATGCACGCGCCCTTCAGCCTCCTCGGTCCCACGCTTTCCAGTGAGGGCAAGAAATCCCTCACCGATGACTTCAGCCTCGGATTGGGCTATCAGTATTCCACCGGTGATTTTACGGTGAAGACCAACCTCGGGGGAATCTTCAGCCTCTCCTCCAGCGATACCTTCAGTGCCCTTCCCGTGCTGACGGCGAAGGTGGACTATCACCTCTTCTCCCACATGCGCACCTCGGCCTACACCTCGCTCCTCTATGATGCGAAGTCACAGAGGCCGTTGCTCTCGCTCGGGGCTGCGGTGGAGGGACGGCTCTCCACCCTCTCCGACCAGCTGCGCCTCTCGCTCTCCCAATCCGTTGAGCATCTCTCACACTTCGACAGTGCCAGTACGTACCAGTACTGGGGTGGGCACACCATCATCGCCACGACTGAGGCGGAGGCGGTGTTGACTTTGAGGCAAGAGCAGGATTGGCGTCTTGGCTTGTCGACGCTTTCCCTCTCCTACCAGTTCTTAAGCGACTATCAGAGGGTTCGATCGTTCCTCTCCTTCCGGACAGAGAACGAGGTGTGGTATGAGCCGATGGGCTTCTATGGGCGCGTGGAGGGGTGGGGACGCTTCGCCCCCGACGGCAAGGGGAATGTGCCGCTCTTCAGCTTCGACGGATTCAGAACCGCCGCAGCGACCATAAAAGCGCAGGGGCACGACCTCTCCGTCTCGACCAACAGCGCCAACCACCTGGTGGGTCTGAACCTCACCGTCGGGTGGCGTCCGGTCTCCTTCAGCCCGTCGATCGGGGAGTCCTTGATCTTCAAGAACAGCTCGGTGGCGATTTACTGCGACCTGCTCTTCGGCTCCATACCCTCCAAAGTGAACGTCAGTCTGGGCCTTGAGCTCCATACCGATATCTCGTTCTTGGGCATCAGAACCCTGCCGTTCACCATCTATGGTGGGTGGGATCAGGCGGCCGCGGGATTTGTCTGGGGGCTTTCGTTTACGCTGGCCCTATGATCGTTCCTGCTCCTCGATGAACTTCAGGTCCTCTTCGGTGAGCTCCAGATTCGGTTCGCGCTCCCCCTTGGGGACAATCTTCGGCAACGGCTTGCGGACGGCGAACCCGGTGAGGATCGGCTCTTCACATGGGCCGTATTCCCCCTCGATGGAAGCGGGCAGCCGGCCGTTTGCCACCGCCGCTGCATCGCGATCGATGGCCCTGGCGGTCTTGATGCGGGTCGCGGGATCGGTTAGGCCCTCCACCAGTGCTTCGATGGTCTTCTTGTTCATGGCCGAGGTATTGGAGAAGGAACAGCCGGCGGCTCGCTCCAACTGCTCGATGGCAAGGCCGACCTCACCGAAGTGGATGAGGACCTGGGCATAGTGCACGTACGGCTCGGCAAAGTGCGGAACACGGGAGACGAGGTTGACCAACAGCTCTTCCGCTTCCTCCCATCGTCCGGTGAGGATGAGGATCCAGCTCTGGTTGTCGATGATGCCCGGGCTGGTCTGGCTTTGGATGTGTGATTCGTTGATCAGCTCCTGGGCCTCATCGAGGCGTCCGGCCGCGATGAGGTAGGTGGTGTAGTTGATGTAGAGGTTCTTGTCGCGATAGCCGCCCTGATGGACCTCATCGACCAGGGCGATCGCTCTCTCCAGGTCATTCTCCATCCAGTACGCCATGCTGAGCATCGTCTTGGCGATGCTGTCGAGAGTCGGGTCCTTTCCGTTGGAGGTGGCCAAATAGTCGAGCAAGATGTGCTTGCCCTCATCGCGGTCCCCCCGCTGGAGGAACATGCTCGCCGCCGTGATGACGTACGTTTTCTGGACCCCCGCCTTGATGGCCCTGCGGTAGAGCGGCCACGCCTCCGGCCAGTCGTCGGGGTTGGAGCTGGTGGCCTTCTTGTTCGCCTTCATGTATGGGAAGACTCCGCGGCGGATGAAGAGGAGCCCCCCGATGAAGAGGGCGAGCAGGATGAACTTGTAGAGGTTGGGGATCTTGAGCATCATGACGACGACGGTGACGAGGAGAGACAACCAGAGTCCAAGATTCTTAATGCGCTTCATACCAAGCCTCCCATACACCTGCCTACTCTACCGACAAGAAGCCTCCCTTGCAAGGGTGACGCACTTTGCATATCCTGTGTCCATGACCATCCTCCTCCATGTCTGTTGCGGTCCGTGCAGCACCGCTTCAATCGAGCGCCTCATCGCTGAGGGGTGGACGGTCGTGCTCTATTTTTCCAACTCGAACATCTACCCCGAGGCTGAACACGCCAAGCGCTACGGCGAGCTGCTGAAGGTGGCCGCACTGCACAAGATGGAGGTCATCACGGAGGTGTACGATCACGAGAAGTGGCTGGGATTTATCGCGGGGCTGGAAGGGGAGCGGGAGGGTGGCGCGCGCTGCAGAGCCTGTTTTGCCTACAATCTCGCCCAAGCCCATGACAAGGCGCGCGAGTTGGGCATCGAGCATTTTTCCACCACCTTGACCGTCAGCCGCTTCAAGAACAGCCGACAGATCTTCTCGGTCGGGGAGCGGTTCGATGGCTTTGAGGCCATCGACTTCAAGAAGCGGGGGGGCTTTGAGCGGTCCATCCGCCTGGCAAAGGAGATGAATCTGTATCGACAGCACTACTGTGGCTGTGAGTTCAGTATTCGCTCATAGTGCTTTGCCTCTGCGAGCAGGTGATGCTATACTCGTGCCAAGGGGGAAGTGATGCTCAGAAAACTCTTACGGTTCCTGACTGGAAGACTGTTCATCTCCCTCGTCCTCATCGTCGTCCAACTCGCCACCCTCTTTCTCGTCCTCTTCTATGTCCAGAACAATGCCGTATGGTTCCAGATTCTCTCCGGCCTCTCCATCGTCATGACGCTGGTGGTCGTCGTACGTGACCTCAACCCCGCCTACAAAATCGGGTGGATGCTCCTCTTCATGTTCTTCCCCGTCTACGGGGGAATCTTCTATATCCTCTTCGGCAACCGCCGGCTCAATCGCCGCCTGCGCGACCGCCTCGAGCAGCTGAACGTCGTCTACCAGAAGGGGGTCGAGGGCGGCTCCTACAGCGATCTGTTGCCGATGCGGGCGCTCGCGAGCTACTCCAATACCCTCTCGCGGCAAGCGCAGTACATCGTCAACATCACCGGCTACCCGGTGTGGTCGAACACCGAGGTGGAGTACTTCCCCTCCGGTGAGGCATGGGTCATCGACCTGCTTGAGGAGCTGGCCAAGGCGAAGTCCTTCATCTTTTTGGAGTTCTTCATCGTCGCCGAGGGCGAAGTATGGGATGCGATCCTCGCCGTGTTGCTCGACCGGATACGCCGGGGTGTGCGCGTCTGCCTGATGTTCGACGATGCCGGGTCGCTCTTCACATTGGATTCGCACTTCGATACCCGCCTCCGGGCCCTGGGCATCGAGGTGGTGGCGTTCAACCCGTTGCGGGCCCACCTCAACAGCCGCCTCAACAGCCGCAATCACTGCAAGGTGGTGGTCATCGACGGCAACATCGGCTACACCGGTGGGGTGAACCTCGCCGATGAGTACGCCAACCGCCTCCTGCGTTTCGGCCATTGGAAGGACACCGCCGTCAAGCTCAAGGGCGACGCGGTCTGGTCGCTGAGCCAGATGTTCCTCCAGCTCTGGGCCTTCTCGACCGGTCGCAGCGAGAACTTCGCCGTCCATCGACCGACCATCACGGCGCACACCGATGGCTTCGTCCAACCGTTCAGCGACAATCCGTTGGATGACAACAACGTGGCGGAGAACGCCTATATCCAGATCATCAGCATGGCGAAGCGCTATGTGTGGATCACCACCCCGTACCTGATCTTGGACAACGAGATGATCACGGCATTGAAAATCGCCGCGCAAAGCGGCGTCGATGTGCGGATCATCACCCCGCATATCCCCGACAAGAAGTACGTCTTCGCCGTCACGCGCAGCTACTACCGCGTCCTCCTCGACGCCGGGGTGAAGATCTATGAGTACACGCCGGGCTTCTTGCACGCCAAGATGTTCGTCAGTGACGATCGGGTGGCCATCATCGGGACCATCAACATGGATTATCGCTCCTTCTACCTGCACTTCGAGAACGGGGTGCTCTTCTACGGTTCCTCGGTGGTCCGCAAGGTCTATGACGACATCGAGGACACGCTGGCGATCTGTCGGCCCATCGATACGGAATTTTTACGCACACGCAAGTGGTACAGCCGCCTGGTAGGAATCATCCTGCGCTTGGCCGCCCCCTTGCTGTAGGAGGGACAATGAGGTTTTTGACCTATGGATCGACCAACATCGACCTGATCTTCACCGTGGACCACATCCTCAAGGGTGGGGAGACGCTCCAGTCCAGCTCACTGGTCAAGAGTGCGGGGGGAAAGGGTGCAAACCAATCCACCGCGCTGGCCAAGGCCGGCAGCGAGGTGTACCATGCCGGCAAGATCGGAGAGGACGGCGCCTTCTTGGTCGAATTGCTCAACCGCTGGGGTGTCGATACCCGCTACCTGCGCTCCTACGATGGGGCGACCGGCCAGGCACTCATCCAGGTCGACCGGGAGGGGCAGAACGCCATCATCCTCTACGGAGGGGGCAACAAGGCCATCACGGTGGAGGAGATCGAAGAGACGCTCGCCGACTTCGGGAGAGGGGATATGCTGGTGCTGCAGAATGAGATCGTCCACACAGCACACCTGATCACCCGGGCCAAGGAGCGGGGGATGCGGGTCTGCATGAACATCGCCCCCTTCGATCCGTCGGTCTTCACCCTTCCCCTCGACCGGCTCGACCTCTTGGTCGTCAATGAGATCGAGGGCGCGGCCCTGGCCCGGATGGAGGAGGGCTCGCCCTTTCCCCTGATCCTCGAAAATCTGGTGGCCCGCTACCCGGACACCGAAATCCTGCTCACGGTGGGAACGGACGGCTCCTACTATGGATTCGAGAATCTGAGAATCCATCAACCGATCATCGAAGCCGACGTGGTCGACACCACCGCCGCCGGCGATACCTACATCGGCTACTACCTCTCCGCCATCGGACGGGGGTACGGTCCTGAGGAGGCGATGTACCGGGCGACGAAGGCCAGCTCCATCACGGTGAGCCGCAGCGGTGCCATGGCCTCGATCCCCTTTGCAAAAGAGGTCTTCACCTGAATCAAAAAGAAGCCAGTGCATGTGCACTGGCTTCGGTGTGCAAGCTTGTCTGTCCGGACGCGCTTGTGTGTTCGCTCAGTTTGCAACCACCATGACCATTCTCTCCCACCCCTGCTCGATCATCGAGCAGGTGAAGTTGTAGACATTGGACTCTACGAAGAGGCCATCGTCGGTTGCGATGAAGGTGGTCCGCTCGGGGATGTACGCATGGAGGTAGAGTACCACCGGTTCACCAAATGTTGCCCCGAAGAGCAGGGAAGAGAGGGAGAGGAAGAACGCGACGATGAGTATGGTCCGGAACTTCTGCATATCCTCTCTCCTTCTTACATTGTTCTTACATCTATATGGTAGTCAGGATGTAAGAAGAAGTCAAGAAAATAAGTATATAAATCATTAGAATACAAAGAGATAGTATATGTCATATGTACAATGTTTTACCTCTAACATATACCTAAAACTTACAACATCTTACATTTAATGTGATAGGTTATCTTGATGTTTTTCCCACTTCTCCCAGCAAAATCGTCACCTGGCGTACGGGATAGCCCATTTGTGGGAGAAGTGGATGTGGCACAGGAGGTCCTTCTGACAAGAGACACCAAGGCGGGGATCCGGCGCTTCTGTCCGATGTGGCGATGGGTGAAGTTGGGCGACTTCGATCAATTGCCCAACAGCTGGAGGTGACTGCGTCGATAGGAGGAGGGGCTTTGGCCGGTCGACTCCTTGAAGCACTTGGAGAAGTGGAACTCGGAGCAGAACTGCAGTTTGGCGGCGATCTCCTTGACCGAGAGGTTGGTGCTGGTGACCAACGCCCGGGCCGCCTCGAGGCGGAGGTTCGCGTAGTACCGCATCGGGGTGGTGTTCATCCGGCTCTTGAAGAGGCGGACGAAATAGGAGGGGTCGAGCTGGATGTGGGAGGCGATCATCTCGAGGCTCACCTTGTCGAAGAGGTGGCGTTGCATATACCTGATGGCCCGTTCAAGGCGGTGGTCCTCCCCCTTGTTCTCCTCCATCTTCGTGCCGGCGGCGAGGGAGTAGAGCAGGCCGAGCACCTGGTGGATGGCGCTCTTCTGCATCTCCTCCTTCGAGCTGAGCCCCTTGTCGCGGACCTCCTCGAAGAAGAAGCGCCAGTTGGTGCCGATATGGAAGGGGTTCTGCGCCTCAAGATGTTCGATGAGCTCTTCCTCGCTGGGACAGGAGAGGAGGGTGGCGTAGTAGGTGAGCAGCTCCCCTCCGCCCGCCTCGATGCTGTGGATGGTCCCGGGCGAGGTGACGAAGAGTGATCCGGGATGGATGGCATAGCGGCTGCGGGCGTTGGTGAAGGTGCCGCAGCCGCTGACAAAGTAGTGTAGTTCGAACTGCCCTTGGGTATGGCTGTGGACTCTCTGGTGCCAGAGGAGCTCCTGTTCCTCCTGCATTTGAAAGACAAAGACTGCATCCAATAGCTTCATAGGTCAATAATACATATGAATTGCCAATCCTGTCTATGGCAATGTCCCCGTTTCTCCCTGATTCTAAGATATACAAGGAGGAGAGCATGCAAGTTGTTGTAGGCCTTGATACTGGGACCCAATCGACGAAGGTCCTTGCATATGATGTCGAGACGCGGCGCGCTTTGGCCAGCGTCAGCGCCCCCCATGCGATCATCCAACGGGAGGATGGCACCAGTGAACAAGAGGCCGTATGGTACCTCGATGCCATCCGCAGCTGCTTTTCCCAACTGTCGAGCGAGATCAAGGACGCCATCGTGGCCATCGGCGTCGGCGCTCAGCAGCACGGCTTCGTCCCCGTGGGCAGTGACGGCGCCCCGCTGGCCCCGGTGAAGCTCTGGAACGACACATCGACCGCCGCTCAATGTCAGGCGCTCACCGCCCGACTCGGGGGGGAGGATGCGGTCTTCGCCCTGCTCGGCAACCAGATCCTCCCCGGCTACACCCTCCCCAAGGTGCTCCACCTCAAGGAACATCGCAGGGACGCGTACGACAAGCTCGCCCACATCCTGCTGCCGCACGACTACATCAACTACTACCTCACCGACACCTACTGGGCCGAAGCCGGCGATGCATCGGGCACCGCCTTCTACGATGTACGCTCCCGGCGCTGGTGTGAAGAGGCGCTCTACGCCGTCGATGACAAACGTAACCTCGCCGCTCTCCTGCCACCGCTCATCGACTCGCCCGACATCGGCGCCCGGGTTACTCGAAGGGCCGCCCAGGAGCTGGGCATCAGGGAGGGGATCCCGGTCTCCAGTGGGGCGGGGGACAACATGGCCAGCGCCATCGGCTGCGGCTGTGTGGAGAGCGGCGACCTGGTGATGAGCATGGGGACGAGCGGTACGCTCTTCGGGTACAGCGATACGGTCATCGCCGACGAGCAGGGCCGGCTCGCCGCCTTCTGTTCATCGACGGGCGGCTATCTGCCGCTGCTGTGCACCATGAACTGCACCATCACCACCGAGAGCATCCGCGCCCTCTTCGGCTACGGGGTCAAGGAGCTCGACCGCCTCGCCGAAAGCGCACCCATCGGGTGCGGGGGTATTACGATGCTGCCGTACTTCACCGGTGAGCGGGTACCCAACCTCCCGAATGGCAAGGGAGTCATCGCCGGCCTCGATCTGACCAATATGCGGGTGGAGAACATCGCCCGCTCGGCTCTGGAGAGTTCGGTCTATGCGCTGCGCGGTGGGCTCGATGCCTTCGTCTCTCTCGGCTTTGAGCCGGCGAAGATCATCCTCACCGGGGGAGGGGCGAAGAGCGACATCTGGCGCTCCATCGCCTGTGATGTGATGGCTCTTCCCCTCGTGGTCCCCGCCGTGAGCGAGAGTGCGGCCTTCGGCGCGGCGCTGCAGGCGCTGTGGGCGCTGGAAGGGGGAAGCATCAGTGATATAGTCGCCTCCCATGTCACCTATGACGAAGAGAAGTCACGGATGGTGGACAGTGAGGCGAATCATCGGTATATGGCCGCCTATCGGCGGTATCAAGCGTATGTAGAGGCGGTATCACCGCTCTACAAGGAGGAGGGATCATGGGATATTTTGTAGGAGAACAGGAGTATTTCAAGGGAATCGGGAAGATTCCGTTTGAGGGCAAGGGGAGTCGGAATCCGTTGGCATTCAAGTACTACGATGCCAAGCGGGTCATCGGCGGCAAGACGATGGAGGATCACCTCCGCTTCGCCGTCGCCTATTGGCACTCCTTCTGTGCCGATGGCACCGACATGTTCGGACAGCCGACCATCACCTTCCCGTTCGCCAAGAGCGATCGGTGGCAGCATGCCCTTGCCAAGGCTGACGCCGCGTTCGAATTCTTCACCAAGTTGGGGGCCAATTTCTACTGCTTCCACGACATCGACGCCTCACCGGACAATGATGATGCGGTCCAATACGAGAAGGACTACCATCGGATGGCCGATGAGCTGCTCGCCCGGCAGAAGGCGAGTGGGGTGAACCTCTTGTGGAACACCTCCAACATCTTCAGCCACCCCCGCTATATGAACGGGGCGGCGACCAACCCGGACTTCAACGTCGTCAGCCGCGCCGCGGTGCAGATCAAGGCGAGCCTTGACGTGAACATGAAGCTCGGCGGTTCCAGCTACGTCTTCTGGGGTGGGAGAGAGGGGTACATGAGCCTCTTGAACACCGATATGAAGCGGGAGCAGGAGCACCTCGCCCGCTTCCTCATGATGGCCCGCGACTACGGGCGATCGATCGGATTCAAAGGCAACTTCCTCATCGAGCCCAAGCCGATGGAGCCGACGAAGCACCAGTACGACTTCGATGCGGCCACGACGATCGGCTTCTTGAAGAACTGGGGCCTGGACAAGGACTTCAAGTGCAACATCGAGGCCAACCACGCCACGCTGGCCGGCCACAGCTTCACCCACGACCTGCAGGTCTGTGTAGACAACGGCATGCTCGGTTCGGTCGATGCAAACCAGGGCGATATGTTCAACGGTTGGGACACCGATGAGTTCCCCACCAACGTCTATGATACCGCCCAGGCGATGTTGATCGTCCTGAAGAACGGTGGCATGGGGAGCGGTGGATTGAACTTCGACGCCAAGCGGAGGCGCAACTCGACCGATGACGAGGATCTCTTCATCGCCCACATCGGTGGGATGGACAGCTTCGCCCTCGGCCTTGAGATCGCCCAGAAGATCATCGACGACGGGCTCTTCGATGACTTCATCACGGCGCGGTACAGCTCCTTCGACAGCGGCGAGGGCAAGCGCTTCGCCGAGGGGAAGATGAGCTTCGCCGAGCTGGCCGAATACGGCAAGAAGGCCAAGATCGAGAAGCGGAGCGGCAAGCAGGAGTATCTCAACAACCTGCTCAACTCCTACCTCTTCGGCTGATCAGAGGAGGGCGGCAGCCTGTTCCTCGCTCAGCGTCAGGGAGCTGGCGCTGAGTGTATCAGTAATTTGTTCAACCCGACTGGAGCCGGCGATGGCGATGGTCGGGTTCTTTTGACTGGTCAGGAAGGCGATGATCACGGCGGCGGGGGAGACGCCCAGCTCTTCGCTCAGCGCCCGTACCTCCGGCACCAGGGCGATGTTGCGCTCGGTGAGGAAGCGGCGTCGGGCGGTCTCGCTGAGGCTCGCCTCCTCTCCGGCGATGAGCTTGGAGAAGAGCCCCTTCGCCTGGGGGGCGAACGCCATGACGGGGAAGTCGTGCTCGGTGTACCACGCATGCTCATCCTCGTTCATGCAGACCATCGTATCGTCACCCCAGATCTCGGGGGTGCAGTGGGCGAGGCTCCACTGGATCTCGCTGATGACGAAGGGGGCCTTAGCGCGGGCGGTGGCCCAGCGGTTGGCTTCTTCGATCCGCGTGGTTCTCCAGTTCGATGCGCCCAGGTGACGGATCAGCTTCTGGTCGACCAAGCTCTGGGCCATGTCGATGATCTCATCGGCCCCCATAGCCGGGTTGTCCCGATGGAAGAACCAGATGTCGAGGTAATCGGTCTTCAATTGGTCGAGGCTCCGGCTGATGTCGTCCAGCATCTCTCGTTCACTGATGCGGCTTCTGTGCATGTCCTCCTTGTGGGGATGACACCCTTTGCTGGCGATGTACAGCTTCTTGCGCAGGCCGTTGGCGGCCAGCCATCTGCCGATGACCTGTTCGCTGGTCGATGGCTCCCCGGCCTTGTCCTGGCCGTAGATGGCGGCGGTATCGAGGAGGTTTCCCCCTCCCTTCACGTAGATATCCAGCTGCTTGAGGGCGGTCGCTTCACTGATGGCCGCACCGTAGTGGTCGCAGCCAAGGGCGATCTGGGAGAGGTGTGTGTGGTGAAAGTCGATGTATTTCATCAGATGTCGATCCCCAGGAACCGTTTGACAAGGATTCCAATTCCGAATGATATGGCGGCTACACCCAGGCTGATGACCGCCATCTCCCCAAAGCGTTTGCCGAACGGCAGGTCCTTGGCCACAGAGATGTAGTAGGTGAAGAGCAGGATGATGACCACCACGATGGTGAGCATCACGGCGAGGCTGACGTACGGGTTATCCAAAACCAGGTACGGCACGATCATGGCGGCGACGGTGAAGAGGTAGGCGATGCCGGTGTACATGCTGCTCCGGGCCGCATTCTCCCCGCCGCTGTTCTTTGTGGAGAGGTACTCGCTTGAGGCCATCGAGAGGGTGGCCGAGATGCCGGTGATGAGGCCGGAGAGGGCGATGAGGCGGTTGTTGGCCAAGGCGAAGGTGAGGCCGGCGAGCGTTCCGCTGAGCTCGACGAGCGCATCGTTGAGGCCGAGGACCATCGAGCCGACGTACTGGAGGCGTTGCTCGTCCAGCATCGCCAAGAGGCTCTGTTCGTGGCGCTGTTCATCGGCAGCGATCTGTTTGGCCTGCGGCAGCTCGGCGATCATCTCCGTGTACCCCTTGATGGCCTTGTCCTCGCCCATCTCCATCTTCTTGAGGACGAAGGTGTAGCCCAAGACGGTTGCCAGGAAGGTGTAGAAGAAAACCTTCACCCGATTGGGCTTGACTTCTTCGCCGGTGAGCTTCCCCCAGATCTTGGCATGGCGCAGCTCCTCATCGGCGATGCGCAAGAGGATGTCGCTGTCCTCCTTGTCCTTCACCCGTCGGGCGAGGCGTATGTAGATGAGGTGTTCGGTGACCTCGTTCTTTTGCATCACGAGCAGGACTTTTCGTGTTTCTTTGCTCAAGGTTGTCGGTGTGTCCATATGATTCTCCTGCTCGGTAGTATAGCGTGAGATGGACAGGGAGGCCAGTCTCTCCTTGACCGCCGGTGTTTCTCTTTGTAGTATTATCGTATGAAAGAAGATACCCCTGATCTGGCGATGGACGACCTGGTGAAGGTCTTTGCCGAGACCACCGATCCGGCCGAGATGGCCAAGCTGCTACAGGAGATGCTCACGGCCAATGAGCTGAAGGACCTGCACCTCCGGTGGAGCCTGATGAAGGACCTCTACCGCGGCAAGCCGCAACGGGAGATCGCCGCCGCGTACGGCATCTCGCTCTGCAAGATCACCCGGGGCTCAAAAATCCTCAAGCAACAGGATTCCTACACGAAGCGCCTGCTCTCCGACCGCTACGATGACCACCTGAAGATTTGAGGGCCAACATATGCCTTTTCTTTTTTTCCCGCTTATTCTACAGTAACAGCAGGTCATCGGGAGGAGTCTTCATGAAACGTCGTGCTGCCGTCATCGTCTGTATTCTGTTCTGTATGAGCGTACCGCTTGCAGCCGCCACTCCAGCACAAATCCCATTGAACTGTCCGATCTACCAGGAGATGGACACCCTCTACCGGCTCACCGGCAGACCGCTTCCGTCCTCGTCCCGGCCGTGGAACAGCTACGAAGCGGTGCAACTGCTCGAGGCTATCCCCGCTGATGGCCCGTACTCAGAGCTCTGGGCCACCATCGCCGCCCGTCTCAATGCACCCTCGATCAATCGGGTGAGCGACAGCTTCGCTTGGCGCATCACACCGACGCTCAACGCGGAAACCTACCTGCACACCAACCCCAGCGATTTCAAGACCTACTCCGATTGGATGTACAGCTATGATGAGCGCCGCCCGATGATCGACCTCGGTGTCGCCATGCAGTACGGCAATACCTTCTACTTTGCCACCTCATTGGAAGTGGGGGTGGGAGCATACTCGGAGACGCTCGATCCCCACCCCAATACTGCTCCTGTGTTCGATGGACCCATCGGGGCGTTGTTCGACAAAGATACGGTCATCCTTCCCGATTCGGCGTACCTCTACCGTGAGGTCTTCAATACGAACATCTACCGCAGCGGCATGAACTTCGAGGCGGATTTTCCCCGCCACTCCCAGCTCACTCTGGCAGGACCGTGGTGGGAGGTCAGCCTCGGGCGGGGGCCCCGTAAGTGGGGCCATGGAACCACCGGGGACCTCGTCATCGGCGACCATATCTCCAACCACACGAGCCTTTCGGCCTCGCTCTTCTATCCCAAGGCAAAAATCCAATTTCTCTACCTCTTCTTCACTGACTTTGTGGCCCAATCGAGGAACCGAATGTTCGTCGGACACCGCTTTGAGTTCCAGCCGCTCCCTTGGGCGCGGTTCACCATCAGTGAGAACATCATGGTCTTGCTGAGCGGTATCTCCT
>LVBF01000185.1 GCA_001604325.1 Spirochaetales bacterium Spiro_04
CGGCCAGCCCGAGCAGCAACATCAACCCCACCAGCGCGAGCTTCCCCATCCAAGCGAGTGTCTCAGGCAGCTTTTGCACTCCGCCGATCAGGATCGCCAGCAGGAGCACGCCGCCCACGGCCGCTTTGGCGATGGCTTCGGCTTTACTGGCGTCGTTGCGTCGGCGTCTCCGGCTCATGAGAATGCTATTTTCAGTCTGTCCATTGAGCAGCCTCTGACGTCTTTTGCTCGGTCAGTAGCGCTCTGAAGCGAACAGTTCGATTTCCTTTGGCTTCACGATTGGATTGAGCGACCGGAGTTTCGCCTTGTTCACGATCTTTGCCGGGGCAATTGCCGCCTTAAGTGTTGGCGAGGTAATCCAGTCATTATTCCAAATGACCACGGGATCGCCTTTCACCAAGCGACACAGCGTTTCCTTGTAACCAAGATTGGGGACGAACGAATGGCTGATTCGTTGGAGCCAGACTTCCATGTGGCCCGTGTTAGGAAGCTGCGAGAGTTTGGTATGAATCTTCTGAATCGCATCCATTCGTGCCGCGTCGGTCTGCAGCGTGCTCAGAAGCTTGCTGATTATGGCTGAACATACGGGAAATGCCTTCGGGCTGTGGTATGCGATGTCCGTTGCGATGCTGATCAACACGAGTGGGTTGCTGATACGTTTCGTCGCATTGAGACGTTCATGGAAATGGCCAAGAGCAACCGTGAGGCTACCTGCATTCGGGAAATCATGCCCGTGGGCGTGAATGATAAGTAGATGCTTCTGGAGATTGGCGTCACATTGCCGACCTCTCAACCAAGCACGCTTGTCAGGCTTGATTGAGTGGCTTACTACAAGCGGAGAGCCAGTTGTCTTTGATGCGTTTAGCTTCAGACCGAGATCTATCAGCACCTCGGTCAAGCATTTCAAAATGGCTTCACCAATCTGAGGGCTCTGGACGAAGATTCGGTAATCGTCGCGATAACGCAGGATGCGAAACTCAGTGGTCCCGCTGGTCTTGAGTCGATTTGTCAGCTCAAGGTCGGCGTAACCCAGCACAAGTTCGGAAACGAAATCCATGAGCGTGGATCCCTGCGGGATTCCGTTTGTCTGGCCATTTCGCATGTCTTGGATGTGCCAGTCGATGACGTTACCTATGAGCGTCTTGTCCTTGCGTGCGGCTTGGGGCTTGGTCGCGGCTTTGCCGTGAACGGCCCAGGCAATCGAGTGGGTGTAGATCGCCGAATAGCAGTCAGTGATGTCGGCGTGAAACGCATAGTTGTAGTCGAGCGCTAACTCAATTGAGCCCTGCTCGATTCCTTGCCACCAGTTGAGAATCTGAGCCGCCTGATCCTTCCGCGTTGGCGATGCCTCAATCGGAATGCTCAGGCACTTCATGTTTGTTGCCTTCTGGAACTCCTTGAACCGGTTTCGAATCACTTCCCAATGGCCGGGTTCGGTGATCTTCTGGACGAGTGAAACGTAAAGCGCCGGATGAATAAGCTGAAATGGGCGCCACGCGTGACGCCCATCCTTGTTCGATAGCATCGAATAGTTTACGCCCTCGTGCTCGCACGGCTTCGATGACAGGTCGGACAGAGCTTGGCCGGAAAGCTCCTTGGTCACATCTGAAAGGACGCGTGCGAAAGTGAAATACACCGGCAAGTCTATGCCGCAATAGCTCTCAGGCTTCAGCAGGAACGCCCGCGCTTGCGATGCGGTCATTTGAAGAATCGATCGCTCTGCTTTTCGCCCCATCTTTTTCTTCTTAATCATTGTTCTTAGATTCTTTCTGCTGGCTCCAATTCCGTCACGCTCAACACCCCGCGCCGCCGTTTTAGAAGCAGTGTGTCGTGTCTGGTGCAGATCGGTTGATGGTATGGTTCGTTCCAACGGCGAGCCAGAGCGTGGCCTCGAAGCCGAGTGCGGCGTCGGTATCCTTGGGGGCGGCGGTGCGGGAACGAGCCATGGAAGAAGAGTGGGGCGGGCTGGAAAAAGACCTGGCCAAACCGGAAGCGCGGTGAGCCGGTGGGGAAAGCTCAATCCTCGATCAGCAGTTTACGCAAGTCTGCGTGTGGGGACTGGCCGGAATGGATGCTCGACTAAGACGAGGAGTCCGCAGATGGCGCAGAGGGGCGCAGATTGAAGAGGGCAAAGTGAACGGTGAGGGGGAAAGGCTGCGGAAAATGGGGCGCTGTCGCGCGGTCTGATTGGAGCGCGGGCTTGGCTTGGGGGCGGTGGGCGGTATCAACGCGTGTGCCGTTAATCGAAGCATGTTCGCTCCCACCCAATTCCTTTTGTTTCTGGCTGCGTCGGCGGCGTTGATCCTCACGCCGGGGCCGGCGGTGCTCTATATCGTCGCGCGGAGCATGAGCCAGGGCCGGGCGGCGGGGCTGGTCTCCGTGCTCGGGGTGGGTGTGGGCAACGCGGTCCATGCGGTCGCGGCGGCGGCGGGGTTGTCGGCTATGCTGGCCTCGTCGGCGATGGCGTTTGCGGCGGTGAAATACGCGGGTGCGGCCTACCTGATCTGGCTGGGGATTAAGAAACTCGTCGGGCGCGCACCGGCGGCGGGCGAGGCGGTGTTTGCCCGGGAGTCGCTGCGGCGCGTGTGGTCGCAGGGCGTGGTGGTGGGCGTGTTTAACCCGAAGACGGCGTTGTTCTTCCTGGCGTTTCTGCCGCAGTTCGTCGATCCGGCGCGCGGCTGGGCCTGGCTGCAACTGCTCACGCTCGGGCTGCTTTTCGTGGTGATGGCGGTCATCAGCGACTCGATGTACGCGCTGTTGGCCGGAAGCGCCGGGCGCTGGCTGCAAGGGCGACGCTTTTTCCGCCAGGGCGAGCGATTCGTGACGGGCTCGGTGTATTGCGGGCTCGGCGCGCTGTCGGCGTTGTCGGGCGGTCCGGGCAAGGGCGGCAGCTAAACCGTGGGACGATTTTATGGCGCGCATGAACGTACGGCAGATGTGGGCGGCGAAACTGGCGGGCAAACCGATGC
>LVBF01000186.1 GCA_001604325.1 Spirochaetales bacterium Spiro_04
CGCTGCAACTCCACAGGATATGGTCCGCTCACGCTCTTCTGCAATTGAACAAACCACCCTTCCCTGTCGAAGAGGATGGTGCTCGTCCTCACGTTGTGGACGAAGGCGGTGGTGTAGCCGACCTTGGCCTGATGGCGGAACCAGACCGCCTCAATTTCCGCCTCGATCCAGGAGGGGGAGCGGTACATCAGGTCGACGATGCTCCCATCGCCGAGGATGAGCTCATCACCCTCCTCGAAGAAGGTGTTGCCCACCTCCGCCTGCACGGCGAAGCGTTCGGCCATCACCCTCCGGAGGGCCAGTGGGGGCACGGCATCGGCATAGACGTAGAGGTCCCAATCGGAGGAGGGGTCGCTGTAGCCACCGCTTCGTGAGCCGGAAAGCGCCACCGCCTTGATGGCCCACGCTTCTGTCAGGTACTGGATGAGTGCTTCGATCATGGCCCGATGATGACACAGCGGGGACAGTTTTGGAAGCGTTTGATTCATTTCCTGCATTACACCATACACAAGATTGTGCAACACATAATTAGTTGGCCACCAAAGCGTTCGATACATCAAAAAATATGCAAAATGTAGTGAAATGCCTTGAAATTGTCCTCATCTGTTGTATGATGAAGAACGAGCGGAACAGCGCCTCCCTCCTGTGGTATAGTAGGGAGGATGCGTGAACACGATGTTCCGCCAGGAGGGCTTCATGCAAATCATTGGATCTTCAGCCACGCGTGTCGATGCATTTGACAAAGTCACGGGAAAAGCGAAGTACACCCCCGATACCGTGCCGGCCCATGCGCTTTGGGCAAAGGTCCTGCACTCTACCATCGCAAACGGATGGGTGAAGGAATTCGACCTGGTCGAAGCATGGAACACCGAGGGTGTCATCGACATCGTCACCTGCTTCGACGTGCCCGATATCCAGTTCCCCACCGCCGGTCACCCGTGGTCGACCAACCCCCGCTTCCAGGACATCGCCGACCGCAAGCTCCTCAACGCGCGGGTACGCTGCTACGGGGACGACATCGCCGCCGTCATCGCCGAGTCCCAGATGGCCGCCGACATCGCGGTCAGCAAGATCAAGGTCGTCTACGAGGAGTATAAGCCGATGCTCACCGTCGAGGAGGCGATGAGTGAGGGGGCCTGTGTCCTCCACGAGGAGCGGCCCGACAACATCGTCAAGGCCACCACCTTCGAGATCGGCGACTATGAGGCGGCCATCAAGGAAGAAGGGCTCATCAAGGTCGAAGGCGACTACGATACGCCGGTGGTCAGCCACTGCCATATCGAGCCCGCCAACTCCTGGGCCTACATGGAGGCGGGAAAGGTCGTCGTCGTGGCGGCCACCCAGTTGCCCCACCTCGTCAGGCGCATGTGCGCCCAAGCCCTCGGCGTCGGCTTCGGCGACGTACGCATCATCAAGCCGTACCTCGGCGGAGGCTTTGGAAACCGCCAGGATGCCCTCACCGAACCGCTCAACGCCTACCTCACCACCCGCGTCGGTGGAAAGCCGGTGGTGCTCGCCTACACCCGCGAGGAGAC
>LVBF01000022.1 GCA_001604325.1 Spirochaetales bacterium Spiro_04
GCGCTTCAGCCCCGTCTGCTGGAGGGCGAGGCGGATGCGCTTGACCAGCATGTTCACCGCGGCGCGCTCAAAGGAAGCGGCGATGTTCTCATCACTCTTCTCGCTCACCCCATCCCAGAAGGAGTCTCTCTGGTGGATGACGGCGCTCTTGAGCCCGCTGTACGAGATGTCGAGCGGGTTGGGCAGCGTGGTGCCGGGAAAGAGGAAGGCGAGGGGATTGCCCTTCCGGGCGAGGTCGTCGATGACCTTGCCGCCGGGGTACCCCATGCCGTAGTGCTTGGCCACCTTGTCGAAGGCCTCGCCGATGGCGTCGTCGACGGTGGTGCCGAGCACCTCCACTTCATCGTAGCCGTCGATGCGGGCCAAGACGGTGTGTCCCCCACTCACCAATACGCCGAGGTAGGGGTATGCGAGCGGATTCTCCATCTGCGGGGCGTAGAGGTGGGCCCTGATATGGTCGATGGTGATCAAGGGGATCGAGTGGGTCGCCGCAAAGCCCTTGGCGAAGGAGAGGCCGACGAGCAGGGAGCCCAAGAGGCCGGGACGGTTGGTCACCGCCACCGCATCGAGCTCTTCTGCCTTGATGCCGGCCACCGTGAGCGCTTCGTCCACCGTGGGAATGATCCACTGGGTGTGGAGGCGGCTGGCAAGTTCGGGCACCACCCCCATGTACGGGGTGTGCTCTGCGATTTGGGTTGCGATGATATTGGAGTGGATGATCCTCCCATCCTCGACGACCGCCGCGGCGCACTCGTCACAGGAGGTTTCGATCCCCAGGATCTTCATTCATCGTCCTCCCAGTCGTCGTCGTCATCGTCATCGAAATCGTACACCTCTTCATCCCACAGGTCGTCATCCTCACCGATGAGCGGGGCGATATCGCTCAGTTCGATCCCATGGTCGAGGGCATTGGGAACCATCTGGAGCAGGAACTGGGCGACATCGGGTTGCCAGGAGGCCCCTACCCTGGTCCCGTACCCCCGTCCCTCACCTTTGATGAGGATCACCATCTGATGTGCCACGGCATGGTTGAGTCGGTTGTATGTTTTCAATGTTTCCCTCTCGGCAAAGACTACTAAAGAAGTGCGAGCATGGTCAAGGCAAATAAGGCCTTTACTCTCTGCTCGTTTTTCGGCTAGAATGCACACGCTACACAGCAATGCCAAAATAGCTCAGGGGTAGAGCGGCTCACTCGTAATGAGCAGGTCAAGGGTTCAATTCCCTTTTTTGGCTCTCACCGATCAAGCAACCCATCACCGGAGCGGGTTGCTTGTTTTTTTGTGCAGCTGAAGATGATCGCAGGACGATGAGCAGCACGCACACAAAAGGCCCCGGACAAATCCGGGGCCCACACAGACACTTCTGAGTTACTTCTTGGCGTTGATCACCGCCTGCGCTGAGGCCAGGCGTGCGATGGGAACGCGGAAGGGAGAACAGCTGACGTAGTCCAAGCCCACCTCATTGCAGAATGCGATGGTGCGCGGATCTCCGCCGTGCTCGCCGCAGATGCCGACCTTGAGGTCGGGGTTTGCGCCGCGGCCAAGCTTGACCGCCATGTCGACGAGCTTGCCGACGCCTGCGATGTCGATCGTTTCAAACGGATCGTACTCGTAGAACTGCTTGTCGGTGTCGTTGACATAGGGGCCGAGGAAGGAGGCCGAGTCGTCGCGGCTGAAGCCACAGGCCATCTGCGTCAGGTCGTTGGTCCCGAAGCTGAAGAACTGGGCGTGCTTGGCGATCTCATCGGCGGTGATGGCGGCGCGGGGCACCTCGATCATCGTGCCGATCTTGTACTCGACGTGCATTCCCTGCTCCTCGAAGACCTTCTCGATGACCTCAAGGGCGCGCTCCTTGGTGAAGACGAACTCCTTGTAATGGCCCACCAGCGGGATCATGATCTCGGGGTGCACCTCGATGCCGGCGCGCTGGACGTTGATGGCGGCCTCGATGATCGCCCTGACCTGCATCCGAAGGATCTCCGGATAGATGATGGCCAGGCGACATCCACGGAAGCCGAGCATCGGGTTGAACTCATGGAGGCTGGTGGCCTTCTGGGCGACCTCCTCCACACTGATGTGCATCTGCAGGGCGAGCTCGTGGCGACTGGTGTGGTCGTTTGGAAGGAACTCATGGAGCGGCGGGTCGAGCAGGCGGATCGTCGCCGGCCGTCCCTCAAGCGCCTTGAAGATTCCTTCGAAGTCGCCGCGTTGCATCGGCAACAGATCGGCGAGGGCCTTCTCACGGTCGATGGTGTTGGATGCGAGGATCATCTTGCGCATCGGCATGATGCGGTTGGTGCCGAAGAACATATGCTCGGTGCGGCAGAGGCCGATTCCCTCAGCCCCGAGGGCGACCGCCATCTCGACGTCGTGGGGAGTGTCCGCGTTGGTGTAGACACCGAGGCGCTTGAGCTCCTGGACGTAGCCCATGAACTTCTTATAGTTCTCGAAGAGGAGGCTCTCGCTCTCCTTCATGCTCCCGTTGAGCACCTGGACGATCTCGCTGGCCTTGACCGGAATCTTGGAGGCGTAGACCTCGCCGGTGAAGCCGTCGAGGGAGATGTAGTCACCCTCGGAAATCTTGGTGCCGTTGACCTCGATATACCCCTTCGCCTCGTTGATGTGCAGTTCACCGGCGCCACTGACGCAGGGACAGCCCATGCCACGGGCGACGACCGCCGCATGGCTCGTCATGCCGCCACGGCTGGTGACGATGCCCTTGGAAACGGCCATGCCTCCGATGTCCTCGGGGCTGGTCTCGCCCCGTACGAGGATGACCTCTTTGCCGAGCTTTGCCATCTGTTCGGCTTTCTCAGCGGTGAAATACACCTCGCCACACGCCCCACCGGGGGAGGCGTTGAGCCCCTTGGTCACCGCGGTGATGGAGTTGTCCCTCAGGTACTTGGCGTCGAGGATCGGGGCGAACAGCTTGCCGAACTCTCCTGCCGGCACCCGGCTGACGGCGGTCTTCTTGTCGATGAGGCCCTCTTCGACCATCTCGACCTGGCTGCGCAGCCAGCTGAAGATCGTGCGCTTGCCATTGCGGGTCTGGAGCATGTAGAGCTTGCCCTCTTGGATGGTGAACTCGACGTCCTGCATATCCTTGTAGTGCTTCTCCAAGAGATCGCGGATATCAACAAGCTGGTCGTAGACCTCCTTGTTGACCGCCTCGAGGTGGCTGATCGGCTCGGGGGTCCTGATGCCGGCGACGACGTCCTCGCCCTGGGCGTTCATCAGGTACTCGCCGTAGAACATGTTCTCGCCGGTGGAGGGGTCGCGGGTGAAGGCGACACCGGTGCCGCTGGTCTCACCCATGTTGCCGAAGACCATCGTCTGGACGTTGACCGCGGTGCCCAAGAGGCCCCGGATGTCGTTCATCTGGCGGTACTTGATCGCCCGCTCGTTGTTCCAGGAGCGGAAGACGGCGTTGATGGCCTTGAAGAGTTGGTCGACCGGGTCGACGGGGAACTCCTCCTTGGTGTTTCTTTTGTAGAGGGCCAGGTAGCGCTTGATGACCAGGCGGAGATCGTCGCTGTCCAGCTCGGTGTCCATGACGCGGCCGCGCTCGTCCTTGACATCCTGCAGGGCGCGCTCGAAGTCGCTGTGCGGAACGTTCATGACGACGTCGCCGAACATCTGGATGAAGCGGCGGTAGCTGTCCAACACGAAGCGCTCGTTGCCGGTCTTGGCGATCATCGCCTCGACGGCATCGGGATTGAGGCCGAGGTTGAGGACCGTGTCCATCATGCCGGGCATCGAGGAGGCCGCACCACTGCGGATGGAGACCAACAACGGGTTCTCCTTACCCCCGAGCTTCGCGCCCATCTTCTTCTCAAGTTTGGCGAGGTTTGAGAGCACTTCTTCGCGCAATCCTTCCGGGTAGTTGCCATTGTTCGCACTATAATACGCGCACGCCTCGGTGCTGATCGTAAAGCCCGGCGGGACAGGAAGGCCGATGCTGGTCATGTCGGCGAGGTTTGCACCCTTTCCACCGAGCAGTTCCCGCATCTCAACGGTTCCTTCCGTCATGCCGGAGCCAAAGAAATAGACATACTTACGTTTCTTCTCTGCCATACTTGACTCCTGTTTTCTTTCTCTTATGGTAACCTGTCAAATCCTATCGGTTCAGGGGGAGGCTGTCAATCAAAGAGGGCTAATTCTCGCAAATTTGGGCCTACAACTCGTTTGAATACAACTAGTTGACTCATTTGTTTTTGGAACCTCATTCCAGTTTTGAAAGCAACTGGCCGCAAATCCAAGACGCATCCAGGATGCTCAAATTGCCAATGGACAAATAAGATACACCAAAATTCATGGATACCCAAGCAAAGGACGCCCGTACCATCGGGGACCGCAATACCAAGAGATCGCATACAAAGAAGCCCCGCTTCCGTTGAGCAGAAGCGGGGCGTATTGGGAAATTGTAGCAGTTACGGCTGTTTTCCGATGTAGGCGAGGATGCCGCCATCGACGTAGAGCACGTGGCCGTTGACAAAGTCACTGGCCTTGGAGGCCAAGAAGAGCGCCGGCCCCTCCAGATCCTCGGTGTTGCCCCAGCGCTCTGCGGGGGTCTTTGCCAGGATGAAGGAGTCGAACGGGTGGCGGCTGCCGTCACTCTGCCGCTCTCTCAGCGGGGCTGTCTGCGGGGTGGCGATGTACCCAGGCCCAATGCCGTTGCACTGGATGTTGTACGCGCCGTACTCGCTGGCGATGTTGCGTGTCAGCATCTTCAACCCACCCTTGGCGGCGGCGTAGGCGCTGACCGTCTCACGGCCGAGCTCGCTCATCATCGAACAGATGTTGATGATCTTGCCGCTCCTCCGCTCCATCATCGAGGGAAGGACCGCCTTGGCCACGATGAACGGGGCGGTGAGGTCGATGTCGATGACGCGCCGCCACTCGGCGGGATCCATCTCGTGCATCGGGATTCGGCGGATGATGCCGGCGTTGTTGACCAGGATGTCCACCGGCCCGAGGTCAGCCTCGATCTGGGCGGCGGTCTTCTGCACGGCCTTCTCATCGGTCACATCACAGACGTACCCCTTCACCGCGATGCCCGCCTCCTTGTAGGAGGCGAGACCCTTGTCCACCAACTCCTGGTTGATGTCGTTGAAGGCAATCTTCGCCCCAGCGTGCGAGAACGCCTTGGCTATGGCGAAGCCGATACCGTAGGAGGCGCCGGTCACCCACGCGACCTTCCCCTCCAGGGAAAACTGTTCGTTCATATACTGGTCCATCGCTTACCTCAACTCCTCGGTCTTCACCCAGTCCATGTCGGTGTAGGTGCGGTTCTCGCCACACATCGACCAGATGAAGGTGTAGTTGCTCGTCCCCACCCCACTGTGGATCGACCACGACGGGTTGATGACCGCTTCCTCGTTGCCCACTGCGATGTGGCGCGTCTCGGTCGGCTCACCCATCAGGTGGAAGAGGGTCTGTCCCTCCTTGATGGCGAAGTAGAAGTAGACTTCCATGCGTCGCTCGTGGGTGTGTGCGGGCATCGTGTTCCACACGCTGCCGGGCGCAAGCTCGGTCAGACCCATCGAAAGCTGGCAGGTATCGAGCACGTCCGGGTGGATGTACTGGTTGATGACCCGCTCGTTGGCATCATCACTGCTGCCTGCGGGCACGTGCTTGGCGTCCTTGAAGACGATGTGCTTGGCCGGGAAGGCGCGGTGGGCGGGGGTGCTGCTCATGTAGAACTTGGCCGGATCCTTGGCGTCGTTGCTGCCCAAGAAGACTTCCTTGGTCCCCATCGGCAGATAGAGCCCATCGTAGTGGACCAGGTCGTAGCGCTTGCCATCAGCCTCGACGAAGCCGTCGCCGCCGATGTTGATCATCCCCAGCTCACGGCGCTGGAGGAAGAAGTCGACGCCGAAGTTCTTCATCGGATCGATGTTCTTGGCCAGGTTCAGCTTCCCCTTCACCGGCATGGCACCGAGGGTGACGATGCGGTCGATATGCGAATACACCGCGCTCACGTCGTCGGCAACGAAGATGTTCTTCACCAAGAACTCCTCACGAAGTTCGTCGGTCGTCATGTGCTTGAAGGCCTCTTTTCCAGTTGAATAACGAATGTCCATTAAAAACTCCTTGAAAAATAATACTTATGCAAACGATGGGAGCCACATGCTCAACGCGGGGATGAACGTAACTCCTACTAAAACTATAACATTACAAATGATAAACGGCAATGCCCCCTTGAAGATGGCGACGATGTCCATTCCGCAGATTTTGCTCGCCACGTTGAGGCACATCCCCACCGGTGGGGTGACCAGGCCGATGGCAAGACCGACGATGAGGATCGCCCCGAACTGCAGCGAGCTCATGCCGAACTGCTGCATCACCGGCAACAGAATCGGGCTGATGAGCAGGATACAGGGGGTGACGTCCAAGAAG
>LVBF01000187.1 GCA_001604325.1 Spirochaetales bacterium Spiro_04
ATCTACGAGTCTGCCCGTATCGACGGAGCCTCATCGTCGCGGCAGTTTTTCATGATCACGATTCCGTTGCTCAAGCCCGTCATCCTATTGACGACGATTATGTCGACCAACGGGACGCTGCAGCTCTTCGATGAGGTGCGCAACATTACCAACGGGGGGCCGGGCATCGCCACGCTCTCCATCAGCCAGTACATCTACAACTTATCGTTTATCTATAACCCGCAGTTCGGGTATGCAGCGGCAGTCAGCTATGCAATTCTCGTGATGGTGGCCATCCTCTCCTTCATCCAGATCAAGGCAGGAGGCAAGAGATGAAACGCAGCAAGGGCATGAATATCCTCAAGTACGTTTTTCTGATCATCGTCTGTTTCTTCTCGGCCTTTCCCTTCTACTTCATGATCGTCGGCGCGACGAACAGCAGTGTCGACATCATCAAGGGACGGCTTTTCTTCGGGACCAACCTCTGGGCAAACATCCGCAAACTCACCCAAACGGTCCACCTTGGCAGAGCGTTCTGGAACTCCCTGCGCAATGCGACGGTGAACACCCTTGCAAGTCTCTTTGTCTGCTCATTGGCCGGCTATGGTTTTCAGATCTACCGAGAGAAAGGCAAGGATACCCTGATGAGTCTCCTGCTGCTCTCCATGATGGTGCCCTTCGCCACCATCATGGTGCCGCTCTTTCGGATGTTCAGCACACTGAGGCTCCTCGATACGACGGCAGGGTTCATCCTTCCCACCATCTCGACCGCCTTTTTGATTTTCTTCTTCCGCCAGAGCAGTGAGTCCTTCCCCATCGAGACGGTGCAGGCTGCACGCGTAGACGGGTTGGGTGAATTCGGCATCTTCTTTAGAATCTATGTGCCCATCATGGCACCGACCTTCGCCGCCGCCGCCATCGTCACCTTCATGAGCGCATGGAACAACTATCTGTGGCCGTTGATCATCATGCAAAGTCAGGATAGCCAGACGATGCCCCTGCTCATCACCGGCCTGACCGCCGGCTATACGACTGACTACGGCATCTTGATGCTCTCGGTCACCATCACGACACTTCCAACCATGATCCTCTTCTTCACCCAACAGAAACGCTTCGTTGAAGGGGTGCTCGGTTCGGTGAAATAGAGTACTATCAGATACTGAGGAGTCACCATGTCTACACTATTCTTGAAAACAAAAGCGTGGCAGGAGAGCACCATCTCCTCGCTGAACCGACTGCCGATGGCCTCGCTTCCCCCTGCATTCCAGAGCGAAGCGGATGCGCTGAACTATGTCCACCTCGGCCCCGAAGGGCGGGACCGGGTGGCGTTCCCGTTTGAGCGCAGCCTCGACGGAGTGTGGGACTTCCGCCTCTATCCGTCCCCGCTTGCCGTCGAAGACGATGTCCTCTCCGATGATGCCTCCCAGGCGTGGCATCCGATCCACGTCCCCCTCACCTGGACAGTGCAGGGGTGGGACAAGCCCCACTACACCAACGTCATCATGCCCTTTGAGAATAATCCTCCCTTCTCTCCGGAGGAGAACCCCACCGGGGTGCACCGGACCACATTTACCGTGGACACGGCATGGGAAGGGAGACGGGTGGTCTTGGCGGTGGGCAGCGCCGAAAGCTACCTCGAGGTCTATCTCAACGGCGTCTTCGTCGGCATGAGCAAGGACACCCGCCTCTCCTCTCGTTTCGATCTCACCCCGCACCTGAGGGAGGGCAGCAATACGCTGCTCCTCATCGTCGTGCGCTACAGCGACGCCTCCTATGTCGAAGACCAGGACCAGTGGTGGTTCGGTGGCCTGCACCGCAGCGTCACCCTCATCGCTGAATCATCGTCCACCATGGTCGATGTCAAGGTCGATGCCCTGCTGAGCGATGATCTGGATCAGGGGACGGTAAAGGTCACCGTCCCCGTTTCCGGAGAGGTCGGGACGCTGCGTGCAGCGCTTTATGACCGTTCCGGCACGCGTGTCCACCACGGCACTTATAGTGATCATGAGGGGGTCTTCTCCTTCACGATCGACGTCCCATCGCCTGCTCTGTGGAGCAGCGAGGATCCCGCCCTCTATACGCTGGCCTTGACAGTGGGGAACGAGAGCAGGGCCTTGAGCGTCGGCTTCCGGCGCATCGTGGTGAAGGACAAACAGCTGCTCATCAACGGCAAGCGGGTCTTCATCAAGGGGGTCAACCGCCATGAGCACGACCAGCACACCGCCAAGACGCTGAGCGTCGCCTCGATGGTGGAGGACATCGTCCTCATGAAGCGGCACAACTTCAATGCGGTGCGCACCAGCCACTACCCCAACGATCCGCGCTGGTACGAGCTCTGCGACCGCTGGGGCCTCTACGTCATGGACGAGGCAAACATCGAGACGCACGCCAACTACGACAGCATCTGTCGCGATGAGCGGTGGGCCGCCTGTTTCTTGGAGCGGGTACAGCGCATGGTGCGCCAGCACTACAACCACCCCTCCATCATCATCTGGTCGCTCGGCAACGAGAGCGGGGATGGGACCAACCATACCGCCTGCGTCGGCTGGCTGCGCCGCTTTGATGGGCATCGGCCGATCCACTACGAAGGGGCGGTGCGCCCCGAGTGGGGCCAGGGTGCCCATACCTTCGAGAGCCTGCACCGTGGACGGGGGATCACCGACATCATCAGCCCGATGTACCCCTCCGTCGACCTCATCGAGGAGTGGGACCGCCACAGCGACAGTGCCGATCCCCGCCCCCTCATCATGTGCGAGTACAGCCATGCGATGGGCAACTCCAACGGGAGCCTCGGCGACTACTGGCGGGCCATCAAGCAGTCACGGGGACTGCAGGGAGGCTTCATCTGGGACTGGGTCGACCAAGGCATCGCCGTCGATGAGGCGGGCAAACCCACCGGAAGGCGAGGAGAAAAAGCCCACCACACCACAGAAGGAGGGAAGGCGTGGCGCTACGGCGGGGACTTCGGTGACACCCCAACGGACTACGACTTCTGTCTCAATGGGGTCGTGTGGCCGGACCGCACCCCCAAACCCGTGATGGCGGAGTGCCTCAAGCTGCACCAACCGGTGCGCTTCGATGGCGAACACCCCGCCTCAGGAGAGTTTCGCCTCGTCAATGAGTACGACTTCTCCACGCTGGACCACCTTGCCTTCACCTGGCAGATTTCCTCAGAGCACGGAATCCTCAAAGAGGGTGTGCTGACCGTCCCCACCCTTGCGGCGGGAGCGGTGTGGCCGTTCACCCTGGCCGCACTCCAAGAAGCGGCCATCCGGACGGCGATGGGTGAGGGGGAGACCTTCCTCCGCTTCGAATGCCGCCTCAAGGAGGCGGCGCCATGGGCCGATGCCGGCCACCTCGTCGCCTGGGAGCAGTTCACCCTCTCGGCCCCCGTAGCCAAGAGCCTCGATCATACCGCTGCCGTGGTCACTGGCGGGGAGGGGACGTTTGCTCGGGTGGTGAAGGGTACAGGCTATCGGGCGGCCATCAACGAGCAGGGGCTGCTCGCAAGCTTGGAGTTTGAGAAGACCGGACAGCTCTTGGCCTCCCAGCTACAGATAAGCCTCTACCGCTGTCCGACGGAGAATGATGGACTGAAGACCGTCTATGGACGGCCGGTCGAAGCGGAGGCACACCGCTTCTACCATGAGGGCAAGGCCATCGATCGATGGCTTGAGATCGGCCTCGATCGGGTGCGCACCGTTCCCCTCTCGGCCGAGGGCGAAGGGTCTGAGGTGACGATCACACATCGCATCGAAAGCGGCACGGGAGTGGATCTCGGCTTCTTCATCCAGCGGTGGACCTTCCACTCTGCCGCAGTGCAGGTGCGCTTCACCTTCAACCTCTCGGATGCGGCGGGTGAGTACCCCCGCATCGGGGTGCGCTGTGACCTGCCACGGCAGTGGTCGGCGGTCAAATACCTCGGGTTGGGGCCGCATGAGAACTACCCCGACCGCCTCGATGGAGCGTGGGTGGGCGAGCACCATGCGACGGTCGACGAGCTCTATGTGCCGTACATCGTGCCGCAGGAGCACGGGTTGCGTTGCCGGATGCGGCGCCTCGATCTCGTGGGTGGCGGGCAGGAGGCCATCAGGATATCTGGAACGGGTGCGTGGAGCTTTGCCCTTCAGAAGTACTCCATCGAGCAGCTCTGGAAAACCGAGCATAGCGATGAGTTGCAAGACGAGGACGTATACCACCTCTATCTTGATGCCGCCCATCGTGGCGTCGGGACCGCGACCTGCGGCCCCGATACGCGTGAGGAGTACCGCCTCAGAGGCGGGGTGTATCAGCTGGAGCTGCTCTTCGAGGCGACCGTGCCCTGAACGCCCTCCAGGGCCATGACCATGGCGCCGTTGAGTGCGGCGTCCTTGGTTGAAAAGAGTTCCCACCGCGTTGAGAGCCGCTCTCTGAGGCGGGGACGGATGTAGCGGTCCCACTCCAACACCCCTCCACCGAGGCCCACGTGATGGGGCCAGGTGGGGGGCAGGCGGCGTTCGGTCGCCTCGATGAGGGCGATGAGGTGGGCGATGGCCTCCTCCAGGATGCGGATGGCCACCCCATCCCCATCCTCTGCGGCGTTGGTGACGACGGGGGCCAAGGAGGCGATGTCATCCTTGGTCCGCTCTTTTGCGTTGGCCCAGCCGATCACCTCCTCAAAGCGTTTGAGGGGGATCTTCCTTCTCAGCTCATCGGTGAGGATCGTCGCCTCTTCCCTCCCCTCGAGGCTGGCGAGGCTGCGCTTGATGGCCTCCCGGGCGATCCACCACGCCGATCCCTCGTCGCCGAGCACCGTCCCGAAGCCGCCGCTGCGGACCACCGTCCCTTCTTCATTGCGCCCGATGCAGATCGAGCCGGTCCCGCTGATCAAGCAGAGACCGGCGCGTTGGGGGAGGGCCCCGGCCAAGAGCAACAGCGCATCGCTGACCAGGATCGGCGTGACCGTGCCCGTGAAGTATCCATCAAAGAATGTTTGCCAGAAGAGGCGCTCCTCCTCCCGTCCCAGTCCGGCGCTGCCGAAGCAGAAGCCGCCGATCGTTCTTCCC
Organism: Spirochaetales bacterium Spiro_04; assembly: GCA_001604325.1. Taxonomy (GTDB): domain Bacteria; phylum Spirochaetota; class Spirochaetia; order Sphaerochaetales; family Sphaerochaetaceae; genus Sphaerochaeta. The sequence goes on from LVBF01000187.1 coordinate 5,025, forward strand.
TTGAACTCTTCCAGCGATTCGTCGAGCAGCAGCGTGACGTAACTTTTCGCCGTCTTCTCACCCACTGCGTAGATGTTTGCGCTTGCCACTTCGTTTCGATGGAGTACGGTGCCCTCACGATCCATGATGCCGAGCCGGGTGCGGGTACCCCCGCCATCGATGCCGATGTAGATCTCTTCCATGGCCTCAGTATGGAGGCGCTGATGCGATGAGGCAAGCCCATCTTTGTTCATCCCGCTTTTTTCTCTTGTCTGTCGCCTCTGGTATGGTATGCTTCAGGACGGGAGAAATGGCATGTACATTGGCTTGGATCGGCTGACAGAGATGGAGTTTGGGGGGCGTCGGGTGGCCCTGGTCACCAACGACGCCGCCTTTGACTCGTCATGGAGACGCAGTCGCGACGTGGTGGGCCACCACGCTCACCTCGTCGCCCTCTATACCCCCGAGCACGGGCTGGGAGGGGAGAGGGCGGCCGGTGAG
>LVBF01000188.1 GCA_001604325.1 Spirochaetales bacterium Spiro_04
ACGTAGAGCTTCTCAACTTCCCTTGAAACACTTTACTTCCAACTGCCGCTGCCAAAAAAATCCATATGAACAGCTTAATCGGAAAGCATAAGAACAACAGCATGGTAACTGCCAATGGCTTTTTCATGATTCCACCTAACAGTGCCGCTGTCACCATTGCTGCCGCAAAGACCACATGACCGCTGCTTTGTTCAAACACCAGCATCGCAATTCCATACCCCAGACTGACACCTGCAAAAATGACCGGAAAGAAATGTCCTCCCTTTAGACCAAACTGAATGCATAAATTGGTCATTACGATTTTTAAAAATGCGATTCCAATCAGCATGATCGGAAGATATGTTTCATACTCTTCCATAAGTGTTCCCATCTGTTCTTCTCCCGAGAACAAAATGCAGGGAACCAACGTCCCGACTACTCCAAGGCAGATACCTGCAAGTATTTCTCTCCAAACAGCGGGAACCTTACCCGATATCTCTTTTGTCATTTTATGTACCATCTGATAAAAGAAAGCTAAGACACAGCCACACAATATATATACCACCATCATCACATAATCCTTCGTATAAAGCTGTACATCATCGAAGGACGGAAAGCCGGAAAGACCCGCTCCGAACAAATGTGAAAGTCCCGCATAGATTCCTGTTCCTGCCGCCAAAGCAAGTCCATAGACTATGATTTTAGATGTATTGTCTACTTCTGAAATACCGGAATCCGCTTCTTCCTGTACCTGAAATATGCCAAACAGAGGCGCATGAAACAGAACACTAAGCGACACTGCTACCCCTACTTCCGAGTACTCTTTCGTATTCTTTCCTGCTGCCTTCAGATTATCTGCAACCCAATAACATAGTCCCACGATCACTCCGGTCAGTCCCGCTTCCGGTCCTACACTGCTGCCCATAAGAAGAGGCAACAGTGCTGCAAGCAGCATGATAAGCATATTTTTATATTCATAGTGCTTTTCCTTCTTCACTTTTCCGATGACTGTTTCCAGATCCTCCGGATAATCTCCATATTTTCTCCGAAAGAGTCCAATGACAATTCCACCGATTGTACAGACAAGAATCGTATAAAACGGAATAGATACTTGACCAGGTATCCATTCCCATATCAACCCCATCGCTTCCGACATGATTTTCAAGAAAAGCCATACAACTCCGCCCGCAGTTGCCCCTGTCAAAGTGCAAAAAAAGTAAAGTTTTATATGGTTCTTGATTTGTACCTTTGTTCTTCCTGTCTCCATTTACCTTCCCCTTTTTCCGATACATATGCCTGACTATGGTTCATAAACAAACTGCAGTGCAATATGATAAGCACCTTGATCTGCATTGATATCCCAGTCCACATTATCCTGCATACGAAGTTTCAACACACTGATCTGACCTTCTGTAATGTCCCACAGTTCTTGATCTAACTTCTGATAATCACCGGATGCCGTCTGTGCATACAAAGCCAGTTTAGAAGTGTCTGCGTTGATATCCGCCATTTCAATTTCCACTTCAACTTCCCCTGTGGCACTTTCAAAGGAACAACCGGTCAAGTAACCAACCGCCTGCTGATCAATGTCCGGCAGCAAACGTGTCACATCATTCACCACGGTTTCCTCATCTCCCACGATTCGAATAAAATCATCCTGTATAGACCACAAATGTTTATCCGCAGCCGGAACAGACACTTTGTTTCCGTCTGGATCAATCTGCACGATTGCTCCACAGTTATTATTGCCGGGAGATTCCCCCACAGGAACAGTGAACAGCGTCTTTCCATCCTCTATATCCAGTACCTCAAACTGCCAGATGCCCGTCTCCGTATCTTGATTATAGAGATACAGTCGTCCACTTGGAGCCGCAAGTCTGGCTACCGAAGAATTTTTCATTTCATCACTCGACCATACTGTCTTTGCCTCATATTTCGTAGCATTTTGCTTTCTTGTCACGTCAATACGAACCATACCCGGCTGCAATGCAATATTTCCGTTCTGGATCAAACTGACATCCACCAGGGAACCACCTGTTTCTGCATCGCCCGTTTCAGGGTCAGTGTAGATTCCCTTTGCCCACAGTCCAAATGTATTTCCTACCACCACGATATTCGTATCGTCATCCGGTCCATACACAAGAATTGAATTATCAACCGCCGTCGGAGTCCCGGCATCCAACATCCCGAACACTTCCTGCTTTGCAACCACTTCACCGCTTTGCAGATCAATGGCATACAGTGAAATTGTATCGGCATTGTCTGTAAAGAACACCAGATTATTTCCTATCGTCGGCGTCGTTCCGCTTCCCCATGCCAGTCCACCGCCTGTATACTGCGCATCCTCGGCAGCCACATTGGCACCATGACTGTCATAAGGCTGTTTCCATACCTGTTCGACACCGCCGTCAGCCGCATCCCGTAACAAATAGCAGGATAAATTCGTCAATACCACGACACCGTCCGGAGAAGATGAAATACCATTTTCAGCTGCTTCACCATCCATACCGTCACGACCTTCAAAGAG
>LVBF01000189.1 GCA_001604325.1 Spirochaetales bacterium Spiro_04
AAATTTCTTGGCCAAGGATAGCAGAGCAAGAGCGTCCTGTCTAGCTATTGCCCTCAGGTTTTTTCCCTGATGCCAAGCTATCCGCCTCGAGCGCGGCCAGTGCGTCACTCTCCATCTTCGCCTCAGGCTTCGGTTTGACAACTTCACGCTCAGGCTTCGGTTGGACAACTTCACGCTCAGGCTTCGGTTGGACAACTTCACGCTCAGGCTTCGGTTGGACAACTTCGCTTTCTGGCCCGTTATGATTCGAATTGGCGACCCATGCCTCCAGGGATTGATACTGGGCATGGGGGCCGAAGGCGAGGATCGGCTCAAAGAGGTTCACGGTAATCTTTCCGCGGGTCTTCAAGTCCTGCTTGTAGCGCCTGCGGTACCACGAGGTCGAGCTTTTGCGACGCCTATGCCGGCGCTTCTTCCCCTCTTTTGTCTTTCCGTAGCCGTACCCATAGCTGTAGCCATAGCTGTAGCCATAGCCACGGGAGTAGCCATAGCGATAGCTGCCGACCGCTGAAGCAAGTACGCCGTTGAATACGAACCCGACGAGCGGCGCATTGGCGGTGCGTAGGTTGCTCACCAAGTCGTAGAGGGCACCCTTGCTCGTGATGCCCGCACGGACGGTGATGATCAGGCCATCGACGTGCTTGGAGATGGAGAGCAGTTCACTGGCTGACTCAAGCGGCGGAGCGTCGATGATGATGAAGTCGTAATACTCCTTCAGCTGCTCCAACGCCCTGATGTAGCGCGGATTGGAGAAGATGGCGGCGGGGACCAGCGGGGCGTTGCCCGGCGGCAGCAGGTGCAGCGTCGGGGTGTTCTCAAACGGCTGGATCAAGCACTCCTCCAGCGGGGTGCGCTTGGTGACGAAGTCGACGAGCCCAACCTCCCGGTGCTGGAGGCGGAAGAAGCGCTCCATGCTCGGAAGGCGGAGGTCACCGTCGATGACCAAGACGCGGCTCCCCATCTGAGCGAGGGAGAGGGCGACGTTGCCGATGATGGTGCTCTTTCCCTCCGCCATCGCGCAACTGGTGATCGAATAGATGCGGCGGTTGCTCTTGTTGTACAGCATGTTCGCCACCAGCTTGAAGCGCTCGCTCTCATAGGAGAGCGGGTCGTTGTACACCGAGAGCGTCGGGTACTTGTCGCTGGCCGACACCTTCATCAACGGAATCCACCCGAGGATCGGCAGATCCTTGCCGACGACCTTTCGAATCTGGCTTTCGTTCTGAATCGAGACGTCCAGCGCCTCGATGCCGAGCGTCAGGAGCAACCCCACCGCTGAACCGAGAAGCAGGGCCACCGCCATGATCAACAGCTTATTGGGTCTGACCGGCTTGATCGGGAGGATCGCGGCGTCGACGACCGTCACGTTGCCCGTGATCGCCGCCTCGCTGAGCTTGACCTCCTCGAGCATCTCGCGCAGCTTCAATCCGATGGCCTCATAGATCTGCACATCACGCTGCAGCTCCGAGAGGCGCCGCTCCAGCACCGGCAGCTGGCTGAGCTCCTCGGAGAAGACCTCGGCTCGCTTCTGCAGGACCTCGATGTCCACTTCGGTCGTCAAGGCACCGACGATCGCCTGGGTGTTCGCCTCGGTCGCATACCCGCGCGTCAGGACGTTGATCCGGTTCAGCAGATCCTTGGTCACTTGGCTGATGGCGCTGTTGATCACGTACGTACGCGACGAGGAGTCCAGGCCGGTGGCCACTCCTCCGGGACGGGTAAGGGAGTCGTACATCGACAGCTCGGTCTTCCACGCTGAAAACTCCTCGAGCTTTGAGGCGATGACGCTGTCTTCCCTGAGCTCCTCACCGCTGAGGATTCCGGTGAATCCCGCCGCAAGGAGGGAGTCGTTGTAACTCTTGATGAAGACCTCCGCCTCGTTGAGCTGCAGCCTCAGCGGCTCGAGGCGCAGCGTATAGTAGGAGATCTGCTCGATGAGGTTCGAGCTCTTGTCGGAGAGCTGGATGATGTCGCTGTTCTCCCTGAAATCCCCCAAGGCGTCACTTGCTCGGCTCAGTGTCATGTCGTTGAGCGGAATCTGCGCCTCGATGAACTCGCGCTGGGCGGTCTTCGAGTTCTTCGCGATGCCGGTGAGCAGGTTGTCGTATGTCGAAGCCAGGGCGTTGGCGAAGTCCCGGGCAAAGGCGGGGCTCTGGTCGGTGACGGCGATCTTGACGATGTTGGTGTCCTTGACCGTCGAGACGACGACACGTTCGCGCACGTTGCCCAAGACGTTCTTGTCCCGATAATCGGCGCCATCACTGTTGTGGTACTGGGAGAGATCGAGGCTCGCCAGGGCGAGGTTGATGTTGCTGCGGCTGGTGATCAACTCGACCTCGGTGGCGATCTTCGCACTGGAGGAGGAGACGTCGAGGAGCGACTCGAAGGAGGAGGAGCGTTGGATCGCCTCGACGAGCACCGAGACTTGGCTCTCATACTGTGGGGTGGCGAGCTTGAGGTAGCCCGCGGCCAACCCCACGATGAGCACGAGGCCGACAAGAAACCATTTGAAGCGCTTTCGGAAGATCAAAAAGAGTTCGGCGATCGAGATTCCCTCATCCCCGCTCTCATACGGATTCATGCCTTCCTGCACTGCATCTTCTCTCTGATTCATCCGTTGCTCCTATAGTTTTCTGGCTTCGAGCACGAGGCTGAGGACCCCGGCGATGATCGCCAAGATTGAACTGACCAGACCGATCACCGCGACGGTGGGCGCCAAGTCCTTCACAAAGGTGTTCTTCGCGACGACGATCGTCGACTCGGGGGGAACCTCTCCCCCGCTGTCGATCTTCTTCCCATCAGGACCGTACACCTTGATCGAGGTCGGGTACGCCGCATCATCGCTCAGGCCGCCGGAGAGCGAGATGTAGTAGTTGATCCCCTTCTCCGGTACATAGGCGAAGACACCACTGCGGACCACTGCGCCGCTGACGGTGACGAATCTCTGGTTGAAGGGGATGAGCAGGGTATCGCCGGCCTGAAGGCGCAGCAGGCCCTGGTCATCGTTGCCGTAGAGGATCTGTTGGGCACGGATTGGGATCTTCTCCTCCCCCCGCAGGAGGAAGGATCCATCGAGGTCGCTGACGGTCAAGAGGCGCCCCGCGATGGCGGACAGCAGCTGCTTGAGCGTCTCCTGCGGGTAGAACTGGTAGAAGATCCTTCCCGAGGAGTAGCCCATCTGGGCGGTCGGGGTTGTCGTGTCTGCGCTTTCGCTGGAGGCGATCGCCCCCTCGATGGTGATGCTCTGGATGCTGGGAAGGATGGTGTCGATGATCACCTGGTCGAGGTGCTTGAGCTCGGTATCGGCGCCGTCGAGCAGGTTGACGAAGAAGACATCCCAGCCTCCCGTCTCCTCATTATACCGTTGGATGCGGATGTTCTGGATATCGCTGGCGGCGAGCAAGCCTCCCCCATAGGAGGAGAGCAAGGCATTGAGGCCATCCTCTTC
>LVBF01000190.1 GCA_001604325.1 Spirochaetales bacterium Spiro_04
GTTCTCGCATGTGGTCACTCCTCGAACCTGTTCTCGAACAGGGCGGTGATGGCGTCAGCCAGCTCCTGCTCGTCGGGGCCTTCGCAGACCATGGTGACCGTACTCTGGTGGGTGGCCCCCAGCGTGATGATCCCCATGATCGACTTGCCGTTGATCTTCATCGTATCTTTCTCTAAATAGAAATCGCTCTTGAACTTGTTGGCGGTCTTTACAATGGACGCCGCGGGGCGGGCATGGATCCCGGCCCGGTTTGCGACTGTCAGTGTTCTGGTGACCATCACGGCACCTCCGTCTCTTCGATGTATGCATGGCGCACCGCTTCACTCTCCAACCACCTGAGCACCGATTGGTCGAATTGCTTTGCCGAGTAGTACCCCATCTGCTTCAGGCGCTCGTTGCGCGCCGCCGTCTCGATGATGATCGGGATGTTCCGCCCCGGCTTGACCGGAATGATGACCTTGGGCACCGTGATCCCCAGGTAGGTGTCCGAGAGCTTCTCATCGCCGATGCGGTCGTAGCTCTTGGAGGCGTCCCACGGCTCCAGGTGGACGGCAAGCTGTACCTGCTTGCGCTCTCTGATCGAGCCGACCCCGTAGATTGAGGCGAGGTTGATGATCCCGAGGCCACGGATCTCCATGTGGTGGGCCAAGAGTGGGTTCTGTCCCATGCCGATGAGGTAGTTGTCACTGATGCACCGCAACCGCACCGTGTCGTCGCTGATGAGCCGGTGGCCACGCTCGACGAGCTCGAGGGCGGTCTCGCTCTTCCCCACGCCGCTCTCGCCGGTGATGAGGACGCCGATGCCGTAGACCTCGACGAACACGGCGTGGATCGTCTCGGTCGGGGCGAACACCTCGTCGAGGGATTGGATGAGGCGTCGGGTGAAGTCGCTGGAAGCGAGGGCGGTGACCAAGAGCGGGGTGGAGCGCGCATCGGAGAGCTCGATGAACGTGGGGGAGGGCGTCCCCCCGTCGCTGAAGATGCAACACGGCAGCTCATAGTCGAAGAAGTGCTCGATGCTCGCCAGATTGCCCTCCCTCTCCAGCGTCTCGACGTACGCCTGCTCACCCCTGCCGAAGACTTGGATGGCGAAGGCGGAGAACTGCTCGAAGAAGCCGGAGAGCGGGAGTCCCGGGCGACTGATCTTGCTGGTCGTGATGGCCCGTGAGAGGCCGCTTCTGCCGGCGATGCACGAGAGGCCGAGGTGGTTCTGTTCCTTGAGGTCGAGGTCCAAAAGGTCCAAGACGGTGAAGTTGCTCATGAGCCGACTCCTTTTTCTTATTCCACTATACAATTGTTGGTCCTCCTTTTGCAAGTGAGAAAAATCAATTGGAGGTGCCCCGGGTGTTTTTTGTCCATTGACGATTGGCGTTGCAAGCCGTATCCTTAAGGTACGACTACAGTCGAAGGAGGGCTTATGAATTTGACAGTCAGAGGCATCCGGTATAACCCAAGTGATGAGACGCGGGCATTCCTGGATAAAAAGCTCCAGAAACTCCAGTTTGCCGAAGGGTACCTACACGATCTGGACATCGTGATCACCCGTGAAACAACGGGGCAAGGCTTTCATTTGGATGGGAAGATCCACTTCTCTTGGGGGACCATCAAGATGGTCAGCTATGATTGTTATGAATTATATGAGGGCATCGAGCTCTTGGTCGACAAGATCGAGGCGACGGCCCGCAAGGAAAAGGGAAAGATCCAGGAGCGATGACTGGCTGAAATGGGAATGGGGAAGGGGTGCGGAAGCGCCCCTTCTTCTAGTTGGTGCCCCGGATGAACGAAGGGTCGATGTTCAGCTCGTTGCGGTACTTGGCCACGGTTCTCCGCGCCACCTGGACCCCCTCCTCCTGCAGGATGTCGCTGATCTTCTGGTCGCTGAGCGCCTTCGCCCCCTGGTGCTCCTCCAGGATCCTCCGGATCATCTCCTTGACCGCCTCCTTGGAGTAGCGTGCCCCCTCCTCGCCGACGGCCGAGCTGAAGAGTCCCTTGATGGGGATGAGGCCCCAGTCGGTATCGACCCACTTCGCCGTGCTGATCCTGCTGACCGTCGTCTCGTGCACCCCGAGCTCGGACGCGACCTCCTTCTGCGTCAGCGGCTTGATGTAGAGGGGACCGGCGAGGAAGAACTCGCGCTGACGCTTCATCAGGACTTGGCCAAGGCGGTAGAGGGTCTGGTTGCGCACCTGGACCTGGAAGAGGAGGCTCTCGGCGCGCTTGATCTGTTCGTTGATGTACGCCGTCGCCTTCTTGGATTCCTCTTCGTTGCCGATCTGGTCTCCCAGGTGCTCGAACGATGCCTGGATCCGCAGGTCGGGGAGCGCGTAGTCATTCATCTGCATCACCAGCTCCTCCCCATCGCGCCGGATGGAGAGCTCCGGGATGACGAACTGCTCCGGCCCGCTTGAGAAGCTCTGGCCGGGGAAGGGGGTCAGCGTCTTGAGGAAGGTGTAGAGGACCTCCAGGTCATAGGCATCGATGCCCAGCTCCTTTGCCACCTGCTCACTCTTGCCCGAGCGCATCAGTTCGAGTTTTTCGCATACCAAGCGTGAGAAGGTCTCCAGCTCCTCGCCCTCCATCCCCTGTATCTCGGCTTGGGCGATCAGTGATTCGCGCCAGGATCGTACGGCGATGCCCGCAGGATCGAGGCGGCGGAGGAGGGCGAGCATCTTGGGGAGGTGGGAGCGCTGGCGCTCGTTGAGCAGCGTCTCCGGTTCGTCTGTGAAGAAGCCATTGGCATCGAGGCCGGTGATGAGGATCTCGCCGACCTCGTACTCCTCGTCGCTGAGCTGTTCACAGCCGAGCTGGCTGAGCAGGTGCTCGCCCAAGCTCTCCCGCTCTGAGAGCGCTCCCTCCAAGAAGCGGCTCTGCCGTTCGGTCGCCTCACTGTCGTATCCGCTGCGGTCGCTGCCGTAGGCGGAGGAGTCGGAGTAGCTGTCATCGACCCGGCTCGCTTCGCTCTGCTGCTTCTCTCGGGCAAAGCGGTCGTAGGAGATCTCCCAACTGGCGGGCAGTTCCAAGGCGGGGTTCGTCTCGATCTCCGCCTTGATGCGCTGCTGGAGCTCCGCAAGCGGCATGGCCATGAGCTCGAAGGATTGGATCAACTGCGGGCTGAGCTTGAGTTGCTGTTTCTGGGTTACGGAAAGACTTGGCCTGAGATCCATCACACCCGCTCCCCGAATTCGCTGCCGAAATAAATCTCCCGAGCCTCCTTGTTCGCGAGCAACTCCTCGCGCGTTCCGGACACGAGGATCGAACCGGCGTTGATGATGTGGCTGGTGGTGGTGATGGAGAGGGTGTCGACGACGTTGTGGTCGGTCAAGAGGATGCCGATGCCCGCCTTCGCCATTGACCTGATGAGGCTCTTGATCTCAAAGACCGCCTTCGGGTCGATGCCGGCGAACGGCTCGTCCAAGAGGAGGAACTTGGGGTTTGCCGCGAGGCAGCGGGCGATTTCACATCTCCTCCGCTCCCCGCCGCTGAGGGTATACCCCTTCTGTCGGCGGACCTCCTGGATGCCGAATTCGGTCAGCAGCTGCTCCACCCGCTCTTGTTGCTGCGTCCGGTTGAGGTCCGGGCGGCTCTCCGCCACCAGGCGGATGTTCTCCTCGACGGTGAGCTTGCGGAAGATCGAGGGCTCCTGGGGGAGGTAGGAGAGCCCCTTCTGGCTTCGCTGGTGCATGGGAAGGCCACTGAGCTCCTCGCCGTTGAGGGCGATCGATCCCCCCTTGCTCTTCAAAAAGCCGACGATCATGTAGAAGCTCGTCGTCTTGCCGGCCCCGTTGGGACCGAGCAGGCCGATGATCTGGCCGCTCGTCATGGAGAAGGAGACGTCCTTGACCACCTGCTTGCGGCCGTAGAATTTGACCAGGTTGCGTACCTCGAGGATGTTCTCAGCCACCGATCACCCCCTTGATCGCCCCCTTCATGACGATCTCCTCGCTCTTGAGGTCGACCTCGATGCGCTGTGCCTCGTAGCGGTCCCCATCCCACTGCACCCGGGCATTGCCCCACATGTTCAATTTCTCCTCGTCGCGGTCGAAGGAGAGGGTGTCGCTTTGGCAGACCATCGCCCCGCTGTCGGTGTGGCGCAGGAGGAGGACCGAGACCTCCAGCTCCATGCGTGCGCCCTGGATGTCGTATGCGAGGCGGAACGATGAAGCCTGCACTTGGTTTTTCTTGTCGTCGATCTCCACGTAGCCGGGGACCGACACCGTCTCCTCCTCGCGGTCATAAAAGAGCGTGTGGGTGGTCAGCGTGATGCCCCGCTCCTCATCCGCGAGGATGACCGAGCCGCGGCAGGTGACGTAGCGATACTCCTCACCGGAGAGCTCGATAGTGTCGGCGCTCACGATCATCGAGCCGCTCTCGATCTGGGCCCCTCCGGTCAGCGAGACGCTCTCTCGTCCCTCCTTCATCACCAGTTTGGTCGCCCCCCCGCTGAAGGTGACCGTCTCGGCGGCGGGGAGGGAGAGGGGGAGGAGGAGCAGGCAGAGGAGGAGGCGTGTTCTCATAGGGAAAACGCTCCGGATACGATGCGGTCGAAGGTGAAGGTGGAGTTCTTCAGATTGCCGTCCAGGCCGTAGCCTTCGACCCGTTTGTCGTTGGTGTAGACGATGGTGACCAGCTGGTTGGCGGGGGCGGTGATCAACTGCTGCGTGTGGAGCCAAGAGAGTTCGTCCGCCGTGATGACGAAGTCGTTGCGGTAGTCGGTGATCTCGACATTGCCCGAGAGTTGGGCATCCCACTCCTTGGTGTTCGCCACCGCCGCATCGGCTCTCCCGCTGACCAGGATCGTCCCCTCCCCGTCACGTTGGGTGAAGGTGAGGCGGGAGAGGTTGGCGGTGTTCGTCTTGTCGAAGAGGGAGATCTCGGCGGCCTGGATGGCGATGGGCTCGCTCTCCTCATCCTTGAGCACGTACTCGGCGTTGACCAGGGTGAGGTCGGGCAGGACGAGGGTGCATCTGGCCAGCTCGGCCTCGGTGGAGAGGGAGCAGGAGATCATCAACAATGATGCAATAACCATGCCAATAGATGCTCTGATGGACATGATTCGAGTATACCTGCCCTTTTGTCTTTGGGCAATCTCAATCTTGGTCGAGTTTGTTCATCACGATGGGCATGTAGCGCCGCTGTTGTTTCCTGAAGTACGCCCAGACAGCGAGGAACCCGACGGCGATGCCGCCGATGGAGATCAGGAAGGTGGTCCCCTCTCCCAAGCCGGCGCCCTGAGAGAGGTAGTAGCAGATGGGGAAGAGGAGCAACGGGAGGATGAAGGTGATCAAGGTCGCGACGATGGTGCGGGCTGGGGGGAGGAAGAGGTTGATGGAGTCTCCGCTCGCGAGATCCAGCTTGTTCTTGTTCCAGGCCTTGAAGGTCCGCCCCTTGTTGTTGCAGAACATCGCCCCCTTGCACATGGTGCAGGCGCTGGAGGAGCAACTGACCTCCACCAAGTCTGCGGGGAGGAGCTTGGTTATGGTGACTCGTTCGTACATGGTGTGTGTTCCTCTTTTCCTTCGACGGGAATGCGGATCGTCTCGATCGCCACGGCCTTGCCCTCATCGTCGATGTCGACGAGGACACCGACGAGCTCAAGGCTGTCCCAGCACTCCAGGCTGCGCCTCGGCACAGCGGTGATCTGTTTATCAATCTCCGAGGGCGGGTCGAACCCGCCGACACTCATCTGGCTTCCACAGCGCCCGTTGTCGGTGATGTAGGCGGTCCCGCCCTCAAGGATGGTGGCGTCCGCGCTGAGCACCTTGGAGTGGGTCCCGATGACGGCCGCCGCCTTGCCCTTGAGCATATGTCCCATGGTGAGCTTTTCGGCGGTGGGGGAGGCGTGGAACTGCACAAGCGGGATGGCCCCCTCCGCACGTGCTTGGTCGACCAGGTGTTGGGCGAGGATGAAGGCGTTCGTGAGGTGGGTGCGGGGGAAGTCCGCATTGCCCAGGATGTTGATGACACACACCTTCTGCTCGCCTACGGTGAGATAGCGTACCCCGCGCCCGGGGTTCTGCTGGGGGTAGTTGGCGGGTCTGAGGATCGAGGGATTCTTGTCGATGAACTCGACCATGTCGAGCTTGTAGTAGATCTTCTCACCGCCGGTGATGACATCGATGCCCAGCTTCAAGAGCTGCATCGAGTGGGCCTTGCCGAGACCGAAGCCTCCGGTTGCGCCCTCCCCGTTGGCGATGACCAGATCGATGGACCGCGCTTGGCGCAGCGGTCGCAGGGCGTCCTTGACGCTCGTGATGCCGCCTCGTCCGACGATCTCACCTAAAAAGAGGACTCTGATGCTCATGGCTCTACAGTACCGACTTTCTCGGTCCAAAGGCAAGGCTTGGCGGAAGACGAAGACAAGCCATCATGGATGGCTTGTCACTGATGAGCCCGGCGAGACTCGAACTCACGGCCTTCTCCTCCGGAGGGAGACGCTCTATCCAGACTGAGCTACGGACCCAAAGCTCTGTCATCGTACACACCTCGCTTTGCTCTGTCAAGAGCGGACTCTGTAAAATCCTATGACAAAAGAATCTATGTTGATAAGTAGATATATTGCAACAAGTAATTTAGTAACATCTTGCAAGGAAAAGAAAAAGTAGAATCAACAATACCACAACTCTTGACACTTGTTGTTCCTGTTATTACACTACTTTCAGGGGAGTTTCCGAGATGAGCAGACGAACAAACGCATATAAAAGAGTGGTCACAACAACCTTGTTGCTCACCGTGGTCCTGGTGGCCCTTGCCGCATCGATGTCCCCGCTTCCCTTCACCCGGGTCGAAGTGAGGGGGCAGATGCCGATCACCGAGATTTTTCGCGTCGACCAGAACGAGGAAGCCCTTGATTTCAACTTGGTGGAGAGCCGCAACAGC
>LVBF01000191.1 GCA_001604325.1 Spirochaetales bacterium Spiro_04
CCTTCCCCACCCCACACTTCAAGCCGTCGGTCCACCGCTTCGTCCGCATCGCCGGACCCCTCTACATGCGCCTGGCCCTCGGTGTCAAGAAGGTGTTGGTGTTCAACCGCGCCACGCTCAAAGCCGAGCTGGCCGCCTTCAAAGAGGGAAAGCAGCGCCTCATCATCGCCTTTCGCCACACGGCGGTGGAGGACGCACCCTTGGTCTTGATGGGCATCCGCGAGAGCCACCTCGCCGTCCTCTACGGACGTGATGTGCTCAACTGGGCCGGCTCCATCACCAAGTTCATCTTCCCGCGCCTCGGTTTCATCGCCGTCCAGAACCGCGCCACCAACCGTGACGGCATCCAATACCTGCGGGGAGAAGCACAGAGCGGGCGCTTCCCCATCGCCCTCGCGCCCGAAGGGCAGGTGACCTACCACGCCCACAAGAGCGCACCCATCGAGGCCGGGGTGGCAAACCTCGCCCTCTGGGCCTCTGAGAGCGGGCAGGAGGTCACCATCCTCCCGGTCTCCATCGGCTACAAGTATGCAGACAATACCCGCGCATTCGTCAAAGGCTTGCTCTCCCGCTGGCAGGATGAGAGCAGCATCACCCTGCAATCCCCGACGGTGGAGGAGCAGCTCATCGAGGCGTGCGAACAGACCCTCGCCCTCGTCGCCGCTTGGTGGGATCTCCCCCTCCCCTCCCAGGGAACGTTCACAGAGCGGCGCGACGAGCTCTGCACCACCTTACTGACAACGGGAGAGGAGCTGGCCCTCCTGTCTGTGGGCGAGGGCACGATCCTCGACCGTCTCTTCCGCCTCCGCTTCACGGGAGAGGACACGCTCTTCAACCAGGATGAGCGGCCGCGCACCGCGCTTGAAGCGGCAAGAATCGCGATGTTGCAGGAGCGGGCACACCTCTACCTGCGCATCAACCAGACCGTCGACGTGCTGGAGTACCTCGACACCACGTACGTTTCCGCCTCGCCCACCCCTTCACGCATGGCCGAGGTGGCCCTCTCATTGCTGGATGTCATCAATCGCCTCAACGGGGGGAGCATCAACAGCCGCTTCTCCCCCAAGGGAAAGGTAGGCGGCCTCTACATCGGAGACCCCATCAGGATCGGTGACATCATCAGAGGGGCCGGCGGACGCAAGGCCAGCATCAAAACGATCCAAACGGCCACGGTATCCGCCCTCGAGGAGGCAAGCGCACAGCTTGAGGAGGAGTGGACCCGTTCTTTCTAGTGCGATGACGCGCCGCGCCCCCCCTTTTATCGAACGCGCCAATATGGTACAAATTCCCTATGATGGAACAGAGAAAGACAGCACGTTGGCAGGTCGCTCCCTCCCTCCTCGGCTTCGGGGCGATGCGTCTGCCCCAGACGGCGGAGGGGACGATCGACCGCGAACGAAGCGATGCGATGCTTCGCCTCGCCTATGAGAGCGGGGTCACCTACTACGACACCGCCTACACCTACCACCGGGGAGAGAGTGAGCCGTACCTCGGCTCGTTTCTCAAGGGATATGACCGCTCTACCTTCCAGGTCGCCACCAAGCTCCCCTGCTGGCAGGTCGAGAGCCTCGATGATGCCAAGCGGATCTTCGCCGATCAAGCAAACCGTATCGGCGTGGAGTACTTCGACTTCTACCTGCTCCACTCCCTCGACAAGGCCGCCTTCCTCAAGATGGTGAACCTGGGGGTGCTCGACTACCTCATGGAGGAGCAGAGGGCGGGGAGAATCATCCACCTCGGCTTCTCCTTCCACCAGATCTACGAGGAGTTTGAATTCATCCTGCGCTACCGGAGCTGGGACTTCTGCCAGATCCAATACAACTTCCTCGACATCGAGGAGCAGGCAGGCAGGGCCGGCTACGAGCTTGCCACCGCACTCGGCATCCCGGTCATCGTCATGGAACCCATCAAGGGAGGATCGCTGATGAACATCGGCGACGACCTGAAAGCGAACATCACCGCCCTTGACCCTGATGCCACCCCCGCCTCCTATGCGCTGCGCTGGGTCGCCGACCACCCCAACGTCCGTGTGATTCTCTCCGGCATGTCCACCGTGGAGCAGGTGAAGGAGAATATCGAGACGCTCCGCTCGCCGGTGCCGCTCTCCTGCGAGGAGCGGGAGGCCATCGAATCCATCTCAGAAACGATGCGATCACGGCTCGGCAACAGTTGCACCGGCTGCTCCTACTGCATGCCCTGCCCCTTCGGCGTCGACATCCCCGGCAACTTCGCCCTCTGGAACAAGGCGCGGATGTTCGAGAGCTACGTGGCCATCGAGAAGGCGTGGGAGAATCCAGAACAGCAGGAGAAGCGTCCCCCCTCCTGCACCGAGTGTGGCGCCTGCATCCCGCTCTGCCCGCAGAAAATCGACATCCCCACCGACTTGAAGGCCGTACAAGCAGAGCTCACTGCTTTG
>LVBF01000023.1 GCA_001604325.1 Spirochaetales bacterium Spiro_04
GTCGCCATCAATACGGTGGGCCCCATCGTCCACATCGACCCGGTCAGTGGAACCCCGATCCTCCAAAACAACCTCGGCGGCAAAGGCGGGCTCAGTGGCCGCGCCGTCTTCAGCGAGGCGCTAGAGGCCATCAAGGCCATCCGGGAGGCGGTCGGTCCCGATGTGCCGCTCATCGGCATGGGTGGGGTCTTCACCGCAGAAGAAGCCGCAGAGATGATCGAGGCGGGCAGTGATGCGGTGGGCATCGGCAGCGCGCTCGGCTGTGTCGACCAGCGCAACTGGCCCGCGTACCTCAAGGCCATCAAGGCGGGGGCGGAGGCCAGAGCCAGGGGGAAGGTGTACGAAGGCCGTGCAGCCTCCTCCTTCCTCATCGATGAGCGCCAGATGGCGTATGAGCGCCACATTGTGCAAGATGTCCAACAGTACGGCGCCTCGACGGCGATCATCACCCTCGACGGGAAGCTCGATTGCAAGGCGGGTCAGTTCGCCTTCCTCTGGCTGCCGCAGGTGGGGGAGAAGCCCTTCTCGGTGGCCCACAACGAGCCGCTCACCTTCATCGTCAAGGAGCGCGGTCCCTTCTCCCAGGCGCTGTGTGCCCTGAAGGTGGGGGACGAGCTCTTTGTACGCGGTCTCTATGGCGCCGAGCTTGAGAATAGAAGGACCGACCGGGCCATCCTCATCGGTGGGGGGACCGGGGTGGCGGTGCTCCCCTCCCTTGCCCGCAAGCTCAAGGAGCAGGGTACCGAGATGACGATCCTCATCGGCACCAGTGAAGCGGCGGAGGGGAAGGCGCTCTTGGAGGATGAACTCTCCCGTTACGGTTCGTTCTGCTGCATCGCTGATGATGGGAGACCGGGACGGGTGCTCGACCGCCTCGATGACCTCTCCCTCTCCGGTGATGAGGCCGCCTACCTGGTCGGCCCGGAGATCTTCATGGCCATCGCCGCGCGCAAGCTCTTGGCCCGCGGCATCAAGAAGGAGCACCTCTCCCTCTCGATGGAACGGATGACGCTCTGCGGCATCGGGATGTGCGGCGAGTGTGCCTGTGGCGACCGCCTCACCTGCCGGTGGGGGACCTTCATGGACTGGGAGTACCTGGAGCGTGAAGCACCCTCCTTGATCGCCTATGATTGATCCCCACGTCCACCTGCGCGATTGGAATCAACGGGAGAAGGAGACCCTCGCCCACGGCCTCTCTGTTGCAAAGGCCTGTGGCATCACGGCGCTCTTCGACATGCCCAACACCAATCCTCCGCTGACGAGTCGGGAGACCATCATGCGTCGCCTCGAGGAGGCCAGCGCCTTGGCATCGGGGGTCAGCTACCACCTCTGGGCCGGGGTGACCGGTGATAGGGGGCAGGTCCTTGAGGTGGGAGCGCTGGCACAAGACCTCTTCCCCGCTGTCGTCGGCCTGAAGTTCTTCGCCGGCCACTCCACAGCCAATATGGGCCTCATCACCGAGGAGGAGCAGCGTCGCGTATACCGCCATCTTTCTGAGGCCGGCTATGAGGGGGTGGTGGCGCTGCACTGTGAGAAGGAGAGTCTCCTCTGCCCGGAGTGCAATGATCCCTTTGACCTCTCCTCCCACAGCCGGGTACGGCCACCGGAGGCGGAGATCGCCTCGGTTGTCGACCAGATCCGTTTTTCAGAGGAGGAGGGATTTTGTGGGCATCTGCACATCTGCCACCTCTCGACCATGGGGGCGCTGGAGGCGGTGGAGGGGGCGCGAAGCGCGGGCAGGCGCATCAGCTGTGCGGTGACACCGCACCATCTCCTCCTCAGTGAGGAGGACGCCAAGGAGCGGAGTCTCTGGGCGAAGATGAACCCACCGCTTCGCAGTGAAGCGGAGAGGCGCGCCCTCTTTGCGGCGACGCTCGCCGGCCGCATTGATTGGATCGAGACCGACCATGCCCCCCACACCCTCGCCGACAAGGAGGGAGGGGCATCGGGGATCCCGGGCTTCAGCGGCCTGCTGTTGGCTGTCAAGGCGCTCATCGACGGCGGCATCGATCCCGCCCTCCTGTCTGAGCTTCTGGGGGGGAGGGTGAAGCGTCTCTTCTCCTTGGAGGAGGTGGGACTCTCCATCCCGCCGTATGGGCAGCTGCAGGCTCTGAGCGAGCAGGCCGCTCGCGAGTACCCGTTCGACAGCTTCGCTCGGGTGAGAGCCTAAAGACCGATCTTCTCGCGTGCGTGTGCCATCGCCTCGATGGTCAGCGTGATGACGGTCTCCAAGGGGAGGTCGAGCATCTCGACGCCCCGCATGATGACCTCGCGGTTCACCCCGGCGGCGAAGCTCGGGCTCGCCCACTTCTTCTTCACCGATTTGAC
>LVBF01000192.1 GCA_001604325.1 Spirochaetales bacterium Spiro_04
GAGTTCTTCAGCGCCCTGCGGGCCAAGCTCGGCGACGACCTTCCCATCATCGCCGAGGATCTGGGGGTCATCACGGCGGATGTGGAGGAGCTGAGGGACTCCAATCACTTCCCCGGCATGAAGATCCTCCAGTTCGCCTTCAACCTCAAGGACGGCGCGTTGGACACCACCAACGCCTACCTGCCGCACAACGTCATCTACGATTCGATCATCTATACCGGGACGCACGACAACAATACCACCCGTGGCTGGTACGAGGGGCTCGATCCGGCCACCAAGGACATTGTGCGCCGCTACCTCGAGTGCCCCGATGAGGCGGTGGTCTGGCAGTTGATCCGCCAGATGTTGCTCTCGGTGAGCAAGGATGCGATCCTGCCGATGCAGGATTGGCTCGAGCTCGGATCTGACGGGCGGATGAACATCCCCTCGACGGTGGGCAGCAGCAATTGGAGCTGGCGGATGGAGAGCCTGGCCGTGGAGCCGTGGCGTATCGATCGCCTCCGCTCCTTGATCGAGATCACCGGCCGCCTGGGTTAGATCTGCTCTCCACAGAGGGTGAACAGCGCTGCCAGCGGTGTGCCGCCGTGCGCCCGGGCCCGATGCTCGAGCGCCTCCTTGGTGTACTCGGTTCCGATGAGCGCCGTCGCCGCCTCCTCGGAGAGCGTGGTGTCCAGTGCATCGGTGTAGAGCTGGACATCAACGATGACCGACTGCTCGACGCGGAGGCGGAGGTTCGCTTCCCCCCACTCGAAGCGGTGGTGGATCTCATGGGTGAAGGGGGGGCTCTTTGCCAGGATCTGGGAGTAGTCGCCGAAGCGTCGGTAGTTGGCCGCAGCTTCCGGGACGGTCGTGAAGTCGAGCTCGATGGGCTCACTGGGGCCGTAACGCCGGTTGAACTCGGCGATGATCGCATCCTTGACCATCCCGTTCGTGATGTCCCCTCTCCCCTCAGCGAGGTTGCCCACTCGGCTTGCCACCGACTTGACCGCCTTGGAGGAGAGCTTGGTCTCGCTGGGGGTGAGGTAGTCGCCCATGACAGCCAGGTTGCCGCGCACCAGGAGGGTGCCGTGGTGACAGAACTTGGTGGCGGTGGTCTGGAAGGCGTTGCCGCTGACCTTCTTGCCGCCGAGGGTGATGTCGTTGCGCCCGGAGAGCTCACACTCCAAGCCGAGGGAGGAGAGGGCGGAGAGCAAGAGGTCGAAGTTCTGCTCCCGCGTCGCGGTCGCTTTGTCTCCGATGAAGGTGAAGATGAGGTTGCCGCGGTCGTGGTAGACCGCTCCACCGCCGCTCTGGCGACGCACGAGGCGCACGCCGTCCTCCTCCATCCGCTTCAGGTTGCACTCCGCCCACGGGTTTTGGTAGCGCCCGATGACGATGCACGGGTCGTTCTCCCAGAGGTAGAGGATCCGGTCGTGGTCGAGGCCCATCAGGTAGGCCTCCCCGGCGAGGTTCGCCGCACAGTCGTGGGACTGGGCCAAGTATATCGCGCGTTTCATGTCCCCACTCTACCGCCTTTGTTCCCCCTCATGCTATACTCGGGCGGTGAACATTATCCTCTTTGACGATCTGTATGCAGAGAATTCGCTCCCCGCGGACGACTACCGCGCCCTGCATATCAAAAAGGTGTTGCGCCTCAAGGCGGGCGACCGCTTTACGGCGGGCGTCATCAACGCTCAGAAAGGGGAGGCGACCCTCCTCTCCATGACGGCAGAAGAAATCGTCTTTTCCTTCCAGGCGAACGGCGATGAGAGAGCGGGACTCTATCCGGTCACCCTGCTCGTCGCCCAGGTACGCCCCATCTCGATGCGGCGCATCCTGCGTGAAGCGGTGAGCCTGGGGGTTGGCCGCCTGGTGCTGGTCTCTACCGACACCGGTGAGAAGTCCTACGCCCAGGCGAAGCTCTATGAGGAGGGGGAGTACCGCTCGATCCTCATCGACGGGGCGATGCAGAGCGGCTGTACCGGCGTCAGTGAGGTATCTTTTTGTGCATCGGTGGGGGAAGCCATCGCGGCCCTCTCTCCTGAGGGTGAGCGCATCGTGTTGGACAACAAACGGGTCGGAGAGCCGCTCTCGACGATGACCATCGCCGGTCGTCCGGTGGTGTTGGCCATCGGGGGGGAGCGCGGGTTCAGCGATCGAGAACGTGATCTCTTCGAGGAGCACGGCTTCCGCTTCGCTACCTTGGGAAGAAGGATTCTCCGCACCGAGACGGCGGTGAGCGCCGGCCTCGCCGTGCTGTTGGGCCGGATGGGCTTGCTCTAGGGG
>LVBF01000024.1 GCA_001604325.1 Spirochaetales bacterium Spiro_04
GCCCGAGAGGAAGCGGATCATCGCACCGCCGGCGGTACAGACATAGGAGAAGTCGTCGAGGTTGGTGAAGCGCTTGGCGGCGGTGATGGTATCGCCCCCGCCGACTACGGTATAGCCGGGGGCTGAGGCGATGGCTTGCCAAATCTTTTCTGTCCCGCGTTCGAAGCGTGCATCCTCGTAGATGCCGGCAGGGCCGTTGACGAAGACGGAGCCGGCGCGCTCGATCTCCCCCACATAGGAGGCGATGGTCTGCTCCCCGAGGTCCACGAAGAGGTGCTGTTGCAGCTCTGCAGCGCGTGCGATCTCATCCGTCGTCGCCTCGGCTCGCTCTCCGTCTCGCTCATAGGCACAGTCGACCGGCAAGAGGAAGCGGTCGGGCCACGTCTGGAGCAGCTCTTTGGCCTGGGCGATGAAGCCAGTCAAGTCGCGCTCGGCGAGGAAGGTGCGGGTGCGTACCCCGAGCTCGACGCCACTGGCATGGAGAATGCATCGCTGATCTTCCCTCCACCGAGGAAGAAGACACAGGGGTGGATGGGTGCAGAGGCAATCTTGCTCAGCGCCTCGTATTCGCCGAAGAGCTGACGACCCCCCACCGTCTCCATCACCTCCTGGAAGGCGACCATCGAGGGGGCGCTCCGGTGTGCGGCGGCGAAGGCATCGTTGACGTAGAGGTCGGCCAGCGGGGCGAGGGAGCGGACGAGCCAGGTGTCCAGCATCTCTTTCGGGGTGAGCTTCACCTCTTTCTCAAAGGCGGTGAGCTCTTCACCGAGGTAGCGCAGGTTGCCGAGCAGGATCGCCTCCCCCTCCTTGAGCGCCTTGATCCGATCCTGGGCCGCCGGGCCACAGACATCATCGATGTACTCGACCCGGTAGCCGCTGAGCGTACTGAGGATCTCGGCGTGCTCGGCCATGGGAATGAGGTTCTGGTAGTCCATCGTGTCGCCCTGGTGGGCGATGATGGCGACCTTCGCTCCGTGGTCGAGGAGGTACTTCAACGTCGGGATCGCCTTCTCCAGGCGATTGGTGTTGATGATCTTCTGTGTCTGTATGTCGATGGGCGAGTTGATGTCGGGACGGAGGATCACCGTCCGTCCCGTGACAACCACGTCATCGAGGCTTCTCATCCTCGGCCCGCTCATCGCTTCCATGCCCCCATGCCGAGGTAGGTGTTCGTCGCCTCGGTGCCGCTCTCTCTGTCCTCCTGCATCCTGAGCGCCGCTCGGATCGCATCGATGCTCTCCGGGATCACCACCGCCTCCTGGGGGATGTTGATGGCGAACATCAGATCGCGTCCACACTTGACCACCGAGTCGGTCCAGAGGGCGATCTCGTACATATCGCCGCGGCTGTTGCCGAGGTCTCGGGCGTACCGGAAGAGGCTGGCGTTGCCCAAGAACCCCTCGGCGATGGAGACGAGGCGGATCCTCGGGTGCTTGGAGAAGATCTCGATCGCCTCCTCAACGGAGATGTCCCTCTTCGGGGTCATGACGACGGTGATGATGTGGCCGTGGGTGACCGGGGTGTGGACGAGGATGCCGGTGGCCTCGACATGCGGCATGATGGTCATCAGATCGAGGGCCTGGTGGCTCGGCGCCT
>LVBF01000025.1 GCA_001604325.1 Spirochaetales bacterium Spiro_04
TCGAAGAGATTCAAATCGAGGCGGTCATAGCCACCGCCGGCAACGTAGCTCTCACCCGGACACTCGAGAACACGCTGAACATCATGGAGACCACCGGCCTCCTCTGCCCCGTCTATGAGGGAAGCGCCGGCCCCTTGGTCAGATCTGCCGTGGAAGCCGGGGATTTTCACGGCGAGAGCGGCCTCGACGGACCGGTCTTCCAACCTCGCTCACGCCAATTTGTGCAGAGTCAAAGCGGCGTTGATGCGATGATCGACCTCGTCCTCTCAAACCCGGGCGAGATCACCATCGTCAGCGTCGGCCCGCTCACCGACCTGGCACGGGCCCTTCAGAGGGAGCCGACCCTCTCCACGCTCGCCAAAGGCTTCGTCATCATGGGTGGTTCGTTCTCCGGTGGCAATGTCACCGCCGAGGCGGAGTTCAACACCTACGCCGATCCCGAGGCGGCCAAGATCGTCTTCTCCAGCGGGGCGAACATCGCCCTCTTCAGCCTGGACTGTACCCGTACGGTGACCCTCAGCCCCGCCCGCCTGCAGTCATTTCGAGAGAAGGGTGGAAGAGCGAACGCCGTTTTCGTCGCCTGCATGGACACCTACACGGCCAACTATACCAAGCGTGGCCAGGGTGAGCCACAGATGCACGACCCGCTCACTGTCGCCTACCTCGCCGATCCCTCCAAGGTGGTCGGCTCCCACCATGGCGTCGATGTCATCGTCGAGGAGGGGCCCTCCTACGGGAGGACCGTCAAGACGGATGCGAAGAACACGATCTTCATCGCCGAGTCGATCGACATCCCGTGGTTCTGGGGCTTGGTCGAGCGTTCGTTGGCTGCCCTTCCTTAGTGGAAGACCACGAGCTCTTCCGCACTCAATCGGATCTTCTCCCGCTCCGCTTCCGCAGGGTGCCCGAAGCTCGCCAAGAGCGAGACCTGCCAGCGTGCAGGGTCTGCGCCCAACACATCAAGTACCTTCTGTTCATCAAAGCCCTCGATGGCGCAGCTCTGGATGCCCATCGTCCTCGCCCCGGTCATCATGTTGGCGATGGCCAGATACCCTTGGCTGCGGAGCCAGCAGTCGATGCGCCCCTCCTCTGCCAGGAAGGTATGGTAGGGGCGGTAGTCCTCCACAAAGAAGTCCAGGCTGCCGGGAAAGCGCCCTCCCCGCTCCCGTACCCACCGGCCGTCGGGGTCCATGGAGGGGGCGGTATGCACCAGCACAGCGACGGTCATCGCGCTGGTGGAGACCGTCTCCTGCTCAAAGCAGGCTCGGTAGAGCTGCTCCTTCTTCTCCCGGCTCACCACGGCATGGAAGGACCAGGGCTCCAAGCCGAAGGAGGTGGGGGTGAGGCGGCCGAACTCGAGGATCTGTGAGATCTCCGCCTCAGTCAACGGGTTGCTTTGATCATACCGCTTGCAGGCGAAGCGGCGCTTCATGGCGGAGAGAAAGTCCATCACGCGCTCCTCAGGGCAACTTCCAGGGCGAGCTCAATCATCGGGGAGAGGCCCGTGATGCGCTCTGCGTCTGCAAAGCCGCGGCCGCTGGTGCAGCTGTCGGTCATCGTCAGGATCGAGAGGGCACGCTTGGAGCACCAGGCGGCGGTGGCGTAGAGGGCGTAGCTCTCCATGTCCTGGGCCAGCGCCCCGAGGCGCGCCCACCCTCTCCAACTCTCCGCTCCGAGGGCGTTGTAGGCGGAGAAGAGGTCGCTGGAGAAGACCATGCCAGCGTGGGTCACAATGCCCATCTCTCGGGCCACTCGATCGGCGGTGAAGAGGAGGCCGCTGTCACAGACCGGGCTCAACGTCCCCTTGAGGTTGTATTGGTGTGCCCAGGCTGAGTCGGTGGAGGCGGTCAGGGCGATGACGAGGTCCCCGACGGCGATCGAACTCTGCAACCCCCCACAGGTACCGATGCGGATGATGGTCTCGACATCGTAGGCGGTGTAGAGCTCATAGCTGTAGATGCCCGCCGACGGGCCTCCCATGCCGGTGCCCATCACCGAGATGGGCACTCCCTTATAGAGCCCGGTGTAGGCGAGCATCCCCCGCACATCGCTCTTGAGAACCGCATCCTCCAGGTAGCGCGTTGCGACCAGCGTGGCTCGAGCCGGGTCACCCGGGGCGAGGACGATCGGGGCGATCTCCCCCTTCTTTGCACGGTTGTGGGGGGTCATCAGGAGGCCCCCTTCTCGTAGGGGGCGCCGGCTGCGGCCGGCGCGTAGTTCTTGCCGCTGAAGAGCACCAAGGCGACCAGGGTGACCACATAGGGGAGGATGTTGAAGACCTCGGTGGGCAGGACGCGCAGGGCCGGGATGTTGTTGGCGATGATCGCGAACGCCTGGGCGGTGCCGAAGAGCAACGCCGCTCCCGCCACCCCGAGCGGCTTCCAGCGCCCGAAGCTCACCGCAGCCAACGCGATGAAACCGCGTCCGTTGATGGTGTTCGAGGTGTACTGGATCGTCTGGGTAAGCACGACGCAGCCACCGGCGAGGCCGGCGAGGATCCCGCTGACGATGACGGCCCAGTACCGGATCCGTTTGACGTTGATCCCCACGCTCTCGGCGGCGCCCGGATGCTCTCCACACGCTCTCAGATGCATGCCGAAGGGGAGCTTGTAGAGGATGAACCAGGAGAGGATGACCACGGCCAGGGCGATGTAGGCGGTGGGATAGATGCCCAGGGCATCGGTCTGCATCCCCATCCTGAACTCACGGGTTCGGTCGGAGCTGAAGAGGATCTGGCTGGCGAAGATCGTCACCCCGTTCGCCAGGAGGTTGATGCCCGTGCCGCTGATGGTCTGGTCGGCGTTGAGGTTGATGGCCGCAACGGCGTGCACCAGGCTGAAGAGTCCACCGGTGAGCAAGCCCATGACGAGGGCCAAAAAGAGGGAGAGGGAGTGGTTCATGCCACTGGCTTCCATCAGGACGTGGGCCGCGGCCGCGGTGCAGGCTCCGATGGACATCAAGCCTTCGAGGGCGATGTTGACCACCCCGCTCTTCTCACAGATCATCCCGCCGATGGCGGTGATGAGGATCGGAGCGACGATCATAAGGACGGAAGGAAGCATTCCAATAATCATACTCATTTGATTCCCACCTCCTTCTGCAGCTTTCGTTTGTCAAGGAACTCCTGATAGAGCTTCAACGCCGAGCGCAGGGCGATGAAGATGACGATCAGGCCCTGGATGATGAAGGTGATCTCCTTGGGGATCTGCTTGCCCTGCATCAGGGCCTGGGCGTTCTTCAAGAGTCCGAAGAGCAGACCGGCGAGTGTGGTGCCCAAGGCGGTGCAGTTGCCGACCAACGCCACGGCGATGCCATCAAAGCCGTAGTTGTCCATCCCGGCGAGCACTCGTCCGTACTTGAAGGAGCCGAGGGCCACGATGCCACCGGCCAATCCAGCGAACGCGCCGCTGATCGCCATCGAGATCGTGATCGACTTGACCACCGGGATGCCGCTGGCCCGAGCGGCGTCCTTGTTGAACCCCGTGGCCCGCATGCCGTAGCCGAGGCTGGTCTTCTCCATGATGTACCAGTAGATGATCACCGCACCGATCATCATGAAGATGCCGTTGTTGAGCAGCGAGTTGTGGGTGATCTTCTGGAAGAAGAGGTTCTCGATCAGGGCGGTCTTGGGGAAGTTCGCCGTCTTGTACGTGGTGGCCCCGGGCAGCTGCAGGCAGATGATCCGCGACAGATAGAGAGCCACATAGTTGAGCATGATCGTCGAGACGACCTCACTGACCTCATACCGGGCTTTGAGGATGCCCACCATCCCGCCCCAGATCGCCCCGATGACGATGGCGGCCACGATGGCCAAGAGCCAGTGCACCACCGGAACCTGTGGCCCGAGGAGGGCGATGGTCTGGGCGAGGGTGAGGCCCATGATGTACTGCCCCTCCCCTCCGATGTTGAAGAGGCCGACACGGTTGGCGAAGCCCATGGAGAGGCCGCAGAGGATGAACGGCACCGAGTAGTTCAGTGTCTCGCCGATGTAGCGGACATTCATCCGTCCGTTGTCGATGTTGTATCCACTGAGAGCCTGCAGCAGCGCCTTGTACATGTTCAAGGGATTCTTCCCCACCAAGGCGACGAGGATGGTGCCGACGAAGAATCCCATCAGGACGACGAGGACCGAGACGGCGCCATCGCTCTCTATCCATCGTTTTTTTGTTGTTGTCATTGTGCACCCTCCACCCTCGAACCTGCCATCATCAAGCCGATTTGATACTCGTTCACTTCATCCTGCCGGTTCACCGCGACGATCTGCCCTTTGCTGATCGTCGCGATGCGGTCGCAGAGGTTCATGATCTCATCGAGCTCGAAGCTGACGAGCAGGATCGCCCTCCCCTTGCCCCGTTCCTCGATGATGCGTTTGCGGATGTATTCGATGGCCCCGACGTCCAGGCCACGGGTGGGCTGGGCGACGACGAGCACCTTCGGGGAGAGGGAGATCTCCCGCGCGACGATGACCTTCTGCTGGTTGCCCCCCGAGAGGCTTCCCGCCTTCGTGGCCGCCCCTTCGGCGCTCCGGATGTCGAACTGCTCGATCAGGCTGTCGGCATCCTTCTCCATCGCGGCAAAGTCGAGGAGGC
>LVBF01000193.1 GCA_001604325.1 Spirochaetales bacterium Spiro_04
CGGTGCCGGCGACAAAGTATCGAGTGATCGCGGGGCCGTTGAGAGAGATTCCGTAGATCATCTCTCCGTGGGCGAGCTCGTCGTACTCCGCTTCGCTCAACATCGGCAACGCTCTCCTCACCTCTTCACTCGCCGCGGGAAGGCCCATCATGATGGCACAGAGCAGCACCCCGATCAGCACAGCGCCCCTGACGGGGGCGGCACAGCTCTTCTTAATACGCATTTTCATTGACAAAGCCTTTGAGGAAGGTGAATAGCACGATTCTCATGTCGAAGAAGAAGCTCCAGTTCCGGATGTAGTACAGATCAAACTCGATCCGTCGTTCAAGGGAGGTATCGCCCCTCCAACCGTTGACCTGCGCCCACCCGGAGATTCCCGCCTTGAAGCGGTGACGGAGCCGATAGCCGGGGATTTCGTCGTTGAACCGTTCCACCAGCTCGGGCCGTTCAGGTCGTGGCCCGATCAGGCTCATGGAGCCGCCGAGGACGTTGAAGAGCTGCGGCAGTTCATCGATGCTGGTCTTGCGGATGAACTTCCCGATCCGGGTCACCCGGGGATCATTCTCCACGGTCCACCGGGCCGTGTCCCCCTCACTCATATCGGTACGCATCGAGCGGAATTTGTACATGGTGAAGACCTCAGCGTCACGAGTGACCCGCTGCTGCTTGAAGATCACCGGTCCCGGCGAGGTGAGCTTGATGATGAGGGCGATGACGGCGAGCAGCGGGGAGAGGATGATCAGGGCACACAGACTGGCGACGAAGTCAAAGGTCCGCTTGGCCATCCGTTGGAAGACCCCCATCTCAGCGGCATTGAGGGTGAACATCGGCGTCCATCGGAAGTCCGAGACCTTGGTGCCGATATAGGATTCAGGAAGGTTGGGCAGCATGACGACCCGTTCATTCAAGAGGTCCACCGCTTGGCCGATCATGGCCCGTTGCCGTTGTTGCTCCGCCGGGGGGTAGCCGATGACCACCATATCGGGCTTCTGCGCTTCCACCACATCACGCAACAACGTGCCGTTCAACTGCGGGACCTCACCGATGGGGCCATCCGAACCATCGTACTGCCCCACTACGATGATACCCTCCACGGTATCGCTGTGCAGGTCGCGTTCGAAGTTGGTGAGGTTCTCACCATACCCGACCAACAGGATTCTCCGGGTGTATCTCCCTTTGGCATATGCCCGCTTCACGTAGTTGGACACGAATGTACGTCCGGTCACCAAGAAGATCACCGAGAAGATGAGGTGTAGTCCAATGGCGATTCGAGTGATTTTCCCCAAGTACAGGAAGTACAGCATGACCACCAAGAGCAGGAATGCCTCGAAGGTACTGAAGACCATCGCCGTGGCTTCCTTGCGCCAGGCGTGCTCCAGATCATCGGCATACAACCCGTTCCTGCTGATGAAGTAGAGGTTGAAGAGTACGACATATCCCACCAATTTCAGGTACGACACGAAAGAACCGAAGGTGTCGCCACCGGGGATGACGTAGAATCGTAAGAATCCCGCAAGAAGCCAGGAAGCGGTGACGGCAATGACATCGGTAGCCACACGGATGGCGAGCAAGGAACGTTTGCTTTGTTTCATACCGGCTCACACCTCTTTCTCTGAAATACAAAGTCACACAATGGTATCATACCCTGTAACGTTACGAAACACCCATTGAGGTAAATCATCCTGTCAGCCCCGTCTAAAAGCTCTTGGAGACCCCGACCGTGAACTGCGCGTCCTGGGTGTGGGAAGAAGCGCTCTGGGTCGTCTTGTGATAGATCCTCCGCCCGATCCAGTCGATCTGGCTGTAGAGGGAGAGCCCCTTGACCGGAGTCTGCCAAAGAGCGGAGAGCGAGATGATCAGGCGCTCGGTGACATCGTTGCCATACGGTGGTGGGCCATCGAGGACACCGGTGGGATGAGTGGTATTGTCGCCGAAATCATGAGGCATGCGGTAGGTCATCTCCCCTTGGCGGTGGATCGTCACCGCACCGCTCAGATCGAGCAGGTTGGGGATGGTGTAGCCGATGGTGGCCGAGTAGACCAGGCTGTCCGAACCCCAACGATGGCCGAGGTAGTCGATGAGGACCACCGCGCTGCCCTGGTTCTTGATAAGACCCCGGGCGACGAGGAAGTCCACTTCCTCACGACGGTAGAAGGCTGGGTCGATCAACACGAATTCAGCTTGTGCGGTCCAATATCCGCGCCTCTGTTGCCATGAGTAGGAGAGGTTGGTCAAAAACGCCATCGCATTTGCTTCGCTGCCCGTCTCTGATGGGAGTTGATATTGGTCGAGGGCGGCTTGAGCGTGGAAGGAGAGGCCATCGATGATGGCGAACTCAGCCTCCAGCGACGCGATGGCGTTGGCGTGGTGCGGGTCATAGACGTTGTGGTAGATGTAGGTCGGGTCGAAGAACTCCAAGGAGATACCGCTCAGCAAGACCATGATGTTCTCACTGATGGTGAACCGC
>LVBF01000194.1 GCA_001604325.1 Spirochaetales bacterium Spiro_04
GAAGCGCTCCCACATCTCCCGCGCCACGCCCCGCCGCTTGAGGTAGGCGCGGGCTTCCGCGCCCTGTGGCGAGGAGACAAGGAGGTAGTGGAACGAGTTGGAGATCTTCTCATAGAGCTCCCAGAGCGTCTCCTTGAGGTCTCGGCTGATGCGGTCGCCCTCACTCTCCTCCTCGATCTCGACGTTGGCGCGACGGGCGAGCATCCGCACGCTCTCGGCAAAGGAAACCTTCTCCATCTCCATGATGAAGTCGAACATCGAGCCGCCCTTCTTGCAGCTGAAGCAGTAGTAGAAGCCCTGCTCATCGACGACGCTGAAGGAGGGGGTCTTCTCCTCATGGAAGGGGCAGAGCCCCCAGAGCCGCCCGCCCCGGGCCGTGAGATTGACGTAGTCACTCACCACCTCTCCCAAGGAGAGGCGGGCCTTGATCTGTTCCAGGACTCGGTCGGAAATCTTGGCCATGGTGTTCCTAGCGGAGCATCAACGGCTCACGTCCCCGTTGCAGCGACAGCAGTTCATCGATCTCCTCTCGGCTATAATGCCGCCCTTCCCCGATGCCGGGGCAGCTCTTCCCCTCCTCCTTCCAACTCTCCGCGTCATCCATGATGGCCGGCCAGAACGGATAGGTGCGGCACTGGATGGGCCGCGCATCGTAGACGCTGCACCGCCCCTCCTTGAGGAAGATGCAGTCGTAGTTGGGTTGTTCCAACAAGCTCACCAGCTTGAAGGAACCCATGTTGACCGTGTGGCAGTAGCGATGGATGAATTGCTCTTGAGAGAGTGAAGTCTTGGCGCAGAGACGGTCCATATCACTTTGGGAGAGGAAGACATAGCCGGGCTCGACGCCACAGCAGTAGGTGCATCCCTCCCTGCAGGAGAACTTCAACCCATCAGCATAAAAACAGTCCATCGAATCCTCACTCTTCAGACGAAAAAGGCCTTCCTCAACGAGAAAGGCCTCAAAGTGGAGAGAGAAGGATTCGAACCTTCGAAGGTATAACCGGCAGATTTACAGTCTGCTCCCTTTGGCCACTCGGGAACCTCTCCATGCCCAAAAGACAACCGTACCTTACCGAGTATTGGAGCCTTTGTCAACTGTTCTCAGAAAAATAGATGCCTTGACAGAGACTCTCTGCACTGAGTATAGTGCAACAGGTCTTGCCGACTTAGCTCAGCCTGGCAGAGCACGTGACTTGTAATCTCGGGGTCGTCAGTTCGAATCTGACAGTCGGCTCTCTCAAAAGCACACTCTTGGGTGTGCTTTTTTTCACGTTCAGAGCCATTGAATCTTTGCACCACAAGCAGATAGCTTCTCTACAAAGAGCGGGAATGAGACGGCGGCACATGCGCCATCCTCGATGACGATCCCCTCCTGTGAGGCGAGGCCCGCCACCGCGAGCGCCATGGCGATGCGATGGTCACCCTCCGAGGAGATGCGCCCACCCACGATCGCTCGCTTCCCCGCAACGACCAAGTCGTCGCCGTCGATCTGCACCGAACAGCCGAGGGAGGTGAGCTTCCTCTGCATCTCAGCTACACGATCGGTCTCCTTCTGCCGCACTTGGCTCAAGTTGGTGAAGCGGGTGGTGCCCGCCGCCTGGGTGGCCAGCACCGCCAAGGCCGGCAACATGTCGGGGGTGGGGCCGAGGTCGATGGTGTGGCCGCCTGAGAGCGGCTTGCCTCCCTGTACGGTGATGGTGCCCCGCTCGGTGTCTGCGACGAGGTCGGCTCCAAACAAGCGGAGGTGGGAGACGATGGCGCGGTCGCCCTGGGCATCGAAGAAGTCCAGCCCCTCGACGGTGAGGCGGGATGGGGTGATGGCACCTGCCACCAGCGGGAAGGCGGCACTGGACCAGTCGGCGGCGATGGTGTGGTCGCCCGCCCGGTAGGATTGCCCGCCTTTGACGGTGTAGTGGGTATAGCTTCCATCGTGGTCGACGCGAACCCCATAGCGCTCCATCCAGTCGAGGGTGAGGCGGACATACGGGGTCTCCAGCGCATTGGTGACGGTGATCTCACTATCGCCGGCAGCCAGCGGGCAGGCGAGCAGCAGCGAGGAGACGACCTGGCTGTTGCTGCCGTCGACCGTCACCCTCCCCCCGCCCAGAGTGCCGCCGATGACCACCGGTGGGGCCGTCCTCGAGGGGTGGGTGAAGAAGGCGTGGGCGCCCAAGCCGTTGAGCGCCTCGATGAGGGGGGCAATGGAGCGTCGTCTGATCTGCTCATCGCCGGTGATGATGGTGAACCCCTCGCTGAGGGCGGCCACCGAGGAGAAGAGCGTCGTCGTGGTGCCGCTGTTGGCGGTGTCGATGATGGTCTTCGGGGCGATGAGATTCCCCCCTACCCCGGTGATGGTCAACGTATCCCCCTCCTCGATCACCGCAGCGCCGAAGCTCCGCGCCGCGTTGATGGCGGCCGCCCCGTCGCCGCTCGTCAGCGCGCCGGTGATGACAGACTGCCCTTCACTGAGCAGGGAGAGGAGAAGCGAGCGGATGGTGTGGCTCTTGGAACCGGGAATCCTGATCGTACCGGAAAGAGCGGATGGGGAGATTCGCATATCCATACTAGGCACCTCACTCTGGGTATGTACACGTACGAAGCGTTTTGCAATCAATCGGGGAAGAGGTCTGGCCGCAGGCGCTCGGCGCCATCGAGGAAGACCGGCTTCAGATCCTCGACATAGCAGTTGGTGGTCAAGAGCATCCGGATGACCCGGCTCATCATGCCGGCGATCTCGAGTTCGCCCATGCAGAAGAGCGGCACGGAGGCACAGTAGCCTCCAATTCTCAAGCCGGTGGCGGGGTTGAGGCTGGTCAAGTCGCCAGTCTGTGTGATGAGGAGGCTCGCCACCATCCCCTCATCGAGGTTGTTGGTCTCCAGGAGGGTCCGGTAGAGCTTCTGGGCTGCACTGCTGATCAAGGCCTGGTCGTCCCGCTCGACGCAGATGGCCCCCCGCACCGCAGAGATGGTGGGCGTCTTCATCCGATGGTCACTCCGCTGGAAAACAGCGTCTCCAGGATCGAGACGATGAGGCCCATCGCGTAGATGGCCGTCATCCTGAGGATGGTGAGGATCGCCTCAGTGGCCGGAAAGAGACCACTGCCGGCGAAGACGATCACCGAGAAGATGAGGAGCCAGAAGCCGAAAAGCAGACTGGTCCAACTGACCACGGTGAGACAATAGTGGGAGAGCGAGATGAAGGTGGGCTCCACGTGAACATACCCACCGAGGATGTAGACGATGAAGAAGAATACGTAGAGAAGCAACGTGTAGGTATGGACCCGGGAGGAGAATGCCAAGAGACGTCGTGACTGCAACATACCCAATCCTACCATCATCACGGGATGGGGGCAACTGGAAAAGACACGAAGACGCCGGGCCCCGCGTC
>LVBF01000026.1 GCA_001604325.1 Spirochaetales bacterium Spiro_04
GGCGATGCGGACGAAGCGGTGGACCGACGGCTTGAAGTGTGGGGTGGGGAAGGCGTCGCTCTGCATCCTACGCCTCGCTGATCATCGCCTCGTAGAAGGCGCGGTCGATGGGGTAGTGCTTGATGACAGAGAGGCCGACCAGGTACCAGAGGAGGGGGAGCGGGCCACAGAGCAGGATGATTCCGGTTCTTGAAAGCGAGGTGATAGCGGTGCTGTTGTACCCCACGAGGGCGAGGATCCACCCGTTGAGGGCCAGGGCGAGGGCTTGGCCGAGTTTGCTGGTGAAGGTCCAGAGGCTCGAGTAGACCCCCTCGCGCCGTCCCTTGCCCTTGGTGTGGGCGTCCCATTCGACGATGTCGGGCAGGATGGCATGGGGCATGACGTAGTGGGTGGAGAGCCCGATGCCGCAGAAGGCCATCAGGATGACCCCGAAGGTGGGGCCGAGGACCGGACCGAGGAGGCTGAAGGCCATCACGCCGACGCTCATGAGCGTCATCCCGATCATATAGCTCTTCTTTTTGCCGATCTTGTTGGAGATCTTTACCCAGAGCGGGATGCAGGCAAGGCTAAAGAAGAGCAGGGCGACGAGGGCAATCTGGAAGAGCCCCTCGTTGCCGAAGAGGTAGGTGAAGTAGTAGACCAGGGCCCCCTGGACCATCGAGGTGCCGGTGATGAAGAAGGTCCACGGCAGGAGGGCGGTGAGGAAGGTCTTCTCCTTCAAAATTTCACCGAAGGTGCGGATGAACCCGTCGGTGAGGCTCACCTCCGGCTCCTTGGGCTCCTTGATGGCCCAGATGGTGGCCATGGCGCTGAAGAGCATCACCGCCCCCATGAAGGTGCCCATCAGGGGCCAGCCGACAGCCTCGACGATCGGCATGACGAGCGCGGCGCCGAAGAAGGTGCCGATGACGGCGAAGCTCATCCGCCAGCCGGTGAGGATCGTGCGTTCGTGGTAGTTCTGCGTCAGCTCCGGCAACAGCGCCGCATAGGGGATGTTGACCAGGGTATAGGCGGTGTTGAGCAGGCAGTAGACGAAGGTGAAGTAGATGAAGAGCTTCATCTGACTGGAGAGAGAGACCGGGGTGAAGATCATGATCATAGAGAAGAAGGAGGCGATGGCGCCGACGAACATGTACGGTCGCCTGCGGCCCCACCGCGTCTTGGTGCGGTCGCTGTAGTAGCCGGTGATGGGGTCCGTGATGGCGTCCCACACCTTGCCGATCATCAGGGCGGTGCCCGCCAGGGCGGGGAGCATCCCCACTACGTCGGTGAAGAAGTAGAGCAGATAGAATCCCATGATGGTGAAGAAGAGGTTGCCGCCCAAATCCCCGATTCCGAAGCCCAGCTTAGTGCGCAGTGTCAATCTGTTCATATTCGTCCCTCGTTAGGCTGAGTGTACTGTACCCACTCGGTGGCGACAACAAAAATCATTGGATACGGATACGGATCAGGCGGCCAGTGCGAAGGAGAGCGGGATCGTCACGACCCCCAAGAGCGTGGAGATGACGACCATCATCGAGGCGTACTGGTTGTCCTCTCCGTAGCGTAGCGGAAGGATCGAGGTGAACATCGCCGACGGAAGGGCTGAGGCCACCAGCGTGACGGTCCGCGTCAAGCCGGTGAGGCCCATGAGTGAGACGACGAGATAGCCGACAAGGGAGCCGCCGACGAAGCGGAAGAGCAGGGAGGGGAAGATGCTCTTGTGGAAGGTGAAGCGGGTCTGTCGGATGGAGACCCCGAGCGCGACGCAGGCAAGCGGTGAGGCCGCCTCGCCGATGAAGAAGAGCGAGGTGGCGATGGGAGGAGGGAGGGTGATGCCGCCGAGGTTGAAGGCGAAGCCGAGGATCATCGCCCAGATGATGGGCGAGCGGAAGAGTGAGGCAAAGCTCTTCCGGCTGAAACCGCCGGTGATGATCAGGATGCCGATGCTGAACATGAAGAAGCTCTGGATCTGGTCGAAGATGACGATGAGGTTCATCGCCTCACCCCCTCCCCAGAGCTTCATCAACGGGATGCCGAGAAAGCCGCTGTTCATGAAGACCAGGGCCGGCAGGACCGAACGCGGATTCTCCCCCGCGACTTTCACCCAGAGCCAGCCGAGCGCGAGCAGGATGATGAAGATCAGGGAGGAGGAGGCGAGGATTTCCCCCAGCGCCTGGGAGGAGAGGGCGCTGGTGCTGACGCTGTGGAAGATGAGGGCGGGCAGCAGGACATCGGTGGTGATGTTGACGAGGCTCGTCGCATCCACGTCGAAGCGATGGGCATAGAGGAAGCCGCCGGCGATGGCGAGGAGGATGGGGAGCATCTGGAAGAAGGAGGAGATGATCATCGCCCGTACTATATGAGATTTGCATGGTCACCGCAAGCTTTGCTTGCAGAGCCTTGCAATTCCGCGCACTTTGCGTCCACACTATGGCCATGAATGCACCTACTCGCCAAGAAGCACGAATCGACCTCCTCTGTGAATATCTCGATCGATTGGTCGAAGGACCGGTCTCCAAAGAGCTCTTTGAGCGCTATCGCCCCATCGTCGAGGACGCCACCCCCTTTGAGGTGAACCACGCGTTGGAACATTTGCTGGCAGATAGCGATGATATCGCCGCGTGTGAAGTCCCCGTCGCCCGCTTCATCCGCTCGGTGGGCAAGGCGCTGGAGAAGCAGACCCTTCCCGTCTATGCAGAGGGAACGCTGCTCTTTCAGCTCAATGAGGAGAATGAGGCCATCGCCTCGGACCTGACCGGCCAGCAGGAGCTGAACAAGCGCCTCCAGCAGAGACCGGAGCTGCCACTCTCTGTGGTCCTCGATGAGGTGGCCTCATATGAGGCGCTTGAGGAGCACTACATCCGCCTGCAGAATGAGCTCTTCCCCCTCTTCGAGGCCTCCGGGGAGGCCCACTCCTGCGTCAAGCTCATGTGGACCCTCCAGGATGAGGTGCTCGCTTCCCGCAAGGCGTTGCTCGCCTACTCCTCAGACGACCGTCCCGCCTTCTGGCGCATCTACGGACGCTACTATGTGCTCTCCTCCATCCTGAGCTTCCGGGAGCGGTACATCCTCTTCCCGGTTGTCCACCGATCCTTGCAGGGGGAGACGGGCGTCCGTGAGAAGAGCGCGATGGCCTCGTTCGTCAGCAGGACCGGCTCTTTGACCGCAGAGCAGCTGGAGCGGATCTTCGCCCTGCTCCCCTTCGACATCTCCTTCATCGGAAGCGATGACCGGGTCAAGTTCTACTCCGATCCCCCGCACCGCATCTTCCCCCGCAGCCCCCAGGTCATCGGGCGCTTGGTGCAGAACTGCCACCCACCCAAGAGTGTCTCGACGGTGGAGGAGATCCTCGCCTCCTTCAAGGAGGGGAGGGCCGATGAGGCTGAGTTCTATCTGGTGCTCAACGGTTCGTTCGTCCATATCACGTATTATGCCGTCCGCAGCGCGGACGGCACATACTTGGGAACGATGGAGGTGAGCCAGGATGCGACCCACCTGCGCTCACTTATGGGTGAGAAACGCCTTTTGTAGAGAGGTAGTCGGTCAAGAGCGCCAACGTGGTGTTCTCATTGACGTCCAGGACCGCCATCTCACGCTCTGCGCTCGCACTCGAGTCTGAGGCGTGGGCCGCGTTGACGCGGATATTGGAGCCGAACTCACGACGGATCGTACCGGCCGCCGCCTTGTTGGGGTCGGTGGCGCCGAGGATCGTGCGGATCTTCTGCACGGCGTTCTTGCCTTCGTAGATCAGGACCATGCTCTTGACCAAGCCGGGCTTGTCCCAGTCGCTCTCGTCGAGGTCGCTCGGCTTGATGCCCGCCATGAACTCGACGATCCGTTCAAACTGCTCTTCACTGTACATATCGCCGAAGCTCTCGGTCAGCGTCTCCTCGAGCTGGGCGGGGAGGTGGACGTTGAACTCCCCCTCCAAGAGCTCGCGGGCCTGCATGCCGTAGATCGGGGCAAGGCGGGCCTTGAGGCCATCTTTGGTCGGTCCGTAGAACTGCAGCGCCTGGGCGACGCTCATCTTCAACACCTTGATGCCGATGATCCTGAGCCCACTGCGGCTGAACATGTCGATGATCATGCCGGGGCGGCTGGAAGCGTACTTCCAGTTGTCCGGTTTGATGATGACCAGGGTGCGCTCCACGTCCTTGTAGTAGTCGGCGGGGCGGTTGGTGATGATGTTGGGCTGACCGTCGATCCAGCGGGAGAAGAGGGCCAGGGTCTGGTCGGCCTCCGCTTGGCTTTGGGCGGTGATGACCGCCGGCTCGAAGTACCGCACCTCGGTTCTCGTCTCATCGAGGTAGATGAGGTCGGCGTAGGTGTCCCTGATCGACTCGCCGGTGACCGTCTCCACGGAGGCTACGTCACTCTGGAAGGAGCCGACGACCTGGGAGAGCTGCTCGGTCGGGTTCTCTCCGCGGAAGAGGAGCAGGAGAGAGCGGTGGGCAGAGCCAAAGGAGGGGCCGAGATTGCGCTCGATATAGGTATGGAGGAGCTCCGAGATGTTGGTGTTTTCTTCCTTCTCCCTCGATCGGATGATCTGGGCATACTCATCGGTGACCTGGCTGTCCATGGCGATCATCTGTGCGCCGACAAGTTCCAGGGAGACGCGCGAGAGAAGTCTGGAGAGAACCCCTCCGGTGCGGCTCTTGGCCACCGTGTATGGGGTAAACAAGACGTACGATAAAGACTGTTGCATGAGCAGCCTCCTTCCTTCAATGTACAGTATGCCATATCCTACAGGCACCTCTGTGATTTGTCTATAATATGTCAGAAAGAGGGCTTAAATACCTTCGATTTGACAGGATTTCATTGTTTCAAGCGAAGCGAGGTGGCGTTCGACGCTACTGCCGGCACAACAGGTGGGGTCGACGAGGACGGTCAACTCCGGTCTCATCGCCTTGATCAACAACGCATTCGACACGACGCAGATGTCGGTGCAGACCCCGACGAGCTCAACCTCGTCGATCGTCTCGTCGTCGCGGATGCGCTCGGCGAGGGCGACTGAACCGAAGGTGGGCTTCTCAAAGCACTCTCCATCGGCGAGCAGGTCGGTCAGTTCGCCGATGAGGCGGTGGCCCGCCTCCCCCTTGACGCAGTGGACCACCGGCAGGTGGGCTCCTTCGCTGGTGGCAAGGTACCCCTCATCGTGGGTGTCGAGGGTGTAGGCGAGCGGCCCGTTGTGCCCTTTGATCTTCTTCTGCACGGCACCGATGATGGCCTGCGCCTCTTTGGTGGCGAGGCTGCCACGGACAAAATCCTCCTGCATGTCGACGACGACCAGGAGGCGTTTTTTATCTCTGCTATCGCTGTTCATGATGTTCCTCACTCCAAAGAGTATACCATATCGAATCGAAGCGTGATGTGGAAGAGGGGACGGTGGGCGTTGTCCCCTCCTCATCGGCGCTGGAACAGCACCTCGATCTTTCCCCCGCATACCATTCCGATGGAGGCCGCCTCGCCCGCTGAGAGATCGAAGTGCGTGGTGTGGTCGACGATGCTGCCGTCACTGGCCATCCATTTCGCTTCCTCGATGGCCAATGCCTCGACCACTCCCCCTCCGATCGTCCCCGCCGTCGACCCGTCCTCGAAGAGGGCGAGGGTGAAGCCCACCTCGGCGGGGGCTGATCCACTCTTGCCGATCACCCGGACGGCGATGTGCCGGTTGTGTGCCTGCAGGGCAAGCAGTGCACTGTCCAGGCGTACCACCTGCTGCGCCCCACTGCGATAGGATGAGACCACTTCGGCCATGATGGAGAGGGCGATCTCGCTTGCGGTGACCGCCCCGATTTTCAACCCGATGGGGGCGTGGACGGTATCAAGCTGCGATGGGGAGAAGCCTCGGTCTGTGAGGTGGGCGAAGGTCTGGGCCACCTTGGTCCGGCTCCCGATCATGCCGAGGTAGCGATGGTTCATCGCAAGACAGTGCTCGAGGCAGAGCCGGTCGTGGTCGTGGCCCCGCGTCACGATGATGAAGATCGGACGGTTCCACCCCCGATCCTGGGCAAAGACTTCATCAAAGGGGAGGCAGAGCAGGGTAGCCTCACCAAAGCGCTCCCGGTTGCAGAACTCGCTTCGGTCGTCGACGATGGTGTGCCTGAGGCCGAGTCGGACACAGAGGTGGGCCAGTTCCAAGCCCACGTGTCCTCCGCCGAAGATCACCACCTCAAGTGGTGAGGAGAGCTGTTCGCGCAGCACCTCGTCGCTGTCCCAGCCGTCGGTGGCGCTTCCCAGGCTGGCGACGAGGGTTCCGTTTTGAAAGAGCGCCTCACTGCCGGTGTGTGCGCCGCACACCACCGTCCTGCGCTCGACGTCGCTGACCTGGAGGAGCTGGCCTAGGGTTTGGTAGTAGTGTTGGTGACTCATGATCTCTCTCCTCTTCGTACCATGTTGCGGTCAAATCCTTCCAACACCTCCAGGACGCCTCCGGCGATGGCATACGCCTTGTCGCTGATGGTCAGGTGGTCGGCGTCTTTGCCCCGTGGGTCGATGTCGGCCACCTTGAAGTGTTCGGTGGTGGGAAGGCCGCTCTTGAGCAGGCCGCGCAGTTTGCCGCTGATCTTGGCGATGATGGGCTCTCCGTCGACGGTGGCGATGACATCGCCCTCCTCGACCAACTCCCCTATGGTGCGGTCACTGTTGAAGATGCCGGCCCGGGGGCTGTGGAGCACCCGATTCTTGTCATGGCCCGCCACCAAGCCCGGGGTGCCGGTGTTGGGCTCAGCCGAGCCGGAGGCGATGATGCGCCCAAGGTTGTGGCCGCGCATCGTCTCGATGACATAGTGGCAGTCGACGCCGGCGGTGAAGCCCGGTCCCAAGGCGACGACGAGGGGGGCGTCGGTGATCCGGGTCCCCAGATTTCGCTTGGCCATGATGGCATCGACGACGCAGATCGGTGCCACTTCCTTGATGGAGGCGCCTTCGCTGTCGACGAGAATCGGGATGATGTGCCGTTCCAGAAGGGAGAACGCCTCGTTGATCGATTCGATCCGCTTGGCCGTGATGCCCTCGATGGTGGTCTTTCCGCTGTAGATCGCCTCGGCGAAGCTTGCCGTCCTCCGGATGACCGAGGGACGCTCGATCTCGAGGACGATGACACGCCACCCGCTTCGGTGGAGGCGGGCGATGACGCCGCTGGCAAGATCTCCGCCGCCCCGGACGATGACGAGGCGGTCGGCGAGCTTCTTCATGTTGCAAGCGGAGCGCTCGTTGATGTGGGCGAGGATCTCGGCGATGACGCTGACGGCAATCTCCTGCGGTGTCTGCGCCCCGATGTCCAGGCCGATGGGACAGAAGAGGCGGCCAAGCTCTTCTGCGCCGAGGGAGAGGGAGGAGTAGAGGCGCTTTGCCTTGTGGCGCGATCCGAGGACTCCGAGGTAGGCTACTTGGCGAGAGAGCAGCATCTTCGCCGCTTCCTCGTCGAAGGCATGGCTTGCGATGATGGCGTAGGTGAAGGAGTCGGTGTACACCTCCGAGAACGCCTCGGCGAGGGTGGGTCGGACCACGAGGCGCTTGGCATGGGGAAAGAGGGTGGGGGTGGCGAATTCGCTGCGCGTCTCGACCACTTGGACGGTGAGGCCCACGGTGTGGGCGAGGGTGGCGATGGCTTGGTTGACGTGCCCGCCGCCGACAAGCAGCAGGGTGTGGGCCTTGATGGGGAGGGTGTAGTGGCAGCTGAAGTCGTTGGTGGTCACGAAGGCGGGAAGCTTTGAGGCCAGGACCTCACTGGCGTGCTCCAAGAAGGTGGGGTTGACTGGCCCGACCGTCGAGCCACCTTCACAGAGGCCGACGATGGCCACGGTCGGCTGGAGCTGGAGGCCGAGGGTGAAGAAGAGCGACTGCTCCTCCCACCGTCTGAGGGTGATGAAGGAGGCGCAGTCGGTCTCGCTTGAGCAGTGGAGCAGGTAGAGGTCCACCTCTCCCAGTCCCTCTTGAACCACATAGCGGAGGTGGCGCCCCTTTTGCGTGGTGGCGAGGAGGGCGAGGGCTTGCCGCTGGGCGTAGGCTTCCACATCCCCACCACCGACGGTGCCGGTGATGAGGCCCTTGGCATCGACGACCATGGCACCGTCACTGCGGCTCGTCGAGCCGGTGGTGCGCAGGATGACGATATAGACGAAGTGTTGCTTCGCCGCTGAGAGTTGTGCTGCTTTTTCTAGGACACTCATCTTCATGGTATGTTCCTTATCTCTACTCAATGATCGTATCGAGGGCCACCGATCCGAAGAGGATCGGCAGGTCCGCACAGGCATTTCGCAGTGTTTCTATACGTTTCAAATCGACCCGCTCGCTCTGGTTGCAGAGGAGCACCACGCGTCCGGCGGCTCCCTTCAGCGGTCCATCGCTCCTGCGGATATACGCCGCAAGCCACGCTTCGTCGACGATCGATCGATCGTCACAGCCAAAGCAGACCTCAGAGGCCGGCCTTCCTAGTGCGGCGAGGGAGAGGAGCGCGATGGTGGCGGTGGTGAAGGGGGGGATGACCGGGTCACGCTCACTGTGGAGCTTCAAATCCATGCCGCGCGCTCCATCGGCTTCGAGGAGACTGACGGAGAAGCGTTCCGCCAAGAGGGCGAGGCGATCGATGGGTGGGGCGAGGGCCTTCTCCTCCCCATCGAGGGCGTAGAAGATCTTCTCTCCGGGGTGGTGGACCGTCTCCAGGATGGCGTCATCGTGAAAGTACCGATGGCAGCCGTAGGCTCGATTCTCCGGTTTCTGCAGTTTGGTGGTGGTGGAGAGGAGGACGCGCTCCCCCCGCTTGGCGTACTCATTGGCGAGGCCTATCATGAGGCTGGTCTTTCCGCCGCTTCCGACGATGGCGATGCATCGCTTCGCTTCTCCGATATGGTGGATGATGGAGGCGAACAGTGATTTCATGGGCCCATCCTACCACTCTCTCCCCAGCGGCGC
>LVBF01000195.1 GCA_001604325.1 Spirochaetales bacterium Spiro_04
CAGTTGCTCGGTCCCACCGCGCTCGGCAAGCCCTTCAACCGGGAGAAACGGATTTAGCCACCGGCTAAGCACCTTCGATTCCAGTATCACAGACCGAGGCTGAGACGCCGAGGCTAAGCGGCTGGCATATAGAGTTAGAGAAGAACGCTATGTATGCATTCAGCGTGAACGGGAATCCAATCGAGTACCACGGTGAGGACAAGAAGTTGCTCACCTTCCTCCGTGAGGATTTGAACCTCACCGGTACCAAGGATGGGTGTAGTGAGGGTGCCTGCGGCACCTGCACCGTCATCATCGACGGGAAGAAGATCAAGGCGTGCACCGTACGCCTCTCAAAGCTTCACGGCAAGCGCGTGACCACCATCGAAGGGCTGAGCGAACGCGAGGCGGCGGTCTACTCCTACGCCTTCGCCGAGGCGGGTGCGGTGCAGTGCGGCTTCTGCACCCCCGGGATGATCATCAGCGCAAAGGCGCTCCTCGATGTTGAACCCAATCCAACCCTCGCCCAGGTCAAGGAGGGCATCAAGGGGAATATCTGCCGCTGCACCGGCTACAAGAAGATTGAGGAGGCGATCCTGCTCGCGGCGCGGATGCTGAGAGAAAACCTCCCCGTTCCCGAGAACCGGGACGAGCTCTCGGTCGGGATCCGGTACCAGCGCATCGATGCAAAGAAGAAGGCGCTGGGAGTCGGCCTCTACGCCGACGATATCCGCATCGATGGCCTCTGCCATGCCATGGCGGTGCGTTCAGCCTACCCCCGGGCCCGGATCCTCTCGATCGACGCCTCCAAGGCGGAGCAGCACAAAGACTTCCTCGCCCTCATCACGGCAGACGACGTGCCGTGCAACACCATCGGGCACCTCGTCCAAGATTGGCCGGTCTTCATCCCGGTGGGAGAGATCTGCCGCTATACCGGCGACGCCATCTGCCTGGTGGTGGGAAAGAGCGTTGAGACCCTCTCCGAGATTGCATCGCTGGTCACCATCACCTATGAGGTGATGAAGCCGCTCCTCACCATCAACGATGCACTGTCAGAGGGTGCCCCGCGCCTGCACGAGAAGGGAAATATCCTCAGCCACCAGCACATCAAGCGCGGCGATGTGGATACGGCCCTGAAAGAGAGCAAGCACGTCATCACCCGCCATTTCTCCACCCCGTACACCGAGCATGCCTTCATGGAGGTGGAGTGCGCCGTCGCCCTGCCCGACGGGGAAGACGGGGTATTGGTCCACACCAGCGGCCAGTCGATCTACGATGAGCGGCGCGAGATCTCCGTGATGCTCGCCCTCGCGCCCGACAAGGTGCGCTGTCACTCGATGCTCGTCGGCGGTGGCTTCGGCGGCAAGGAGGACATGAGCGTACAGCACCATGCAGCGCTGGCCGCCTGGATTCTGAAGAAGCCGGTGAAGGTCCGCCTCAGCCGCCAGGATTCGCTGCGCGTCCACCCCAAGCGCCACCCCATGGAGATCGAGCTCACCGTCGGCTGTGATGAAGACGGACGGCTCACGGCGATGCGTAGCCTGATCCACTCGAATACCGGTGCGTACGCCTCCCTCGGGGGCCCGGTGCTCCAACGCGCCTGCGTCCACGCATCGGGCCCCTACCGCATCCCCGCCTTCGAGAGCGAGGGGTGGGCGGTCTACACCAATACGGTACCCGCCGGCGCCTTCCGGGGCTTCGGGGTGACGCAGAGCTGCTTCGCCATCGAGACGGTGATGAACTTGCTCGCCGAAGAGGTGGGCATCGATCACTGGCAGATCAGGCGCCTCAATGCGCTGGCCCCCGGCGATACGATCCCCAACGGCCAGATCGCCGGCGGGGACACCGGCATCATCGAGTGCCTCGAGGCGGTCAAGGATGCGTTCTACTCCTCCCCCACCGCCGGCATCGCCGCCGCCTTCAAGAACACCGGTCTCGGCGGTGGCTACCCGGACACGGGTCGCTGCATCCTCTCGGTCGAAGGGGGAAAGGTCCACATCCGCACCAGCGCGGCCTGCATGGGCCAGGGGGTGGCGACCATCTGCATGCAGATGGTCGGCCAGACTTGCTCGCTTGCAAGTGACCAAATCATCGTCGAGGATCCCGATACCCGGCGCACCCCCGACAGCGGCACCTCCACGGCGAGCCGGCAGACCCTCTTTACGGGAGAGGCGGTGCACCGGGCTTCCCTGAAGCTCAAGGAGGCGCTCTCACACCAGAGCCTCGCCGATCTTGAGGGCAGGGAGTTTGTGGGTACGTACACAGCAGAGACCGACCCCTTCGGCTCGGACAAGGAACACCCCGTCAGCCACGTGGCGTACTCCTACAG
>LVBF01000196.1 GCA_001604325.1 Spirochaetales bacterium Spiro_04
ATCTTTCGATGGTAATCCACCAGGAGGTGGACCGTAGCGGGTACTTTGGGCACTGGGAGCTGGTCAAGCGATCCCCAAGTCATCGAGAGGATGATTTGTCCTTGATCCTGGGCGCCGATCAAGTCCAGCAATCCTTTGCAGAAGTTGGAGGAGATCAGCGGTGGCTTCCTGCTGCTGCATTGCTTCTCGAGAAGGTCATCGACTGTCCCTTGCTCTATGGCACGGACCAACGATGAGGTGGCACCCATGACCAAGGTGGTGGCACTTCTTACGAAGGGTTCAGCGTTGTTTCGTGTTGGGAGCGCTTGGACTGCGTCCAACGGGCAGAGGAGTTTGACGGCGTTGCTTCCGAGCTCGGTCTGTCCCATTTTCATTCCAGAGAGGAGTTGGCGAGCCTCCTTGCTGTCTGTTCGGCCATAGTGTAGGACGGGGTTTACCACCGAACAAGCGGCACCACTGAGCAGTTGCCGTGTACCATTGAGCAGTCCAAGGGCTCGCTCAACGGGGATGGAGGGGCCATGAAACTCCTCTGACACTGCACACAGGCGAAGGACATCAGCCCCGGTCGCCTCGAGATCTGCGATGACCGAATCGATCGAGCGGTTCTCCACTTCGGC
This sequence comes from Spirochaetales bacterium Spiro_04, assembly GCA_001604325.1. Lineage (GTDB taxonomy): Bacteria > Spirochaetota > Spirochaetia > Sphaerochaetales > Sphaerochaetaceae > Sphaerochaeta. The sequence goes on from LVBF01000196.1 coordinate 618, forward strand.
GACTCGCATGGCAACCTCGAGGATGGCCAATGGGGTATCTTCATCAGTATCCATAGGAATTTGCAATTGAACCAAGCTGTGATCAGGATGTGAAAAGAGCCAGATCCTTCGCTTGGAGCCAGAAACGCTCTTCCACCCATGGGTGGTGGCATACCTGTAGATTGCTGATAATGAAATGCCCTTTGTGCTCAATAGCAAGGCTTGTCTATCCATGGCAGGAGAGCTCCTCTTCAGTTCTGCAGTATTCCATGAAGCTGCAGAGACATCTGGTATCCTCAAAATCGTTTCCACACCACGGTGATTGCCAGAGGATATATGGGGCCAGAGAACGATCATTCATGGATGACTTTCTTCATTCGGTCGTACACTTCGGAAGCGGTGTACCGAGTGTCATCGTTTTCAGCGGCCCATTCGGCTTCTGCAAGTTTTAGCTCAATCCTGTCGGTGAGCTCGCTATATTTTTCTATGCTCAGAAGGACCATTGAACCGTATCCATTCTTTGTCAAATAGACGGGTTCGTTGCTCCTCACGACGAGATCCTCGATCTCGGGAAACTAATTACGTAAGTCTGAAACTGGCCGTATGTACATCATTTTGAATTCCCCTTTAGCAATATATTGACAGAATATTGATAATGATTACGCCATCACTCCAATAGAAACAGGCTGTCCGATTGGACAGCCTGTGTGACGTGATGGGTGAATGCTCTACGCCATCATGAAGGGGATGACGGCCAGCAATACACCGGCGGCGACCGCGCTGCCGATGACGCCGGCGACGTTGGGTCCCATGGCGTGCATGAGCAGGAAGTTCTGCGGATCCGCCTCCTGGCCGACCTTGCTGGAGACACGGGCTGCCATCGGGACCGCCGAGACACCGGCGCTTCCGATGAGCGGGTTGACCGGGTGCTTGGGGTCGAGCTTGTTCATCAGCTTGGCGATGAGTACGCCCCCTGCAGTCCCCAGGCCGAAGGCCACCATGCCGAGGGCCAGGATACCGAGGGTGTTGAGGTTCAGAAAGAGGCTCGCCTCCATCTTCGAACCGACCGAGAGGCCGAGGAAGATGGTGACGGTATTCATCAACGCGTTCTGCATCGTGTCGGAGAGGCGGTCGATGACGCCGGTCTCACGGGCAAGGTTGCCGAACATCAGCGCCCCGATGAGCGGGGTGGCCGACGGCAACAACACTGCACAGGTGGTCAGTACCGTGATGGGGAAGAGGATCTTCTCCAGCTTGGAGACCGGACGAAGCTGTACCATCTTTATCTTGCGCTCCTCCTCGGTGGTCAGCAGGCGCATGATCGGGGGTTGGATGATCGGGACGAGGGCCATGTAGCTGTACGCCGCCACGGCGATCGGACCGAGGAGGTCCGGCGCCAAGCGGCTGGTTACATAGATCGCCGTCGGTCCGTCGGCCCCTCCGATGATCCCGATCGATCCTGCGGCATAGAGGTCGAAGTGAATGCCGGGGATGAAGGAGAGGGCGAGCGCGCCGATGAGGGCGGCGAAGATGCCCAGCTGGGCCGCCGCTCCCAAGAGCAGCGTCTTGGGGTTGGCGATGAGCGGACCGAAGTCGGTCATCGCTCCCACTCCCATGAAGATCAGGATCGGGAAGAGGCCGCTCGAGATGCCCATGTCGAAGAGGATCTTGATGAAGCCTGCGTCCCCGGTGACCGGATCGATCCCGCTGATGTAGCCCATCGGGATGTTGGAGAGGATACAGCCGAAGCCGATCGGGATCAGCAAGAGCGGTTCGAACCCCTTCTTGATGGCCAGGTACAGGAGCACGAAGCCGACGAGGATCATGATCAGGTTGCCGATGCCGAAGCCTTCGGCCAGCCCCATGAACCCGTAGAGTCCGGTGGACTGCCAGAGTTGTCTAAACGAAGCACCAATCATTGTTGTCTACTCCTTCAGCCGATGACGAGCAGGTCGTCGTCACTCTGCAACTGTTGCCCCTGGGTCACAGAAATCTTGGTTACCACGCCTTCACAGGGAGCGTAGATCTCATTTTCCATCTTCATGGCTTCCATGATGAGGAGCAGCTGGTTCTTGGCCACCTTCTGCCCCTCCTTGACCTCGATGCGGAGGATCAAGCCGGGCATCGGAGCCTTGACGGTGGTCGCTTCAGCCTTGGTGGCGACCGCCGGGGCGTCGGATGCCGCCGCACTCTCCTTGGCCTTGGCCTCCTCGATGGCGCCCTCGTTGATGCCGTAGCCGACGTTGACCGGATACTCGACGCCGTTGACGGTGGCCTTGCCGCCGGCAAGCTTGACGCCATATGCCTTGCCACCGACGTTGACGGTGTACTCACCCTTGGCCTTGGCCGCCTCGGCTTCCCGGTCGATCTTGTAGATTCCGTTGGGCTGGGCCTTGCCGGTGAGGTAGAGGATGCCCTTCTCCTTGCAGGAGGCGGCGATGAAGATGTTCTCGTCGGTGACGGCAAGCCCCTCGGCCTCAAGCATCGCCGTGGCGGCCTTCACGCCCTTGGAGGGATCCTTGTCGTTGATGTCGACGACCTTCTCCTTGGTCGGCTTGAGCCCCATGGCGCTCTCGCAGGCCTTGACGACCTCGCTGTCCGGCTCGACGGGGGTCTTGCCGAAGTAGCCGAGCACCATCTTGCCGTAGCCGTCGGCGATCTTCTTCCACGGTCCGAACATGACGTTGTTGAACGCCTGCTGGAAGTAGAACTGGCTGACCGGGGTCACCGAGGTGCCGAAGCCTCCCTTCTCGACCGTCTCGGCCATTGCCTCGACGATGGCGGGGTACTTGTCCATCAAATTGTTGTCCCGCAACATCTGGGTGTTGGCGGTGAGTGCGCCGCCGGGCAGCGGGCTGAAGGTGATCTCAGGGCTGACGGTCATCGCCTCGGGCGGGATGATGTAGTCCTTCATGCAGTCGGCGAAGACCGCCTCGGCCTCACGCACCTTCTTGATGTCGACGCCGAGGTCGTAGTCGGTGTGCCGGAGGGCATGCCACATGGTGATGATATCAGGCTGGCAGGTACCGCCGCTGACCGGGCTCATGGAAAGGTCGACCTGGTTGGCTCCCGCGTCGAGGGCAGAGACGTACTGCTGGATGCAGACGCCGGCGGTGTCGTGGCTGTGGAAGACGATGTTCATGTCCTTGCCCAAGAGCTTGCGGGCCCGCTTGATGGTCTCATGGACGTAGGCCGGGGTGGAGGTGCCGCTGGCGTCCTTGAAGCAGACGGAGTGGTACTCGATGCCGGCGTCGAGGATCTGGCGCAGCGTGGCTTCGTAGAAGTCCGGGTCGTGGGCGCCGGTGGCCCCAGGAGGCAGGCTCATCATGGTGACGACCACCTCGTGGCGCAGTCCTGCATCGACGATGGCCTTGCCGCTGTCGACGAGGTTGTTGACGTCGTTGAGGGCGTCGAAGTTACGGATGGTGGAGATCCCGTGCTTCTTGAAGAGCTGTGCGTGGAGGTTGATGATGTCCCGCGGCTGGCTGTCCAGGCCGACGACGTTCACACCCCGGGAGAGGGTCTGCAGGTCGGCGTCCGGCCCGGCGACTTGGCGGAACTCATCCATCATGTCGAAGGCGTCTTCATTGGTATAGAAGTAGAGGGACTGGAAGCGTGCTCCACCGCCCGCCTCGAAGTGGTTGATGCCCGCCTCACGGGCGGCGGCCACTGCCGGCATGAAGTCTTTGGTGAAGACACGAGCCCCATAGACGGACTGAAAGCCATCGCGGAAGGCGGTTACCATAAATTTTACGGGTTTTTTCATCTGGAAATCTCCTGTGGGAATTACTTATTCTTTCGATTTTGCGAATGCCACTGCGATGGCTGCCGCAACCTCTGCATCGGAGGCGGAGGAGGGGACGAACCCCGGAGCGGTCGCGCCCTTGGTAGTCGGGGCAATCTTTTGGGCCAAGGCACTGGTGCCCTTGGTGAGAAAGATCAGCAGGACGAGGAAAACAAAGACCGTGGCGAGGCCGAGGATCATGAGGATGACCCCACCCTCGAGCTGGTGTATCAGCTGATCTTTCGGAATTTGTGCTAAGAATGACATACGAACTCCTACAAGAAATGGTATAGAGACGGTAGCCAAAGGCTACGAAAAGTGCACGGAAATCAGTATACAGGATTCTAGTCAGTCGTTTCAAGTAATGATGGGACACTAACTTATGGTAAGTGAAACAACGGTCCAAAAATGGATGAATTGTTGCAATATGGTGCAGATTTACCAAAATTACACAGATGGCCATCCCCTCCCACCCCGATGGTTTCTCCTCTAGATGATTCAGGCTCATGCCTTTACTTCTTCTCCTCCTTTGGCTACTTTACACAGAGGCAACGGCCTGAAGAAGGAAGAGCGGTATGAGTGAGGGAATTGATTTTGCACAGCGGATCGCCGAAGACAAGGCGATTCGGTCACATATGGATAAAATCGGGCGTAAGATCCTGATCATGAGTGGCAAGGGCGGGGTGGGAAAGACCACGATGACGGTCAACCTCGCCAATGCGCTCGTCGAGCGCGGGCGGACGGTGGGGATTCTCGACGTCGACCTCCACGGCCCCAACGTGGCCAAGATGCTCGGCTGTGAGGACGGCATCCTCACCACACAGGGGGAGGGGGAGAACTTCTTCCCCGTCGAGGCGAAGCCGGGCTTGAAGGTGATGAGCCTCTCCTTCGCCATCCGCGAGCAGGACAGCCCCGTCGTCTGGCGCGGCCCGATGAAGACGGCGGCCATCCGCCAGTTCCTCGCCCAGGCGGAGTGGGGAGAGCTCGACTACCTGCTCATCGACTCGCCTCCGGGGACCGGGGACGAGCAGCTGACGATCTGCCAGACCATCAAGGAGTTGACCGGCACGATCATCGTCACCACCCCGCAGGAGGTGGCGATCCTCGATGCCCGGCGCAGCGTCTCCTTCTCCCGCTCGATGGGGGTGGCGATCCTCGGCATCGTGGAGAACATGAGCGGCCTCTTCTGCCCGCACTGCAACACCGAGATCCCGGTCTTCGGCATCGGCGGCGGAGAGAAGATGGCCCGTGAGATGGACGCCCCCTTCCTCGGTCGGGTGCCGATGGAGGTTCCCCTCATGGAGGCCGAGGATGCCGGGAAGAGCTACCTCGGCCTGAGGCCGGAGAGCCACGTCAGCCAGGCGTTCGTCGCCATCGCAGAGAAGATCGAATCCGGCACACCGGTCTCCAGTGACGGAGGGAGATCCTGATGTTCAACCCTTTCGGCGATGATCGTGGCCGGTCCACCAGCCACCTGGTCTGGAAGACCGGGGAGAAGAAGCGTGTCTACAAAGGCCCGATCTTCGATGTGCGCACCGTCGAGCGCTCCTCAAGCGACGGACGCTCCTCGCTTTTCATCGAGGTCGATGCCCCAACCTGGGTGACGATCATCCCGTGGTTCCGCAGTCCGCAGGGAGTGCCGATGTTCGTCATGGTGGAGCAGTACCGCCACGGCTCGGCCACCGTCACCCGTGAG
>LVBF01000197.1 GCA_001604325.1 Spirochaetales bacterium Spiro_04
CCTCCATGAGGGCGAGGTCGCGCCGGATCGTCGCCTCGGAGACGTCGAAGCGGGCAAAGAGGTCGCGCAGTGGAATCGAGCCATGCTCCTCGATACACCGAAAGATTGTGTTTTGACGGCTGTTCAAGCGCTCCATCACCCCTCCCGCTCCGTTGCTCAGTATAGCATGAATTGGAGGAGATGCAATAAATACAATCAATATATTGCAATAATTTTCATAATTTGAAAGATAATGATTGAAGTTTCTCCTACTGCTCTTGGTACTCCTTCATCTCAATCTTGGCACCTCCCGAGAGCCGTGAGGCTTCGGCAGCGAAGGCCATATTGTGGCTATGCAGGGCTTGGGCCACCGACGTGCCGCCTTCGGTGATGTGAGAGCGAACGAGGCGGACAAAGTCGGCGATGAAGCGTGCATCACTGCCCGAGTGTCCTTCCCGTGTGGTTTCCAACTGGATGGTCTGCTCCTCGCGCGAGCTGAAATCCTGGAGGGTGAGGAGGCCCGCCTCCATGTCGCCCTTCAGCTCACCGCCCGTTCCCATCAGGCGAAGGGTGCGGTGCGTCTTCATCGTGAACCCACTCATGGTGAAGGTGGCGATGACGCCGTTTTCAAAGCGCATCTGGACGGTCTGATGGTCCACGACATTGTTGTCACATTGATAGACACAGCGCCCCCATGGTCCTTCCCTGAGCGCCTTCAGCCGCCCCTCGATGCTCAAATCGGTGGTGATGACACTTACCGGCCATCCGATGTTGTCCCCGAGGTAGATCTTTTGGGCGGCATACGGACAGGTCTGGAGGTGGGGACACCCGTCGGTGCAACGCGCGGTGGCCCCCGCCGGTTTGTGTTCCGCAGTGAAGTGGTGGAGATCCCCGTACGATGAGAGCGACGTGCACTCGCTGCCGGCAAGGTAGCGCAGGATGTCGAGGTCATGGCAGCTCTTCGCCAGGATCATCGGCGCCGAGGTATTCGAGTTGTTCCAATGTCCGCGGACAAAGCTGTGCGACATGTGGATGTGTCCGACCGATTCATCCAATTCAATGCCAATCAAACGCCCGATGGCCCCCTCATCGAGCAGGTGGCGCACCTTGTTGAAGAAGCGGGAGTAGCGCAGGACATGGGCTACGGAGAAGACCTTGTCATACTGCTTCGCTCTCTCTGCGATCGCCTTGCTCTCCTCGAGGGTCGTCACCACCGGTTTTTCACACAGGATATGGTACTGGCCCTCCATGGCGGCGAGGATCGCATCCTTGTGCATCGCATCTTGGATGGCGATGATGACCGCATCGACAGGAAGCGGTCTCTCAAAGAGCGCTCGCCAATCGCTGACGGCGAGGCCGCTCTCGATCGAGTGCTCCTCGACGATCCGCCGTCGTTTGGTCTCATCAGGTTCTGCGATCGCCACAATGGTCAATTCATCCGGATGGTCGAGGGCGTACTTGGCATACGTGAAACGGCCTCGGTCACCGGCGCCGAGCAGTGCTACGCGGACAGGGTTCATCATGATCCTCCTTGGATACTCTCTTCTTCTGATGGTGATGGGC
>LVBF01000027.1 GCA_001604325.1 Spirochaetales bacterium Spiro_04
CTCCCCCGACCTCTTCCCCGCCATCGGCTTCACCCTTCCCCTCGGCTTCGAGCTCGGGCCGGGCCAAGCCTACTCCATCGCCATGGGGTGGGAGAAGATGGGCTTTCGCGGTGCGTCTTCAGTGGGGTTGACGATGGCGGCCATCGGCTTCCTGATCGGGAGCTTCGGCGGTGTCGTCCTGATCAACCAAGGACTGAAGCGTGGCTGGATCGCACGCGACCAAGCCACGCGCATCAACGCAAAGAGCGTGCGGACCGGCTTCTTCAGCCGCCTGGAGAGCGAGCGCCCCGTCGGCGCCTACCTCTCGACCGACGGCGAATCGCTCGACTCACTCTCCTACCACGTCGCCCTCGTCATGGCGACCTACCTGCTCAGTTGGGCGGTCCTCAGCGCCTTGACCCTGGCCCTGCACCTCATCGGACCGCTGGGAGTCGATCTTGCCGAGAGCCTGTGGGGCATCAACTTCATCTTCAGCGCCTTCTGTGCCCTGGCCGTCAAGCTCTTCATGCGCAGCGTGGGGGTGGAGACCACCATCGACAACGGGACGCTGAACCGAATCAACGGCTTCTCCGTCGATGTGACGGTGGCCAGCAGCCTCGGGGCGATCTCGTTGGTCACCGTCCAAGGCTACTGGGTCCCGATCCTCGTCCTCACCCTGGTGGGGATCATCATCACCGTCTTCATCCTCCCCTGGTACTGCTCACGCCTCTACAGCGACCACCAGTTCTTCCGGATGCTCGTCATCTACGGCACCGCCACGGGCACCCTGCCGACGGGCCTGGCACTGCTGAGGGTCGTCGACGCCGAGTTCGAGACACCGGTGGCCACCGACTACCTCTACTCGGTGGGCATCGTCTTCGTCCTCGCCATCCCGATCATCCTCTCGGTGAACCTGCCGGCCTTCAGCGTGACGAAGAGCAACCCGGCGCTCTTCGGCCTGGCCATCGCCATCAGCGCCTTCTACCTGGTCGCCTCCTTCGTCGCCTACCTGATCCTCTCCAAGAAGCGGGCCTTCGCCGATGCGCAGAAGCTCTTCTACACCGAGTGAGGAATCGCCGTGATAAGGTAAGAGAGCAACTCTGAGGCCTGTACGGTATAGAGGCCGCGCCGGCGCGCCTCTCCGCGGGGACGCTCCTTGACCCTGAGCAGGGAGGTGGAGACCCCCGCCTTGATGACGGCGGTGCTGAAGCGCTCGACGAAGGGTTCAAAATCGTACCCCTGGGAGAGATACGGGAAGAGCTTGAACGCCTCCACGGCGATGCTGCGCACCAAGACCGGCTCACCCTTCTTGTGCAATACGATCCACAAGAGCAGGTTCAGCATGCTGTAGCCGCTGTCATCCCAGTCGTACAGATCCAAAAAGAGCTCCTCGATCACGGCGGCGAGGCCCCATTGGGCCACCCGATTCGTCCAGACTCCCTGGGTATGGGCATTGAAGCGATCGATGGCTTCCCCTTCTTCAAGGATGAAGAAGAGCTGTGAGTCGCTCAGGCTGTCGCCGAAATTCCGCAGCATCACCGGTGAAGGCACCGGCCATTGGCCGCTCATCTGATACTCCTCCTCCTCGGGAGGAACAACCCAGAGGTAGCGAGCCAAGACCGTGTCCATCTGGGCGACAATCTGCTCAGCCTCACTAAGCCTCATGCCATGTCGCCGGGCGAGCTGCTTCACATCGGTGCTGACTCCTTCGTTGCGATTTTGCACATACTCGGCCATGAAGGCATTCATCCGATCGAATTGTTCCGACCCCGCACCGTCTTCCTCTTCCTCGACATGCTCGTTTGAGCCATCCGTCAAGATGAAGGGGGCCCACGGCATGGGGTATCCGTGCTGTTCAAGGGAGAGCAGCAGTGCAACCGAAGGGCTATACTCGGCACGCAATGCGGGAGAGCCCATCATGGCGGCGATGGTGGCAAATGACTCTTTGGAGTGGGTCAACAGATACCACTTCCCCGCAAGATCGAAGATGCGGATGTTGAATGCGCCCGGCACTTCAAAGAAGAGCTGCTCACCCCAGGTTTGCACCATCTCCTCACTGGCTTCGTCCAAGAGGTACTGCCTCGCCTCCCCCGATTCCACCATCCTCCAATACGGCTCCTCAAAGCAGTAGGAGACCGGGGCGATGGCGGCGAATTGGCCGACCATATCGACCCCTCTGAAGGTAATATCCGGAATCGCTGAGAGCTGGAACAGGGGGATGAAGAGCTTGGGGTACTCCTTCAGCACGCCGTCGAAGCCAGCCTTCTTGTACAGCGGTTCATCGACGACATGAGCGATGAAATCAATATCATCAGAGTCCAGATGATTGTAATAGAGGATGCTCGCCGTCTGCAGGCAGAGCCCGTTGTCCACCAGGAGGGCGATATAGGTCGCCGCCCGGCTCTCCCTGCGGTTCTGCAGCTTCTTCAGGCCCGGAGAGTAGAGCGTATGGCGCCTTCCGTGCGTGAGCTCCTCGATCTCATACAGACTGTCGCCGATCTGCGCTTTGATGGAGAAGGCGGCATAGAAGGCGGGCTTCTGCGCCCACTCTCCCAGGATCGAGCGGACCACATCATCGTGGGGATAGGCATCCAGCACCCGCGCCATACAGGGGGCGTCTCCCAGTGTCCGGCTGTTGACGAACTGATCTGCCAGATGGTCGGAAAAGTCATCGCGCGTCGGTAGCTGCTCGATCGCGTACTCGACCAACGCTTCCAACTCGTCTTCAAACACCGGAGGATCGTCGAATTGACTCTCGATGGCAGCCATGAGGTCATCCCATCTCTCACTGACGAGCGTGCAGCGCTCAAAAAGGTCTTTTGGTAGGTTCATGGCCTCATCATGGCATACAAGGCCAATCGTTGAAAAGAGAAATATCCGTAAAAAGTTGACGTAGGGCGCGACACGTCAGGTATTTTGTTGACAATCATGGGTTTATCGACTTCTCTCGCCTTGCCGCACAAAGAGCAAAAACAGTACCATATGCAGTGGACTACCTCTGTATGAAGCAACACTACCACTCGCGGATCAAACCCTATCTCCTCATCTCCCCGGCGCTCCTGCTCGCCGTGCTCTTCAGCTATCGCCCCTTCATCCTCACCCTGATCAACAGCCTCCACACCATATCGCTCTCCGGCAAGCACCTCAGCTTCATCGGCCTGGAGAACTACCGCCGCCTCTTCACCAACCCCAGCTTCCAGGCAAGCCTCTCCAATACGCTGCGCTTCACCCTCTTCTTCGTGCCGACCAACATCATCATCTGCCTCAGCGCGGCCCTCCTCACCAACCGAAGCGGCAAGCTCGCCACCCTCAACCAGATCTTCTTCTTCCTCCCGATGGCCGTCGGCCTCTCCAGCTCGATGATGATCCTCAAGATGATGTTCAATCCCTCCATCGGGATCATCAACCGACTCTTTGGCCTCAATGTCCAGTGGTTCAACAATCGCCATGCCGCCATGGCGCTCCTCGTCATCGCCGGTGTGGGGCTGGACATCGGCCTCGACTTCCTCCTCTTCAGCGCCGCGCTGCGCAATGTACCGACCGACCTCTTAGAAGTGGCGCAGATCGAGGGAGCCAACGGAAGGCAGACCTTCCGCTACCTCCAGGGGCCGCTCATCAGCTCGACGCTGCTCTTCGTCGTCGTGACCAACATCAAGGATGCGATGCTGATCTCCTCCCCGGTGATGATCCTCACCGAGGGCGGCCCCTTCCGCTCGACGCAGACCTTGGTCTACCAGATGTACCTCGATGGGTTCAGGAGCGGCAACTACGCCATGGGCTCGACCATCGCGACGGTGGTCTTCCTCCTCACCTTCTCGGTGCTGCTGCTCCTGATGCGCCTCGAGAGACGGAGGGTCTACTACCAGTGAAACGCCTCATCCCCATCGCGGCCACCCTCTTCTCCCTCATCGTGGTCTTCCCGATCTTCTACACCATCAGCGCGTCGTTCTTCCCGTACGCCGATTTCACCGCCATCCCGGCACGGCTCTTGCCCTCCGCCCCCACCCTCGACAACTACGCGCGGGCCTTCAGCGAGTCGAACCTCTTGCTCTTCCTCACCAACTCCCTCTACAGCGCACTGGTGGGGACGATTCTTCGGATGGCCATTTCGATCATCGGCGCCTACGCCTTCACCTTCATGGAGTTCCGGGGCAAGAACATCCTCTTCATCCTCATCGTGGCCACGATGCTGCTGCCCCCCGACGCCTTGATCCTGGAGAACTACTCCACCATCCGCGCCTTGAGGCTGACCGACACCTACCTGGGGATCATCAGCATCACGCTCTTGGCTCCCACCCACCTCCTCATGCTGCGCCAGTACTTCAAGACGGTCAGCCGGGAGTACCGGGAGGCGGCCATCATCGAGGGGTGCAGCGACACCCGCTTTTTGGCCACCCTCCTCTTGCCCATCAGCAAGGCCGTGGTCATCACGCTGGCCATCCACTCCTTCTCCACGATCTTCAACGACTACCTCTGGCCACTCTTGGTGACCAACCGCGAGTCGATGCGCACCGTCCAGGTGGGCCTGACGATGCTCGGCTTCTCAGAGAACCTCGACTACGGCCCACAGTTTGCAGCCATCACGGTGTTGATGACCCCGATCCTCATCACCTTCATCGCCCTGCATAATCCGATTCAAGACAGTGTGTCCACACACTTCACCGGGAGATAATCATGAAACGAACCGTGTTGATCCTTACCCTCACCCTGTTGGCTCTCACGAGCCTCTTCGCCCTTGGCCAGGGGGAGAGCCATCCCTCCGATGTGGTGACCATCACCTGGTGGCACCCGAACAGCGGAATCGCCGGCAAGGCGACCGAAACCCTCATCGAGCGCTTCAACACCACCATCGGAAAAGATCAAGGCATCGTCGTACATGGCGTCTACCAAGGCAAGGCCAACGACGTCCTGACCAAGACCAAGGCCATCATGCAGTCGAATACCACGACCGACCTGCCCGACCTCGTCCAGCTTGACGGGGCGGCGGTGCTCGATGTGAGAGACGACCGGAGCCTCATCTCGATGGAACGCCTCGCCGACGAGGACGGCTGGGACCTCTCCCAGATCCTTGAGGCGGCCCGCCTCTCGGTCACCTACCGCGAGCAGATGATCGCCATGCCGTTCAACAGCTCCACGATCCTCCTCTACTACAACAAGAGCGCCTTCGACGAAGCCGGCATCACCAAACCTCCGAGGACCCTCGATGAGCTGACAGAAACAGCGCTGCATCTCAAACAGACCGACGCGAAGGGCAAGGTGACCCGCTACGGCTTTGCAAACGTGCCCACCACCTATGAGCTGATGTGCTGGCTCGGCCAGCAGAACGGCCTCTCCTACATCACCGATGAGGAGAACGGGCATACCGGCATCCCCACCCGGGTCCTCTTCGACGACAACGGCACGATGGTGAACTTCCTCACCAAGTGGCAGGCGCTCTACGACACCGGCTCGCTGGAGAACCTGACCAGCGACCTCAACGGCGCCTTCGCCAGCGGCCGGGTGGCCATGATCGTCGCTTCGACGAGCAACCTCACCACCATCGAGCAGATGGTCGGCTCCCGCTTCGAGCTCGGCGTCGCCCCCTTCCCGATGGTCGACGAGCGCGCCACCGGTGGGGTGAATGTCGGAGGCGGGGCGCTCTGGGCCCTGGACAACAAGAGCGGTCACCAGAAGGAGACGTGGCAGTTCATCAAGTTCCTCACCGCACCTGAGCAACAGCTCTTCTGGCACATCGAGACCGGGTACTTCCCCATCAACCGGGACACCTACACCATGGAGGCGTTCACCCAACACCTGAAGGAAAATCCAAGGGCCGGGGTGGCCATCGAGCAGCTGCTCGCCTCCAACCCACGCCTCCAGGGCATCTGGGTACCGAGCGCCTACCAGATCTACTACGCCTTCCAGAGCGGCATTCTGAAGATGCTCGAGGAGAACAGAAGCGCTGAGGAGACCAGTCGCGCCCTCGCGAAGGAGATCGACGGCTACCTTTCTGAGTTTCTCAGGATGCAGATGTAGCTAGAGCTGGCGGAAGCGACAGCGCTCCTTGAAACTGCACCGCTTGCACTCGAGGCCCGGGCACTCTTGGAACTCGGTGGTGCTCTCCAGCTGCTCGATGTGCCAGGCCAGGTCCTCGATGCGCTTCTCCAGCTGCCCCTGTCGTTTGAGCGCTTCGCTGAGCTTGATGCGGTACTGCCGCAAGAGCTCCAAGCGTCGTTTCTCCCCGCTCTGATCGTCCTTTCCCATGTGGATGATGGTCCGGATCTCCGCGAGGGTGAAGTCGAGCTCCTTCAGCTCGGCGATTCTTTTGAGATAGATGACATCGGCATCGCTGTAGTAGCGCTGTCCGCCGGAAGAGCGGAAATCGCTCTTCAAGAGGCCGAGGGATTCATAGTACCGGATGGTACGGACGGTGACGTTGCACAGGCGCGCCAAGTCACCGATTCGATGGGTATGCTCCTGCATACCATCGTTTGTACCACACTCTCACCACCCTGCTCAAGCAAACAGGCCCCTTCCTCCCCTTAGCAGGTATGAGATACATAATCAACGAACCACATGATCTGAAGATCAAGGAGATGGCAGTCTGCGACCGACCCCGGGAGCGGATGCTGTCCAAGGGAGCGGAAGCACTCACCGACCAAGAGCTCTTCTCCATCCTCATCGGAAGCGGAAACCGTGGGCGCAGCGTCACCGCCATCGCCCGGGACTTGATGGAACTCCTCGACCGCAAGGCGACGGTGACCCATGAGGAACTGATTCAAATCCAAGGCTTGGGCACCGCGAAGGCGACCCTCATCGGCGCAGCCCTGGAGCTGGGACGGAGGCGCCTTCCCCCCAAGAGACGACAGATCGCCACCCCGGCGGACATCTACCCCCTCATCAGGCACTACGCCACCCGGATGCAGGAGCACTTCCTCTCCATCTGCCTCAACGGGGCCCACGAGGTGCTCTCCATCAACGTCTGCTCGATCGGCCTGGTCAACAGAACCATCGTGCACCCGAGAGAGGTCTTCGGCGAAGCCGTCAGAGGCCGGGCCACCGCCATCATCGTGGCCCACAACCACCCGAGCGGCAACCTCGAGCCCTCAGGAGATGACCGGGACGTCACGAGGCGATTGAGACAAGCGGGGGAACTGTTGGGCATCAAGCTGCTCGACCACCTGATCTTCAGCGAGGAGGGATACCTGTCGATGCTGGAGGGAGGGGTGTTTTGATCGTGCGACACAACCGGTCATCTATACAGATAGTACCGAAACAAGTATTTGACGAAGAGGCATTAATGTGTATACTTACCCTGTATGATACACATCACTATTCGGAGGTTCCCATGCGGACCAATATTGTCATTGATGATCACCTGATGGAGCAGGCACTCACGCTCTCCGGTCTCAAAACCAAAAGAGAGGCGGTGGAGGAAGGACTGAAGCTCCTCATCGTTATGAAAAAACAAGCAAAGATTCGCGAGCTCAGGGGAACACTTTCTTGGGAAGGCGATCTTGATGCGATGCGGAGTGATGCATGATCGTCGTGGATACTTCGGTGTGGATTGACTATGTAAATGGGATCAATACGGACCAAACCGAGCTACTGGATCGTGCGTTGTTACAATCTAGGATCATCACCGGGGATTTGATCATCACCGAGTTTCTCCAAGGCTTTCGTAGTACCAAAGATCTTGCGAAAGGCAAACAGCTCATGGAGGCCCTCGAATACCATGATTTCGTCGGTAAAGAGATGGCGGTCAGGGCGGCAGAGCACTATAGAACACTCAGAAAGAATGGTATCACGGTGCGTAAGACCATCGATGTGCTGATCGCCACCTTCTGCATCGCCCATGGATACGAACTCTTGCACAACGACCGGGACTTTGATGCGATGGAGAAGGTATTGGGGCTTTCGGTCCTTCGGTAGACCCATGGTGATAGGATCTCAAACCATATAGCACCCCCTTAGCTAGCCAGCGAAAGGTTGTGAATAACTGAGCTGAGAATGAAAATTCCCACTCATTCAATAAATGATTATTTCCACAGGGAGAAGAGGTGCAGTAGGATGGATGGAAGGGCGGGGAGAGGAACGGAAGAGGAAGCCCTCACTCCCCCTGGTGGACCGCCTCATACCCACCTTCGGTGGTCCGATAGATGGTCTCGAGATCCTTCATCACGAACCCGGGATCCCAATCGTGGTGAGAATAGTGGGCACAGGTGCCGCAGGATGATGAGAGGGTTCTGGGCACCGGTGCGAGCCGGCACGGGATCTGGTGCTGTTTCGCATTCTTGAGGAACTGCACCGCCCCCCACTGGCTGTGGAAGGTGGCGATGAACGCGGTCATCGCTTCTCCAAGTCCAACTTCCACCCATATTCGGTGGTGGTTTCGACGACATCGTAGTGCTGGACTGTGGCATATCGAGTCACGTTCTCCTTGGCCGCGATGTTGTCGACGAGCACCGAGAAGCTCGTCACCTTGGAGAGAATCGCCTTCCGTGTCTCGATGACCGGCTGTGGACAGGAGAGTCCCCGTGCATCAATTTCCATGTACTGCCTCCTTCTTGTGCGTGTGGATGATGACCAACGCGATGGTTGTGATCACAACAAAACCGAGGATGGTGGCCCACCGGCCGCCCACCGTCGTCCCTTGGGCCGAGGATGCGAGGCCGAAGTTGTGGGCGAACGCGGCGCCCGCGACCATCCCCAAGACGCTCATGGCGCTGTCGCTGTTCCCCTCTCCGGCGAGGATCGTCTGCCTCAGCGGACAGCCGCCGAGCAACACCGAGCCGTAGCCGACCAGGGCCATGCCGAGGAAATTCCAGAGCCAATCGGTGTGGGCGACGCTTTGGCCGGTAAAGCCGAGGTGGAAGTTCCCCGTCACCAGGTTCATGATGAACGCGGCCACCAACACCATGATGGACCCCAAGAGCAGCGTCGAATCGCGAAAGAGGAAGAGATCACGGATGCCACCGGCCATACAGAAGCGGTTGCGCTGGGCGAGCGCCCCCACGATGAGTCCCGCTGCGAGCGAGATGATGACAGGGGCCCGCATGCTGCCGGGACCTGATGTACTGAATTTGAGCAGCGATGGGATGAAGAGCAGGATCAAGAGGAGGGCGAAGAACACCCCGCTGATGGCCCCTCCCTCTACTGTCGACTGCGTATGGCTCCTGCCGAGGGTAAAGCCTCGGTTCAAGAGGAGTACGCCCGCGATGATGCCGGCGATGAACCCGGCGAGCGCGACCAGCGCATTGAGGTCCCCACCAGAGAGGCGCAGCAGCATCCTGAAGGGACAGCCCAAGAAGACCAAGGCCCCGATCATCACGAAGAACGAGATGACGAAGCGGATCATCGGGCTCGACCCCCCTCTCGGGC
Organism: Spirochaetales bacterium Spiro_04; assembly: GCA_001604325.1. Classification (GTDB taxonomy): domain Bacteria; phylum Spirochaetota; class Spirochaetia; order Sphaerochaetales; family Sphaerochaetaceae; genus Sphaerochaeta. The sequence goes on from LVBF01000027.1 coordinate 9,340, forward strand.
GAAACTCCTTGCGCGCGATGCTGATGAAGAGCGAGCCGAGCAAGAGACCGATGATCTCCGGGCGGGCATACTGCACCACCGCCGCGCTGTGCAGCGACAGGGCACCGGCGATATCGCGATAGAAGCAGGCGATGCAGAACCCCATGTTCGCGGGGTTTCCGAGCAGGACGAGCACCACCGAGATGATGCCGGTGATCGTACCTGCGACGATGAGACCTTTCTTTTCCTGTGAGAGGTTCATCCTTCCTCCTGACAACCGACATCATACCCGTTGTTCAGAGTAAAACACAATGGGAATTTTCATACTCCTGTGGTAGGATGGGGCAATGAGCACAATCTATCTCGATAATGCGGCCACCGCATGGCCAAAAGCACCGACGGTCGCCGACGCGGTCGCATCCTTCATCACCCACGATGCCGTGAATACCGGCAGAGGCGCCTATGACCGCGCCTGGGAGACGGCGGGGCGAATCGATGGGTGCCGGGAGAAACTTGCCACCCTCTTTGGTGCTGCAGAGAGTCGAAACGTCACCTTCACCCTCAACGTGACCCATGCCATCAATACGCTTATCGCTGGGCTCTTCACCTCCGCTGACCATGTCCTCGTCACTGCGATGGAGCACAACGCGGTCATGCGCCCGCTCACCCACCTCGCAATCCCCTACTCCCTCATCCCCTGCGATGAAGACGGGAGAATTCTCCTTGACGAGATTCCCCGCCTCATCACAAAACGGACGCGGGCCATCATCATGGGGCAGGCCTCCAATGTCACCGGCACCATCCAGAGGGTTCGGGAGGTCGCCTCCATCGGTGCGCACTACGGGTTGTTGACCATCATCGATGCCGCCCAACTGCCGCTCTCGAGCACGCTCTCGCTCAAGGACGACGGCATCGACGCCATCGCCTTCACCGGGCACAAGAGCCTGCTCGGCCCGCAGGGGGTCGGGGGCATGGTCCTCTCAGAGCGTGTAGCCCGCACAGTCACGCCGTGGGCGTACGGGGGAACGGGGAGCAAGAGCGACCTGCTCACGATGCCGGAGTTCCTTCCCGACAAGTTCGAGGCGGGGACACAGAACCTTCCCGGCATCATCGGCCTCTCGGTGGCGATGGACTACATCCAGGAAAACAAAGAAGCCATCATCAAGCGGGAACAGGAGACGACTGAACGCCTGCTCTCCTACTTTCTGAGCGAGGAGCGCCTGCAGGTGGTGGGACCGAAGGGCATGGAAGGACGCACCAGCGTCATCAGTGTGGATTTCCCCTTCCTGGACAACGCCCAGGTCGCCTATGAGCTCTTCCTCGATGGAGGCATCGAGATACGGGTGGGCCTCCACTGCGCCCCCACGGCCCATCAGGCCATGGGGACCTTCCCGCGCGGAACGGTGCGCTTCAGCCCGGGTTATGCCACCACCGATGAGGAGATCGATAGGACCATCGAATCGTGCAGGCGCGTCTTGGACCGCCTCAAACCTCAGTGAAACAGTGAAACGGTTCGTCGAACAAGGTGGTGCAGGAGCGCCACCGGGATCAACAGCAGCGGGGCCAGGCTCATCCCGATCTCATAGAACAGCGACGAGTTCGTATAGCGCGCCTTGGCTTTGAAGCGCGACTGCAGCGCGCTGTACGGCAGGCCGATGACGTTGCCACCCATCATGCCCCGGATGGCGGCGAGGATGACCTCGCTCTTCTCCTCGCCGTACTCGGCCACCACGCGCGCATACTGCTCTTCATCGAGGACGCCCGCCGCATCGGCATAGCTTTGGGCGAAGAGGATCGCGGTCGCCTCCTCGGCTTTGACGAAGGTGTCGCTTCCCCCGAGGAAGGCGGCCACCTCCTCTTCGCTGAAGCCTCCCTCCAGCGCCATCTTGGCGTGGGCATAGCTGCAGACGGCGCACCCGTTCACCTCGGTGACGGCAAGCATCAGGCGCTCGACGAACTGGGCGTCGACGATTTCATCCTTGCGGTTTCTCTTCAGGATCCCGATCGAAGGGAGCACAGCGAGCAGGACGCGGTACATCTCACCCACCGTGTAGCGGTGGCGATAGCGGTCGGTTTTGATTATCATGCGCCCAGTATGCCATACAACGGCGAGAAGATGCAAAAGATTGTGCCATTTCGGATCGTCATCGCAGGGTGACGCGTCTTCTTTCGATGCGATTGCATCGTGCCACCATCCCTCTCTTCGCCCTGGTGCAGGGTGTTCGCGGCTCTGCGTCTACCGGTCATCCGTCAGCAGCCAATCGATGATATTCAGATGAAGTATACCGTCGCGAGAGAGGTTGACGGGATCCATCGAGAGCACATACCGCGGATAGTTGTCCGCGATCGAGGCAAAAGCGCCGAACTCCCGCTCTACCGTCTCTCGGCTGTTCATGAGATAGCATACCTGATAGTAGCTACGCTTCCCACCCCGTTCTGCTATGAAATCCACCTCACCCCGTTGCGTCTTGCCGACATATACGGCATAGCCACGGGCAATGAGCTCGTTGTAGCAGAGGGTCTCAAAGAGATAGCCCAACTCATCCTTCACCCGATTCTTCCGCATCGTGAAGAAGCCCAGGTCACACACGTATACTTTTTCAAGAAAGGAGAGTTGTGCCTTGCCTCTGATATCGTACCGCGGGACCAAATCGCACACACACGCTTCACTTATGTATCTCAGGTAGTCATAGATCGTTGGGGCAGACACCCGCTGCACGTGGTCACTGAGTGATTTTGCAATGGCATTCCCTGAGATCGTCGTGGAGGAGTTGGCGATGACGTAGTCGAGCACCCGCTCGAGGGTGTGAGGGGAGGCCACTCTATTGCGCATGATGATATCCTTGAGCACGATGGAATCATAGTGACTCGATAGTATGACATGCTTGACTCGAGGATCTTCTTCTTGAGCAACAAGGGGGAAGCCCCCCCATTCCAGGTATTCCTCAAAGAGTTCTGACCGCTGCCGTTGATTTCCCCTGCTCCTGAGAAAATCATGATATTCCCGGAAGGTGAACGGCATAATCTTGAAATTCACGGTACGGCCGGTCAGATGGGTTGCCAACTCTCCACTGAGGAGCTTTGAATTCGAACCGGTGATAAAGATGCTCACATCAGTGGTTGCGCGAAAGGAGTTGATGACCAGTTCAAAGCGGTCGACATTCTGAATCTCATCGATGAACAGATACGTTTTCTTCCCTGGCTTCAGGTGCTGCTGTATATACGTGTAGAGAGCCGTGGCCTCGGTAATTTCTTGAAACTGGAAATCCTCGAAGTTGATGTACAAAATTTGGTCATCCTCAACTCCTCTGGCCTTGAGCTCGCTGATAATCTGCACCAGCACCGTCGACTTGCCGCAGCGACGCACCCCGGAAATAACCTTGATGAGCTCTGAATCATAGAAGGGGCGAATACGCTCAAGATATATCTCTCGTATAATCATACATCCAGCATACCGCATGTCCACCAGAAGAGCAATAGAATTAAATATATTTAACACTATTGAACATACAGCAAGTTCTGTTAAATATATTTAACACTTCCCCCCTATCATAGAAGAGGGCTGAGGAGATGCTGTCAAATCCTCTCTCCCAGTCCCCCTCCTGTCGGTGCTCACCGCTATGAAGAGGCAGTTTCACCAAGGCTTCCGATTCTACGATCAGACGCGCATACCGTCCTCCCGCTCTCCTGTTTTCCCTCATATCCACCCTCCTGCGGTCTCAAATCATCATGTGGTCACCCTGTACCATTTCAATGAACACCGAATCATCAATCAGGATGGATGATCTGCCCTGCCCTCAGGTATCCTTTGAACAAATGTTCTGGACCTAGAGTATTTTCGAACAAACATTCTCATTGACAGCAAGATATTGTGTTACTTATGATGAAGATAGAAAGCAATATATTGAACAATTGTTCAAAAGGAAGGGACAATGAACGGATTGGAACGAAATAGAACCACATTGACGAGGGAGGACGGAACGCTGTTCCTTGCAGCGTTTGACCATCCTCAGATTTATGGGGTGATGAACGGGTTGGAAGACCCCTTGGCGGCTATCCTGAAGATCATCGACACCGATATCGATGGCTATATCCTCAATCCAGGTATCTTCTCGCTGCTTGATGCAACCGTGGTCCGCAGCAAAAAATTGGTCTTGCGCGCCTCACTGGGCGGAACCATGATGGGAACCACCTTCTCAGACCATCACAGCATCATGGTCAGCCCCCAGCAGGCGCTCGACCTTGGAGCCGATGCCGTGTTGATCATGATGGTGCTCGGCGGTTCGAGCGACAAGGAGTCCATGACCGATGTCGCGCGCGCCATCGAAGGCTTCCACCGTCTGTCGATCCCGGTCATGGTGGAGGTCCTGCACGCCGATTACACGCAGAACAACGATCCCTCGTTCATCCGCAACGGTGCCCGTATCGCGGCAGAACTCGGCGCGGACTTTGTGAAGGCATTCTACTGCGAGGATTTTGAGGCGGTGGTAGCCGGATGCCCGGTGCCCATCGTACTGGCCGGAGGGCCGAAGGAGGCGAACATCCTTGATATCGCAGAGACGGTCGTCTCTGCAGGGGCGATCGGCTTTGCCTTCGGGAGGAATCTCTTCCAACACGAGGATCCCTGCTCTGTGGTCACCTCCCTCTGTCAGGTGCTCAGGGGGTAGCAATGCTGGAGAACCGCGAACTGCTCTATACCATCGCCAACCTCTACTATGACAAGGGCAAGAACCAACAGGAGATCTCCAACGTGCTCAACCTGTCACGCCCGATGGTGTCCCGGGCCCTCTCCCGGGCACGGGCCGTCGGGATTGTCCGCATCGAGGTCGTTCCCCCGGCTGGGTGCTCCCAACTGGAGACCAACCTCGCCAAGGCGCTGGGGATCAAGCGCGTCGTGGTCGGCGCCTTCCCCGACCGCAACGGCAATGACCGTGATGACCGCATCAAGGTGATCAGCGCAGCCGCCGGCTCCTATCTTTCACAAGCCATCCTCCCTGGGATGGCGGTAGGGGTCGGGTGGGGCGTCTCGGTGCATCGCAGCATCCTCGCCCTCCCCGAGTGCCCACACCTCAAGGGAGTGACGGTGGTCCCCCTCGTCGGCAGCGCAGGGCGTACCGAGTCTCACTACCAAGTCAATGTCATCGCTGATCGGATGGCAGAGAAACTCCATGGGAACGCCCTGTTTTTCAATATCCCGGCCTTTGTCTCCGACCTGAAGGTCCAAAGCTTCTTCTCACGTGACCCCCAGATGAAATCCATCCAAGATCTGTGGAGTCGCCTGGACATCGCCATCGTCGGCCTGGGCGCCTTCGGGGGAACTCCCAGCTTCCCCGTCGGTGAATATACCCTACAAGCCTTGGAGGAACTTCGTCAAAACGGGGTGGTGGGCGACATCCTCGGCAGGTTCTACAACAAGGAAGGGTTCATCGACGACATCAATGCCGATGAACAATTGATTACCCGCCCGATGCAGGATGTAGAGGAGAAGCTCTACGTCGGCATCCCATTCGAATCACTGAGGAAGACGAAACAGATCGTGTGTATCTGTGGAGGAACGGGAAAACTCGAAGGAATCATAACGGCGGCAAAGCTACAGCTCTTTGACTGCCTGATCACCGATGCGTTGACCGCCACTGAGTTGGCCGCATCACTGGAGCAATAGATGAAAGCATTGATGTACACCGGAATTGGAAAGCTCGAAATACAGCAGATTGAACGACCGGATGGCCCATATGTCGTCCGGGTGAGCGGATGCGGGATCTGTGGCACCGACTTGAAGACCTTCACGGTCGGCCACCACTTCTTCAAGCCGCCCACCATCCTGGGCCATGAGTTCGTCGGGGAGTTGGTGAAAGTGCCTGAGCACTCCCCCTACAAAGCGGGAGACCGGGTGGTGGTGGCCCCATACTTCGAATGCGGACGCTGCCAAAGTTGCGTGACCGGCCTCCCCCAGCTCTGCAGTGACAAGCACTTTGTCTCTTCGGGGGCGTTCTGTGAGTATGTGACCCTCCCCGACGAGTACGAAGAGGGCATCATCGCGATCCCGGAGGGGAGCGATGAGCTGGTCTACACCCTCGTCGAGCCGTTGGCCTGTGTCCTCAACGGCATCGAACAACTCCGCCTGCGCCCCAGTTCGAAGGCATTGGTCGTCGGGGGAGGACCGATGGGTGTGCTCTTTGCCCTGTACTTCCAAGATATCCATATTCCCGTCACGGTGGTGGAACCCAATGCATACCGCAGGAGTCTGATCAAGGGGTGGGGCATCGAGTGCATCGAGCCAGCCGATGCGGATCCCGGTCTCTACGACCAGGTGATCATCTCTGTCAATCAGGCCGCCCTGATCGCCGACGCGGTGCGCCGCATCGCCAACGGCGGTACGGTCCTCGTGTTCAGTGGGTTGAAGAAGGAGGACACCTTCGAGGCGGACGCCTACTCCATCCACTATCGCCAAGTCAGTGTCACCGGCTGCAGCGGGTTCGCCCTCTCCCACTTCCACAACGCCTACTCGATGATCGAGGCAAACCCCGCGCACTATGCAAAGCTGATCACCCATCGGCTCACCCTCGAGGAGGGACTTGAAGCGTTCACCATGCTCCGGGCAGGCAACGCATTCAAGATTGTCCTCCAACCCTGAAGGAACGAAGATGAACGTCGCAGTTGTGTTCAATAAGCACCCTCACCTTCCCCCACCCCAGCTCAAGGCGATCGGAGGTGAGATCATGCGGCTCTTCGACGGCGCCACCTTCGTCGTCTGCCGCGATTATGGGGATGCATACCTGCCGGGCGCCGTCGTGTTGGAAATAGACCAATCTCTGGAACACAAAGCCAAGATCGCCCAGATCGCGGAGGCACTTTTGGCAGTCAACCCCCGCTATCTGGTGAGTGTCGGCGGCGATGGCCTCTCATCGTACCTCGCTCTGCACATCAGCAGGCGAACAGTGAAGCCCACCATGCTCGGCATCGCCGCGGGGACCGCGAATGTCGGGCCCATCGTCAGCTTCAAAGGTGAGCACCTGGCGCACCTGACCCATGCATCGCTTCAGGAGGTCGCCATCGACGCCATCGCGGTATCGGATGAGAACGGCTTCCTCGGCCTCGGCTTCAACGACGTGATCCTCGCCGACACCTTCCTCGGGACCGAAGGAGGGGTGTGTCGGAATTTGAGCGTCGAGGAGTTGCTGCTCAGGGGCCGCCGAGTGGCAACCACGGTGGGGGACCGCATCACCACAGACGGCTTCTCCGTTCTGGTGAATGGAGAGCCACGCGCCTTCAATAGATCGGTCCCGATCGCCCAGATCGTCATCTCTCCCCTGCAATTCGACCGTCTCTACGGCAGGGCCATCTTCGGCGCCCTCTGCCACGGAAGGGATGCCACGGGCCTCGCCGCGGTGGGCCTCATCTCGGGCAATGTCGTCAACAGCGACCCAAGCTCGTGGGAGAGCGATGATTTCACCGCCATCCAACACCTGCTCTTCACAGCGGGCGAGACCGTAACCTTTGACGGTCTTGGTCCCGATGCCCACATCGTCATCGACGGCAACCCGTACATCCGCCGGGGCGCGGTCTCCTGTACCGTGATGACGGGGGCAATACATGCACTAAAACCCAAAGGAGGAGAAATCGCATGAGAAAACAGCAAGAAGCCCTCCGTATCCATCGGGTCACCCTCTTCGGCAAACAGTATGAAAGTGCACAAGTACGGGCGGCGGTGGTCCTTTTGGTCCCTACCATGATCGCCATCATCCTCCTCTTCATCATCCCGGTCATCCAAGTGGTGTCGTACAGCTTCACCAACTACAACATCGCCACCGGGATCAAGAAGTACAACGGGATCGCCAACTACAAGCACCTCTTCACCGATGACCGCTTCTTCAAGGCGATCCGGAACACGTTCACCTTCGCCGCCTTCAAGCTGCTGATCGACACCACCTTGGCCCTCTCCATCGCCCTGATGCTCGACGCGAGGATCCCGTTGAAGAAGTACCTGCGTTCGGTGTATTTTGCTCCGGTCGTGGTCCCGGTGGTCGCCTCCAGCCTGATCTGGATCTGGTTCTTCGACCCGGGCATCGGTCCCTTCAACCAGGTCCTCAGCGCCTTGGGCCTGCCCACCTCCCAGTGGCTCTATCATGAGAAGAGCGCCTTGGGATCCATCCTGATGTTCTCCATCTGGAAAGGGCTGGGGTACAACATCGTCCTCTTCCTGGCCGGCCTGCAGAACATCCCACCCTCGTACATCGAAGCCGCCCAGGTCGATGGGGCGAAGGGGTACCAGATCCTCTTCCGCATCAGGCTTCCGTTGCTGCGCCCCATCATCTCCTTCGTGCTCATGATCGGGATCATCAACACCTTCAAGGTCTTTGCCGAGGTCAACGTGATGACCCCGAAGGGAGGGCCGCTCTACTCCACCGCCTTGATGGTCAACTACATCTACGACACGGCCTTCACCAGCGGGAAGATGGGTCGGGCGTGCAGCGCCTCGATCATCCTCTTCATCATCATCTTCATCCTGACCCTCATCCAAACTCGGCTCGACACGAGCAAGTCCATCACCATGGAGTAACGATATGGCAAGTTTACGTAAGAAAATCAATATTCCGGTCTTCCTCTTCCTCCTCGCCGGCTCCGTCGTGATGATCTTCCCGTTCGTCTGGATGATCTTCTCATCCTTCAAAACGGTGGCCGACGTCTACACCTACCCCCCGAAGTGGTTGCCCAGCAGTTGGAAGTTCACCAACTACAAGAAGGTCTTCCAGATGATCCCGTTCGGCCGATATTACTTCAACAGCATCTTCACATCCGTGGCGCAAACGGCGATCCAGCTGGCCCTCTCGGTCACCGCGGCGTACGCCTTGGTGGTCCTGAATTTTCCGGGACGGAAGTTCCTCTACACGCTGATCAGGAGCACGATGTTCGTCCCGACCGTGGTGACGCTCATCCCCCTCTACCTGTTGGTGAGCAAGGCGGGGATGATCGACACCTATGCCGGGATCATCCTCCCGCAGGTCTTATCCGCCTTCACCATCTTCCTCCTGGTCTCCTTCTTCTCGTCCATCCCCACGATTCTCTTCGATTCAGCGAAGCTCGATGGGTGCGGCTATTATCGGATCCTCAGTGAAGTGGTGATCCCCAACTCGAAGAGTTCGATCAGCACGGCGATGCTCTTCGCCTTCCTCGGACACTGGAAGAGCTACACCTGGCCCTTGATCGTCACCAACAAGGCAATATACCGCACCCTACCCATCGGGATGAAGTACCTGGTTCAGGAATCATCATCGGAGTACCAGATCATGATGGCCGCCGCGGTGATGGCCATCCTCCCCGTCCTGATCGTCTATCTGTTTTTTGAGAAGCAACTGGTGCAGTCCATCACACTCACCGGATTGAAAGCATAGAAAGAACAACAAAAGAGAGGTGTATTATGAAAAAGGCAACAACAATCGTATTACTACTCACCCTGGGCATCTCATTGGTCTTTGCAACAGGGGCCAAGGAGGTATCTACCAGGCCGGAGGTAGTAAAACTTCAGGTGTGGTATGCCATCAGCGGTGCGTCGGGCGAACAGTTCCTCGCATTGGCCAAGGCATTCGACGCATCACGGCCCGACATCGAGCTCGAATTGACCTATTCGGGCAGTTATGCCGACACCGCGACCAAGGTGAGTGCCGCCCTGCTCTCCGGTGATGAGCCCGATGCGGCCATCATGGCCGCAGGTCAGCTCTACACCGGAGGTCGTGGTGACTTCTCGATGGAGAATCTGGTGAAGGACCCCGATTTTAATGTCGACGACATCTTCAAAGGCATGCTGGAGTACGGCATGTACGAAGGAAGGATCGCCGCGGTGCCATACGGTATCTCCAGCCAGGTGCTCTACTACAACAAGGACATCACCGACAAGGCGGGCCTGGACCTTGAGAAGAATCCTCCGACCACCTGGGCGCAGTTCTTCACCATGGCCAAGACGGCGATGGAGAAGGGCAATGTGAACAACAGCCCCGATTTCTACGGCTTTGATACCTCGGACGGGGTCTGGCTCTTCAAATCGATGCTCGGCCAAAACGGCAACGAGGTGGTCCGCAAGGTCGGCGATCGAGTACAACCGGCCTTCCACGAGGCCAGTGGCATCGAAGTGGGCCGGTTCTGGAAGTCGCTGGTCGACTCGAACGTGATGCCTGCCGCGCAGCACACGAACGCCGAGAAGAAGTTCCTCGCCGGCAACCTCGCCTTCATCGCAGCCTCATCCAACCGGGTCGCGCGCTGGCAGGGCACCACGAACTTCTCCCTCGGAGCCATCGTGATGCCGGGGTTCAAGAACCGCTCCATCGCCCTTGGCGGCAATGTCGCGGTGATCCTCACCGGTGACCAGTACAAACGCGAGGCATCGTGGGAGCTGCTCAAGTATCTGCTCGAGGAGGAGAACCACACCGCGTTCGCGCTCTCGACCGGATACCTCCCGGTGCGTAAGTCGGCACAGAATGGAGCGGTGGTGAAGGAGGCATTGGCGTCCAATCCGCTGTACAAGGTGGCCTTCGACCAGCTTGATAACGCCTGGGCGTACTACCACTTCCAAGAGATGGGAACCATGGATTCATTCTTCTGGTATGCTCTTGATGAGATCGAGAAGGGTGTCAGCAGTGTTGAAGTAGCCCTTGCCAAGGCGGCTGCTTCTCTTGAGAAAGAGATTGAGTGAGTCTGACACACTGTGTGGGGGGTCCACCCCCACACGATCAGATGAAAATTTCGGGAGGGATCAGTGATGAACAGATATGCATTTTCTACCGGGGCCTTGTATCCGCTCCCGTCAGAGCAGGCGTTGCGCTTGGTGGCTGAGGCGGGATTCGCCCACGCTGAGTTGATGCCACAGTGTTTTTGGGATACCAGCGAGGAGGCGACGGGCAGCTTTGAAAAAACGAAGGTGCACGTCTCCTCCATCCACTATCCGCTGGCGATGTTTTCGATGCTCTACTCAGCCCATCCGGTGATGAGCGAAGAGGGCAGAGCCCTGTCGCGGGATATCGTGACGATGGGAAAGCGTCTGGGGACCGAATTTTTGGTCATCCACCCCACCAATCAGTATGAGGGGGAGATGGCTACCTATATCGAGCCGAGGATCATAGAGAACGTGCACTACCTCGGCGCCTTGTGTGAGGAAGCATCGATCACCCTGGCGATGGAGAACTATCCGGTCGGAGTCGGGCAGCACCCCCAGACGCTTGAACGCTACGTAGAGGAGTGGCAGATGCCGGTGATGAAGGTCATGGTCGACACCACCGAAGTGATGGAAGGTGGTGAAGATCCCCTCTCCTTCATCGCCTCGCTCAGCCAGCCTCCCTGCCATCTCCATCTCAGCGACTTCAAGGAGCAGAAGAAACACCTCCCCATCGGAATGGGGGAAATTCCTTGGAGCGACCTGTTCGCCCTGCTCCAAGAGAAAGAGTATACCGGCTACTACACGCTGGAGCCGTCATATCGTCACTACCTGAGCGACATCCCCACCAAGCTGAGACGGGATTTCGAGCTCCTCTCGAGCCTCGTATGATCAGCGAACGCCAGATCATCGCCATCCTCGAAGGGTTCGCCGTCGGGGATGCGATGGGGATGCCCACCGAGTTCATGACCCGCTCCCAGATCGCCCAAGAGATCGGGACGATCGACTCGCTGGTGGAGAGCCGGCTGTCGGCTCACCACAGCGACCTCGCCCAAGGCTCGGTCACCGATGACACCGAGCAGACACTCTCTCTGCTCACCCACTATCTGAGGGAGGGGGTGACCATCACCTCCACCGTCGAGGGGTTGCTCGCCTGGATCGATGAGTCCGATGCCGTGGCAAAACGCTACATCGGGCCAAGCTCGCTGAAGGCGCTGAAGGCGATCAAGGGGGGAGCCGATCCCATGACGAGCGGGAGCGGGGGGACCACCTGCGGGGGCTTGATGCGCTCCCTTGCCCCGACGCTCTATGCCCTCTCCCACGCCCTACAGTGGACCGAGATGCTGGACCTGGTGGTCATCTGCCTCATACCCACCCACTACACCAGCCAGGCGCTGGAGGCAGCCTGCGCCTACAGCTCCGCCATCGCCTGCGCGGTGGGTGGGGGCACCGTCCCCGAGATCATCGAGGCGGCGCGAACGGGTGGGCAATACGGCCTCTCTCAAGCTCCATACATCGCCTGCGCGGCCTCCAGCATCGGACGCCTCGACTTCATCGTCGAATACTTGCACACCAACCGTAGCGAGGAGGAGCTGCTGGACCTGCTCTACTTTGTCCTCGGCACCGGCTTGGAGTCGGCCGACATCTTTGCCGCCGTCTTCGCCCTCTTCCTCTTCGCCCCGGGCGATACCTTCCGCAGCATATGCCTCGCCGCCCAGGTGGGCGGGGACACCGACACCATCGCCGCCTTGGTGGGCGGTTTGAACCGGGCGTTTCACCTCGACTCCCCCATCCCCCCCGAGGTCATTCACCAGGTCCGCCACACCAACGACCTCCCGCTGGAGATCCTTGCCCGCTCATTGGTGGAGAGCACGCGATGAAGGGGTATCTCTCCAAACTGCAGCGGAATGCCCGTGTCTGTACCTCCTTCTTTCCACTCTGGGCCATCCCCTACACCTTCTACTTCTTCTACCTCAGCCTCTACCTGAAGGAAGCGGGGGTCACCGACACCCAGATCGGCAACATCATGGTGGCCGCCAATGGAGCGGCCTTGGTCAGCTCCTTCATCGCGGCCCCCCTTGTAGACCGCCTGGGACGCAGGTGGGCGACGTTGCTCTTCGACGTGGTCAGCTCGGCGTTGCCCGTTCTGCTCTTTCTCCTCTGGCCCCGCTATGAGGTGGCCCTCATCGCGATGGCGCTCACCGGTCTGAACCGGATCATGAGCATCGGCTATTACTTGTTGATGATCGAGGATGCGTCTGAGGAGAACAGTGTCGTCGCCATGAACCTCTTCAACATCATCCTGGTCGCCGCCGGACTGCTCACCCCCCTCGCCGGCATCCTCGTCCTGCGCCAGGGCGTCATCGAAGCCGAACGTATCTTCCTGCTCGTCGCGTTCATCAGCATGACGGGCCAAGCCATAGGACGTCACCTCCTGCTCACCGAGACCCCCACCGGCTTGGCGGTCCAACGCAAGATGCGGGAAGAAGGGCTCCCCCGCAACCCCTCACGCTATCTTCTTGTCTACCGCAATCTCTTCTCATCGCTCAAAGGCAACCGCGCCACACAGAACGCCATGGCCATCAATGCCCTCATCTATGTCTACTACTCCCTGGGCACAACGGCGAGCCTCCTCTTCACCCCGTTCTTCATCGACTTCGCCCGCCTCTCGCCCTCTCAGGTATCGGTGGTCGGGGCTGTCTACGCCCTGGGCACCCTCACCGCCATGGTGGTGGTGAATCCGCTGCTGAAGCGGTCAAACCTCACCGCCTTTTCAGAGGCAGCCTCGCTGCTCTCCCTCATCGGCTTCGCCCTCCTGCTCCTCCTTCCCAAAGGACGACTTTCCACCTCCCTCATCGCCGTGCTCCTCATCGCCCTCTCCTACGGTGTGCTGAAGACATGTGCCGATGCCCTGCTTGCCGTGGAGAGCAGCGGAGAGGAAAGAAGCGCCATCTATGCAGCCAGTAGTCTGATCTCATCAATCCTGGGGATTGTGTTCATCAAGGTCACCAGCATGCTCTATGCCCACCATGCCGGCTTCTTGATCATCATGTGCGCACTGCTGCTCTCCGCGGTCCTCATCCTCAGCATCACCGCGAAAGGAGGAAGAAAAAATGGAGTCCTTTGACCTCGTATTTTCGACCCACATCCACTTCGGCCCCGACGTGGTCGATCAGATCGGAGCGACGGCGCGCACCCTCGGAGAGCGGGTGTTGGTGCTCCACGGCTCATTCGCCCTCTCCAGCGGACTCTTCGAGAGGATCGCCGGGCACCTTGAGGCTGCCGGATGCGATGTCATCACCGGCTCGCCCGTCACCGCCAACCCCGCCTATGACGAGGTCGTCTCGCTTGCAAGAGAGGTCAAGGGCAAGGATGCAAACTGGATCCTCGCTGTGGGGGGAGGCAGTGTCATCGACACGGCGAAGGCGCTTGCAGGCCTGTTGCTCGCCGATGATGAGCGGGTGTTTTGGGAGGACCACTTCCTGAATTATCAGAGCATTGAACGGGCCCTTCCCATCGTGGCGGTGCCGACCATCCCGGCCTCAGGATCCGAGACCTCTGAATCTGCCGTCATCAGCGATCCGGAGACGGGGCAGAAGCTCATCGCCAGCGGCCCGGCACTCGTTCCCGTCCATGCCTTCCTCGACCCGACCTTGACACTGAGCCTCAGCCGGTATCAGACGGCCTGTGGCCTCAGCGACATGCTCTCACACCTCAATGAACGGTACTTCTCTCCGGTCGAGGACACCCACCTCACCGACCAACTGCTCGAAGGAGTCATGCGCTTTGTCATCGAAGCCGGTCCGTCGGTCCTCGCCGATCCCCATTCCCTCGCGCTTCGGAGTGAGATCATGTGGGCGGGAACCCTCGCCCACAGCACCCTCCTCGACCGGGGCCGTGGCGGTGGAGACTGGGCCTGCCATATGATCGAGCACGCCCTCAGCGCGGTCAGCGATGTCGCGCATGGCGCAGGCTTGGCCATCATCACCCCCGCATGGCTACGCTCCATCGGCCCTTTCCACCCCGACCATATCAGCGCATATGCTCAGCGAGTCTGGAGGATTCCATCCTCATCGCCCGACACGGAACTCGAG
>LVBF01000198.1:0-2683 GCA_001604325.1 Spirochaetales bacterium Spiro_04
TTCATCAGCTTGATCAAGCGCTTCATCCGTGAAGATACATCATAGTCTGCCATATGGCTTTCAATATAGAGCATCCCACAACGCATAGCAAGTCGCTTGTGCTATGGAAATAGTATAGGTATACTCAAACAATGAAAGACGAAGCAGCGCTGAAAGACCATACACGGTTTGGCTATGATTTCATCACAGCCCCCTATCTTGGGGAGGGTACGGATGAGTATCACCTGCGCAACAAGCAGGCAGGAGTGGATAATTCGTCCTACCGTGGGCTGCGCCCCGATGAGATCGAAGCGCTTGAGCGCAACCTCAATACCAGTACCAACTGGGACGATGTGCTGGTCAGTGACATCTTCGACCCCTCCTTGGTGCGCAACACCGAGTTCTATGGGTTGGTGCGCCTCGGCGCCATCAGCCGGAAGATCGTCAGCTACCACGATTTCGCCGTGCCGGTGGGCATCGTCAACAGCCGGATCATCAGCTGTGACATCGGCAGCGGCTGCGCCATCTACGACTGCACCTACCTCAGCCACTACATCATCTGCGACCATGTCATCCTCTATCGTATCGGTGAGATGCAGGCCACCAACCATGCCAAGTTCGGCAGCGGCATCCTCAAGGAGGGGGAGAGCGAAGAGGTCCGCATCGCCATCGACATCATGAACGAGGCGAGCGGGAGGGCGATCCGCCCCTTTGATGGCATGCTCACCTCCGATGCCTACCTCTGGGGCACCTGGCGCGAGGATGGCGAGCTGATGCGCGCCTTCGAGCGCTTCACCGAAGACACGATGGACAGAAGGCGCGGCTACTATGGGTATGTCGGCCAAGAGTCGGTCATCAAGAGCTGCGGCACCATCAAGGATGTGTGGGTCGGGGAGGGGGCCTACATCAAGGGGGCCAACAAGCTCAAGAACCTCACGCTCCGCTCAACGAAGAGCGAACCGGTGCAGATCGGCGAGGGGGTGGAGCTGGTCAACGGCATCATCGGCAGCGGAAGCCGGGTCTTCTACGGGGTGAAGGCGATCCGATTCATCATCGGGGACAACTCGAACCTCAAGTACGGGGCCCGCCTCATCCACTCCTTCCTCGGTGACAACTGCACCGTCAGCTGCTGTGAACTGCTCAACAGCCTCATCTTCAACGGCCATGAGCAGCACCACAACAACTCCTTCCTCGTCGCCGCCCTCCTCATGGGCCAGTCCAACATGGCCGCCGGGGCCAACATCGGCAGCAACCACAACAGCCGGGCCAACGATGGTGAGCTCATCGCCGGGCGAGGCTTCTGGCCCGCGCTCTCCAGCAGCCTCAAGTACGACTGCAAGTTCGCCAGCTACGTGCTCTTGGACAAGGGGAACTTCCCCCATGAGCTCAACATCCCCATCCCGTTCTCCCTGGTCACCACCGACGAACGGGAGGGGCGGCGCCTGCTCATGCCCGCCTACTGGTGGATGTACAACCTCTATGCCTTGGAGCGCAACAGCTACAAGTACCGGACCCGCGACAAACGCAAGACCGTCCGCCAGCACATCGAGGTCGACTACCTCGCCCCCGATACGGCGAACGAGATCCTGGCCGCCCGCCACCTCTTGGAGCAGTGGGTCGGCTCAAGCTACCAGAGTGAGAGCGAGAGCCCCGGCACCCTGGGAAAGACGCTCTTGCGTGACCACCCTGAGCTGGTGGGGGATCTGGAGGTCCTGGCCCCCGGTCTGGAGAACAGCACCGTGCCCATGCGGGTGCTGAAGGCGGGACAGGCGTATGAGGCCTACGACCAGATGTTGCGCTACTGGGCCACCTGGGCCATCGCCGACTACGCTGTCAAGAGCGGGAAGCGTGTCTCTCTCCTGCAGGACGAGGGGGAGCACCCGCTCAAATCGTGGCTGAACGTCGGCGGTCAATTGGTAATGGAGGAGCGCGTCGAGGCGCTCTTGGCCTCCATCAAGGAGGGGAGCGTCTCCAGCTGGGATGAGGTGCATCAGACCTATGAGCTGTGGCATGAGCGGTATGAGGAGGATCGGGCACACCACGCGCTGGCGATCCTCTACGCGCTGCTCGAGGTGCCATACATCGACGAGAACCTCTGGCAGGAGCTGACGGTCCAGTGCGGCGCCATCCGGGTGCAGATCGAGGAGCAGGTCTTCAAGACCAAGGCGAAGGACTACCACAACCACTTTCGCGAGATTACCTTCCGCAGCAGGGCGGAGCAGGAAGCGGTCCTCGGGCGTCTTGATGAGAACCCCTTCATCGCCCACTCCAAGGTGGTCACCGAAGCCCTGTTGGCTACGCTCTCCCAGGTGCGGTACTCCTGAAGACCGTATAGACGTCATTCGCCCGCTCCAGGACAGTCAAGGCTATCCAGATTGTCACCATCGCTTGGACGACGATCTTGACTCGTGCCTCGCCTGCCAGTTGGATGAAAAGGGGGTGGTAGAGCTGCCACCGGGTGAGGACGATCGCCGAGTACCCCACCGTCGAGAGCTCCACTGCGCTCTCGGTGAGGACGAGCGGACGGCTGTAGCGAAGGCGTGCCAGTTTCACCGAGCCGATGATGAGCGATGCGACGGTGAGGAGCAGCCATCCCCCTGCAAAGGGGCGGATCGTCGCGGTGAAGAGCGGCCTGCCATGCAGGGCGATGGCCTCGGGACGCACCAACAGGAAGAGAAGAAAAAAGAGG
Organism: Spirochaetales bacterium Spiro_04; assembly: GCA_001604325.1. GTDB lineage: Bacteria > Spirochaetota > Spirochaetia > Sphaerochaetales > Sphaerochaetaceae > Sphaerochaeta. The sequence continues at coordinate 2,669 of LVBF01000198.1, forward strand.
ACGAGCAGAGAGAAC
>LVBF01000198.1:2714-2937 GCA_001604325.1 Spirochaetales bacterium Spiro_04
CGGCTCTGGAATGGGAGGAGCGGATGAAGAAGGCGAGGGTCACCGAACAGAGTGAGAGAAGCAGGGCGACGGCTATGGCGGCAAGAGACCTCTGGGCCAGCAGTGATGTGGTGATGCGCACCGGCTGGAAGAAGGGGGGGATGAGAAAGAGGGGCAGGAGGATGATGGTGCACAAGAGCAGGGCAGAGATCAAGCTCTTTCGATATTGGAGGCGGTACTGACG
>LVBF01000199.1 GCA_001604325.1 Spirochaetales bacterium Spiro_04
CCCAACATCATGAGCCTCAGGTCAGTGGAGGACATCGATGCCATCAAAGGCCATATCGAGGCGAGCACCACCAGCCGGGCCGTGGTCGTCGGCGGTGGCTTCATCGGCCTGGAGATGGCGGAGAATCTCAAGGAGCGGGGCTTGGAGGTCTCCGTCGTCGAGGCCCTCGAGCAGGTGATGAACATCATCGACTACGAGCTGGCCGCCGAGGTTCAGCAGCACCTCAGGGCCAAGGGGGTGAACCTCCACCTCAAGGATGGGGTCGAGGAGTTCTTGGACCACGGTTCGACGGTCACCGTCAAGCTGGCGAGCGGCCACCTCATCGAGGCCGACCTGGTCATCCTCTCCATCGGGGTCCGCCCCGACACCGCCTTCCTCAAGGAGAGCGGCATCACCCTCGCCAAGAACGGTGCGATCGTCGTCGATGAGTTCTTCCGCACCAACGACCCGAACATCCGGGCGGTGGGCGACGCCATCGAGATCAAGAGCCCCATCACGGGCCTTGGATGCACCATCCCACTCGCCGGCCCGGCCAACAAGCAGGCCCGCCTCTGTGCCGATGCCATCATCGATGGGGACCAAACCCCCTATGAGGGGAGCATCGCCACCTCGATCGCCAAGATCTTCGACATGACAGTGGCCGCCACCGGCTTGACCGAGAAGGGGCTGAAGGCGGCCAAGCTCCCCTACCGCATCGCCGAGACCCATGCAGGCAACCACGCCGGCTACTACCCCAACAGCTTGCAGCTGACGCTGAAGATCCTCTACCATCCCGTGACCGGTAGGCTCTGGGGAGCGCAGGCGGTCGGCTTCGATGGGGTGGACAAGCGCATCGACGTCATCAGCGCCTTCATCGGCAAGGAGGGCACGATCTGGGACCTCGCGGAGTTCGAGCAAGCCTACGCCCCACCCTTCTCCAGCGCCAAGGATCCAGTGAACATGGTCGGCTTCATCGCCTCCAACGCCCTCGACGGCCTCTCCGATCCCATCAGTTGGGATGAGGCTGAGCGCCTGAGAGCGGAGGGGGCCCTCATGCTCGATGTGCGCAGCGAGGATGAGTTCGCTCTCGCCTCCATCGAGGGGGCCGTCAACATCCCCAACACCGCCTTGCGCGGTCGGCTCGCCGAGGTCCCCAAGGATCGTCAGATCGTCATCTACTGCGCCATCGGGGCGCGCGGCTACCTCGCCGAGCGGATCCTGAGGCAAAACGGCTATACCAAGGTGAAGAACCTCAGCGGCGGCTTCAAGAGCTACGACAGCGCGATGCGGGAGCGCGCCATCCTGGAGAATGGCGGCGTCGTGGTCGTCAGGGAGCCGGTAGGCGTGATCAGCCACCTGTACGACGACGGCTCTCCGCGCAAGCGCAGCGTCGGGTTCAAGAGCCACACCATCGATGCCGTGGGCCTGCAGTGCCCCGGCCCGATCATCCACCTGAAGCGGGAGATCGACAACCTCGAGGAGGGGGACCGCATCACGGTCCGTGCCAGCGACCCCGGCTTCGCCATCGACGTAGGCTCGTGGTGCAAGCTCACCGGCAATGAGCTGGTCGGCCTCTCCACCACAGAGGGCATCATCGAGGCGACCATCACCAAGGGCAGCAGCGCCATCTGCGCGATGAGCGACTCCGCCGGTGCCAAACCCGCGATCTGCGACCCGGACAACGGGGCGACCTTCATTGTCTTCTCAAACGACCTGGACCGGGCGTTGGCCTCCTTCGTCCTGGCCAACGGGGCGGTGGCCACCGGCAAGTCGGTGACGATGTTCTTCACCTTCTGGGGCCTCTCGGTCCTCCGCAAGAAGGGGGCCAAGGCCCCGAAGAAGGACTTCATGGGCAAGATGTTCTCCTCCATGCTCCCCTCCGGAATGGGGGAGCTCGGCCTCTCGTCGATGAACATGGGGGGCCTCGGGGCGAAGATGATGAAGAAGCGGATGACGAAGAAGCATGTCGACCAGCTTGAGGCGATGTTCAACGATGCGAAGAAGAGCGGGGTGCGGATGGTCGCCTGCCAGATGTCGATGGACATCATGGGCATCAGCGCATCCGAACTGCTCGATGGCGTTGAGATCGGCGGGGTCGCCACCTACATGGGGGCGGCGAGCGAGAGCCGGGTCAACCTCTTCGTCTGATATCAGTAGTGGGGCGGCTTCTCCCCGGCGGGAAGGCTGTCATCGATCAACTCGGAAAATCGCTTCTCCATCAGAGAGAGGCGATTTTTCAGATTTGCGATCTCCGTGTTCTGTTCCGTCACCACCGAATCAAGGGTGGCGATCGTCTCCTCCATGTAGGCGATCTTCACTTCCATCTTCATCAGCCGATCATCCATGACAGCCTCCTCTCTGCATGCTAGCACTCCGCACGGCAACAGACAAGCGGCTGTTTTGTTGCGTTCTTGTATAAATCTGCTTGCCCAGCGCTCTGAGCATGGTATACTGATGTGGTGTTTGTTGCAGTTTGATGCAGAATGGGAGCATACATGAAAGGTGAACGAGTAGCGCAGTTGGAGTTGTTGTTGCATAGCCACCCGGAGGGGTTGAGACGGGCGGAGATCGCCAGACGCCTCGGCGTCCACCGCTCGACGATCAGCCGCTATGTCGACCAGCTGAAGGAGTACATCGA
>LVBF01000028.1 GCA_001604325.1 Spirochaetales bacterium Spiro_04
GACGGTCATAGGAATCGATGTATTTGTCTTCACCGCATAGGTGAACTTCGCACCATCAGGGTTGAAGGCGTCTTCGACAGTTTCTTCTGCAAATATTTCAGCGGTGCTCCCATCCTTCAAGAATCCGTGTATGAGGACCTCCGGGACGCTGGTGGTGAGTTTTATCGTCACTTGGTTCGGTGCTGCCCCGAGGGTCAGGATCGCACCAAGTAGCAGGGTGATCAACAGATATCGTTTCATGAAGCTGTGTTCCTCCTAGAAAAGCGTGCAAGGCCTTCTCCAGTCTTACTTCCAGTTGCACTATACTATTTGCAACAAACATATGTCAATACATTACACGAATATTCTATCAAATCATTATAAATACGGTATTGTTTAATCTTATCTTTTTAGTAAGTATGTATTTAAACTCTCTTTATACTTATGTCATCTAGACAGGGTGCATACATATCTGAAGCGTGTGTGCAGGGAAGCCTCTCCCGCAAGTAAATTCAGGATTTTTTCTGGATTTTTAATACGTTTTCCAGAATCGCTCGAGACAACCTTTTATTTCATCAATAATTACCTCCTCTGGTCTGTTCTGTAAAACTTCCAACACACTTATGACATTTTTCATGTTCGATGATTGATTTTTTCCTGAAAATAGCGTATACAAGGAGGTGAGCGCAAAAAGGATTATGACATGATCAAACAAGATAGCTATAGAAGAGGAACAGCGACCAAATCTTCCATCATCGCTGGAGAGCTTGAACGCGACATCCTGAATGAAAAATACAAGGCGGGAGAAAACCTTCCCAGCCAGCATGAGCTTGCCGATCGCTTCGAAGCTTCGAGCCGCAGTATTCGTGAGGCTTTCAAGAACCTCGAGGCCAAGGGCCTCATCGAAGTCAGCCAGGGAAAGCGGGCCGTCGTGCTCAGCAACAGCCTCGACCAGTTCGTCAGCTCCCTCGCCTCCTCGATGACCAACAAGCAGATTCCAGACAAGAAGCTCATCACCGACCTCATGCAGGTGCGCACCACCATCGAGGTCAGTGCCTCTCGGGAGCTGAGCCGTGACCCGGACCGCAAGATGATCGTCCGCTCCCTCGACCAGGCCTGCAAAAAGATGGAGAGCCTGTTGCCCGAGCTGGAGAACAGCAAGGATCCCACGGTGTTGCAGGACTTCAAGGAGAACGAGTACGACTTCCACGCCATCCTCATCAAGAGTAACGACAACATCATCCTCTCCTCCATCTATGAGAACCTCGCCCCGCAGCTCTACGATGCGCTCGACCGCCTCAGCGAGACCTTCGCTGAACAGCGCAAGAAGGTCAACGAGTACCGCTACCTCGTCGAGGCCCTGCAGAATGGACAGACCGACCTCGCCGTCGCATTGACCCTCGTTAACCTGACCACCACCCGGGAGAAGTTCGAGGCGTTGGATCTCTAGACGCCGTGCGCCCCCTGTTCGAATACCTCCTCATCTGTGACATCGACAACACCCTCACCGGCGACGATGCGTCCCTTGGTGTTTTGATCGCCCTGCTCAAAGAGCGGCGGGGGCGTCTCGGCTTCGGTGTGGCCACCGGGCGCAGCATCGAGTCGACGCGGGAGATCCTTTGGAGCATGGGCCTTGATGACGTTGATGTGTACATCACCGCCGTCGGCAGCGAGATCCAGTATGACGGGGGAGTCAGCTTCGACGAGGAGTGGAGAGCGCATATCGACCGCTCCTGGGAGCGAAAAGCAATCGTCGATGCGCTTGCCGATATCGAGGGGGTGCGGCTTCAGAGCCACCCGCTCGCCCAGCGGCCGCACAAGGTCAGCTACACCCTCGATAATGGGGGCGCAATGGAGGCGGTCAAACGCGCCCTCGACAGGTCGAAGATCCCGTATCGGGCCATCCTCTCCCATGGCCACTACCTGGACATCCTCCCCATCCGCGCCTCCAAGGGGTTAGCCATCGAGCATGTCGCCAAGAAGTGGGGCATGGGCGAGGGCACGATCATCGTCGCCGGGGATTCGGAGAACGACCGTTCGATGCTCGAAGGCCCCTTCTTGTCGATCGTGGTGGCGAACCACGAAGAGAGCCTTGAGGATCTCAGCGGATGTTATTGGGCAAAAACACCCTCTGCGGCCGGGATTATCGAGGGCTTGGCCTGGTGGGGCGTGCTGTAAGTCCAGCATATGACCGAAGTTAGGTTCATATCGGGTAACTTAATGCATATTGACAACTAGTGACATCAAAATAATTGTAGATACTACGGTATTGCCAATACTTAGGTTTTATAGTACTATAGCCATAGTGCAAAACTTTGTACGTATGACATGGCTATATTGAGGTACCGAATGGAACAAACTCGTGAAACCAAGACCACGATGATCGCTTCTCAGCTTGAACAGATGATTCTCGACAACACCTTTGAGAACGGCTGCTTCCTGCCATCCCAGCAAGAGCTTGCCGAGATGTTCAATACCTCAAGCCGTCCGGTGAGAGAGGCGCTGAAGGTGCTCGAGGCGAGGGGCTTGGTGACCATCAGCCAGGGGCGTCGCGCCGAAGTGATCAACACCAGCCTCAACCAATACATCGAGTCGATCTCCACCACCATCATGAACAGCCAGATCTGCCAGACCAAACTGATGCAGAATTTAATGCAGGTGCGCATCGCGGTCGCCACCAACGCCGTGCGGGACTTCACCCGCCTCGAGGGACGCAAGCGCTACCTCGCACAGTTGTGGCGCCAGACCGCCCAGATGGAGGCGGCATTGGGAGCCTTGGCGGAGAAGGATGCCACCGCCATCGCGCAATTCAACCAAGCCGAAGCCGATTTCCATCGAACCCTCGTACAGGCCAACGGCAACCAGATCCTCATCAGCATCTACGAGAGCCTCTCTCCCATCCTCGACCAGACGATGAACTCCATCAAGTTCACGGCCACCCAGATGGAGAAGCGCTCCAAGGACTACAGCTACCTCTGTGAGGCTCTGCAAAACGGGCAGACCGACCTGGCCGTCGCCTTGGTGCTGGTCACCCTCACCTCACTGCAGAACTCCATCATGGACACCTACCCCGACGACAAGCCGGCCTTTGCAAGCTACGCATAAGAGCCCTTCTGTGCTACCATGGCCGCATGGGCGACCCCATCATCCACATAGAACACGCAACGGTGAGACGCAAAGGCGTCGACATCCTCTCTGATGTCTCCTTCTCTGTGCACGAAGGGGAGCACACCGCCATCATCGGACCCAACGGAGCGGGCAAGTCCACGCTCGTCTGCCTCATCAGCCAAGAGATCCATCCCCTCAACACTCCAGCGATGAAGCGCCTCCTCTTCGGCAGGCAGCGCTGGGAGGTCCTCGAGCTCAGGAAGCGACTGGGCATCGTCAGCCAGGCTCTGCAGTACCTCTGCAACTCTTCGTACACGGGGCTGGCGATCGTCATCTCCGGCTTCTTCAGCTCCATCGGCCTGGACTTCCACCACCAGGTGGAAGCGGCGATGGAGGAGAAAGCGCGCGCTGTGATGGAGCGTTACGGTGTGTTGCATCTTCAAGGCAAGCAGATGAACCGGATGAGCAGCGGGGAGGCGCGGAGGATCCTCCTCTGCCGCGCGATGGTCAATGAGCCGAGTGTCTTCCTCCTCGATGAAGCGGGAACCGCCTTGGACTTCCCCGCCCGCAGCGCATACCGTTCAACCCTTGAACAACTCGACAGCGAGGGGAGGACCATTATCCTGGCCACCCATGAGCTCTCTGAGATCATCCCCTCCATCACTCGGGTCGTAGTGATGAAGGACGGCGCGATCGTCGCCGACGGACCGAAGGATGCCATCATCACTGAACCGCTGCTCAGCGACGTCTACGGAATGCCGGTCTACGTCGATCGGCGAGACGGTCTGTACAACGCGTGGTGCTGAGCTTTTCCCCCACTGGCGTCAAATTTGGTATATACTTGGCTAAGAACATATCCAAGTGAGGTTCACCATGAAGCGTTGTTCCATAATCGTCCACAGTGTCAGCGGCAACAATTACATCATCGGCTCCTACCTGCAGGAGCTCATGGCCGAACGGAATGTCGATGCCCGCCTCTATCGCGTCGAAGATCCCGACCTCCATATCTGGGCCAATACCCAGGAGACCACAAACGACTACTACGAGGACATCTGCGCGCTCCCGCTGGTCAGCACCTCGGTCCTGCTCAAGAGCGACATGGTCATCCTCGGCAGCCCCACCCGCTTCGGCAACATCTCCGCCGAGATGAAGAGTTTTTTGGACACCACGATGCCGCTCTCAAAGGACAAGAGCTTGGAAACGAAGTTCTTCGCCTGCTTCACCAGCTGCCTCAACTCCACCGCTGAAGGGGCCCATACCCTCAGCGCCATGATCTACTGGGCCCAGTCGATGGGCATGCTGCACATTCCCTTCGCGGTGCATGATGAGCTGGAGTACTGCGACCAACCGGTCAGCGGCCTCGTCCACCTCGCCGGCAAGGAGGGGGCCATCCGTCCGGGTGACCGCCTCGGACGGGAGATGGAGGTCTACGCCGATACCCTCAGCGCCTATATCCAGGAGTAGTTCACTCTCGTGAGAATGCGTTCTTGAGGCGGTCTATGAACCGCCTCAGCGCTCCTTTGCCGAAGCGGGTCTTATAGTCGCTCGCCGCGCTCTCGATGGAGACCTCGTGGCTGCCGCTCATGTGCTTGAGGTTGTCCCAATGGCGGACGATCCACATGTAGAGGTCCGCCTCGGTGGTGCCGGGGAAGGCGGCCAGCAACTTCTGCAGGCGCACCTCCTCGATGATCGGCTTATAGACGTTCTCATACCACGACCGTGCCCCCTCCTCGAAGCTCAGCGTCTCGCTCTTGCCTTGGTTGATGTAGTACTTGTGCACCTGGATGTGGTGGACCAGCTCCGCGTAGGAGCCGGGGGAGGAGAAGACGATCTGGTCCATCGGCAGGTATGTGGGCGAGTACTGCTCGATGAAGCGCTTGCGCTCATAGTGGGTGACCCGCCGACGCAGCTGCTTCATCGTCAGACCTGCCTCGAGGGGGATCTCGCTGTCCAGCTCGACCACCTCGGCATCGATGAACTCGACCCCCTGGGCCTTCGCCACCGAGACCCGGTGGTTGCCGTCACGGACAAAGTACCACTGGCCCACCTTGTAGACGGAGATCGGAGGCAGGATGATGTACTGCTTCACCGCCCCGTCGATGGAACGCCAGCGGGAGCGCAACAGCTCCTTCTTGGGGTAGAACGCCTGGCTGAAGTCCTGGTAGCGCCCTTCGCTGCCGATGATTTGGGAGATGGGGATGGTCCGCATCCCCCGGTAGGTCTCATTGCGGGGCTTGATGAGGTCGGTGACGGCGTAGAAGCTGAGCAGGTCGCTGTTCTTCCACGCCAAGGTGGAGAGCACCGACTGGATCCTCCCGCGCGTCTTCGCCTTCTCAAAGTCCTCGTTGGTCTGGGTAGAGAGATTACGTGACATGGCCTGCCCCCCTGCCGAGCGTTTCATCTTCAAGGATGTAGCTGCTGTAGATGTTGATGATCTGGGTTTGTTTGTACATATGGTGACGGTTGGCGTTCATGTCCACCAGGTGGATATGGCCGTGGAGCAGGTACTTGGGCCGAAAGCGCTCCATGAAGGTCAGGAAGGTGGAGAAGCCGTGGTGGCAGAGGTCGGTGTCGTCCCCGATGCCCAACGGGGCTGCGTGGGTGACGAGGATGTCGAGGTAGCGGCCGTGGAAGATCCGGTTGAAGAGGAGGCGGGGGACCATCTTCAGCATCCGGGCGAACATCTGGCGCTCGGTGAACTGATGAGAGCCGTTGTTGTACCGCTTCGAGCCGCCGAGTCCTGCGATGATGAGGCCGCTCTTGCGGTCGCGGATGACCTTGCCGTCGATGAACTCCCCACCGCAGGGGAACTGGAAATGCTCCGTTCCCCCGAGCGGGCTATAGGAGGAGGAATCATTCTTGATGAAGTGGCCGATGTGCTCGAGGTTGTGGTTGCCGAAGACGAAGAAGAGTGGCTTGTTGAGGCTGGAGATGATGAACTCGTAGTACTTGAGATTCAGGTCCCCTGCGGCGATGATCAGATCGACATCACCGTATCGGCTCACGATGTTCTCGGAGTAGACCAAGGGATCGGTCGCATCGCTTATACAGAGAATCTTCATCACTACCCCGCTAGGTATCCACCATCGACGACGATTGTCTGGCCTGTCATGGCCCTACAATCACAGAGGAGGGCGACCGCTTTGGCCACTTCATCTGGTTCTACCAACGACCTGAGCAGCGCCCGCTCCTCATAGCGTCGCCGCAAGGGGTGGGTAGTGTCAAGGTGGGGGGCGGCCAGGAGGCCCGGGGCGACGGCGTTGACCCGGACAGCCGGGGCAAGTTCGGCGGCCAGGGACTGGGTGAAGGAGACGACCGCCCCCTTGGAGGCATCGTAGTGGACGGTCTTTCCAAAGCCCGGATGGAGTGCATTGATGCTGGCGATGTTGACGATCGCTCCGCTTGATGATCGAAGGAGCGGGATGCAGGCTTGGCTGAGCAGCACCATCCCCTCGACGTTGACGGCAAAAATCCGTCTCCACTCTTCAAGCGGGAGCTCCCCGAGCGCTGTCTCGCTGAGAATCCCGCTGTTGTTCACCAGGACATCCAACGTCTCGATGCTTTCCACTGCCCTTCTCACCGAGTCGGGGTCCTGGAGATCGAGGGCGAGGGGACGCAGCCGGGGGCCCAGCTCCTCAGATAAGCGACGGGCCTGGTCACCACTCATATGGTAGGCACAGAGGACGCGATCGCCGCGCGCGATGAAGTGGCGGCAGATCGCCGAGCCGAGCGTGCTCGACCCTCCGCTGACAAGGATGGTCTTCATCGCCCTCCTCCGATGAAACGCGACAGGTGGGGACAGGTCACATAGGGGGCAAGGTCCTCCTCAGCGGCGAGGGTGAAGGTCGCCTCATCCCAGGCGGGGACCATCGTGGCGGCACAGAGCGACCACCCTTCTGCCTCGATGGGGCGGCTGGCCTGCCACTGCCCCGCCTTGACCGTCGCGATCGGGCACCTGCCGTCGCTGGCCCTGCCGAGGGTGGTGAGGGCGTGCGATCCATCGCTGTCCAACGTCAGCATCTCCATCGGGGAGCCGTCGAGGAAGACCCACACCTCGTCGCTCTTGAGGCGGTGCATGCGACTGAAGTCACGGTGGGTCATGAGGTAGAGGATCGTCGAGCCGCTCTCCTGGTGGCTTTCGCTGTAGAAGGTATGGAATCGACGAAAGAATCCACCCTCCCCGTCCAGCCTCGTCAGGGCGAGGGTTTCGATCAGGGTCCGCGCCTGCTCGTTCATACCGGCCAGTTGCGTGTGATGGCGCGCACCAGGGCGGTGAAGCGCTCCTTGACGCGCTCTCCGGTCTCCATCACCTCACTGTGGGTCAGCTTTTGCGCCAAGATACCGGCGGCCATGTTGGTGATGCAGCTGATGCCCAGCGTCTTCATCTGCAGGTGGCTCGCCGCGATCGCCTCGGGGACGGTGGACATGCCCACGGCATCGGCGCCGAGGATCCGGGCGGCGCGCACTTCCGCCGGCGTCTCGAAGGAGGGGCCGGCGAAGAACATATAGATTCCTTCCTGCAGCTCCATGCCCAGCTCACTCGCCTCCCTCCGGGCGAGGTCGCTGAGCTCCTCATCGTAGGCATTGGACATGTCGAAGAAGCGCTCACCGAGACTCTCATAGTTCGGCCCGCGCATCGGGTTGTCGGCGATCAGGCGGATGTGGTCGGTGATGAGCATCAGATCCCCACTGCGGAAGGTGGTGTTCACCCCGCCGGCCGCATTGGTCACCAAGAGCTGCGTGATGCCAAGGGCATGCATCACCTGGATGGGGAAGACCACCTGATCCATCCCGTACCCTTCGTAGTAGTGGAACCGGCCCTGCATGCAGAGCACCCGCTTCCCCTCCAGCGTACCGACGACCAGCCGGCCTTTGTGACCGAAGACGGTGGAGACGGGGAAGTGCGGGATATCCTTGTACGAGATGGCTACGCTGTCGCTGAGCTCTTCGGCAAGGTCGCCGAGACCGCTGCCCAAGACCATTCCGATCTCAATCGGTTCGCTTCCGATGCGGCTGGTGATGAACATTGCAGCATCCTGCATCTTATCGAGTAGTCGATCCATAGTATCCTCCAACAACAATCAGAACGGTTGACCGCTGGCCTTCGGGGCGGCTGACTTCTTGGAGAAGAGGACCAGCGCCGCCAGCGTCGCGACGTAGGGAAAGATCTTGAAGATGACCGGTGGCACCACCGAGAGCGAGGGGATGACCTGGCTGACGTTGGCGATGGTGGTGGCGCTGCCGAAGAAGAAGGTCGCCCCAAGGATTCCCAGCGGCTTCCACTGTCCGAAGATCAAGGCGGCGATGGAGAGGAAGCCGAGGCCCGCGACGGTGCCATGGAACTCACCGCTGTAGGTGATCAGGATCACCCCACCTCCGAGGCCTGCCAGCGCCCCGCTCATGACCACGCCGAAGTAGCGCATCCGGTGCACGTTCACCCCGGCGGACGCGACGGCGGAGGGGTGTTCGCCACACGCCCGGAGGCGCAGGCCGAAGCTGGTCTTGTAGAGCAAGAGCCAGGAGAGCGCCCAGATGGCAAGCACCACCCAGGTGGTCCAGTAGGTCTGGGTGAAGAAGAGCGGGCCGATGATCGGGATCTTGGAGAGGAACGGGATATTCTTGCGGATGATGCCCATGCGGATGCGCACGTTCCCACTGCCGCTGATCAGGCGGGCGAGGTAGACGGTGAGCGCTCCGGCGAGCATGTTGATCGCCGTTCCACTGATGACCTGGTCCGCCTGCAAGTTGATCGATGCGAAGGCATGCAGCAAGCTGAAGAGCGCGCCGGCGACGACGCTGGCCACGAGGCCGAGGGTGAGCAGCCACACCGAGTGGGCCATCGTGTCCTGCAGGAGGCGGATGGTGATGGCACAGGCGAAGTACCCGACGAGCATCAAGCCTTCAAGGCCGAGGTTGGTCACGCCGCTGCGCTCCGAGTAGAGACCACCGAGGGCGGTGATCAAGAGGGGAATCGTATAGGCGATGGCATAGGGGAAAATACTACTGAGGGTCGACCACATATGCTACTCCTCCTCACGTTGGTCAGCACGACGGGAACCACGACGACGGGCGATCCGATCCCAGAAGCGCTGGAAGAGCACGCTGGTCGCGGTAAAGTAAATGATGACGGCGATGATCGAGTCGGCGATCTCCGGGGGAACGGAGGTCATCGCGTTCATGAACCCCTTGCCCGACTGCAGGATTCCGAAGAAGAGCGAGCTGAAGAGCACACCCAACGGGTTGGAAGCCCCAAGGAGGGCGACGGCGATGCCGTCGAAGCCTTGGGCGGGCATGACCCCGATCTGCATGTTGCGCGAATAGCCGGTGTAGAAGGTCAAGCCGGCGAGGCCGGCCAGGCCGCCGGCGATCATCATCGAGATGACCACGTTGCGGTTGACCTTGATCCCGGCGTACTCGGCGCACCAGCGGTTGGATCCCACCGCCTTCAGCCCAAAGCCGAGGGTCGTCTTGTCCAACACAAAGCGGATGATGATGACGCAAACGATGGCGATGAAGAAGCCATAGTTGATGTACGAGCCGTTGAAGAGCTTGGTCAACCAGGGCGCCCTGAGCGACTGGCTGATGGCGATGGAGGCGCTCTCCGTCTCAAGCGACGGCCCCTTGAGGTAGGCGGGGACAAAGTAGTAGATCGACCAGTAGGCGATCCAGTTCATCATGATCGTCGCCACAACCTCGTGGACGTTGAACCGGGCTTTCAGGAAGCCGGGGATCACCCCCCACAGCGCCCCACCGATGAGGGCGCTGGCGACCAGCACCACCAGAAAGAGCGGCCGGGGGAGGAACACCTTGTGGGCGACCAACGTCGCGCAGAGGCCACCGATGAGCATCTGCCCGCTCGCTCCGATGTTGAAGAGCCCGGTCTTGAAGGCGAAGGCGACCGAGAGGCCGACGAGCATCAAGGTCGTGGCAGTCGCCAGCGTGTTGCCGATTCGCTCGATGTTCATGAGACCACCGCGGAAGAGGTAGTAGAAGCCCATGAAGGGGTTGGATCCGATCGCAGCCATCAGGACGGCACCGCCGATGAGGCCGAGGATCACCGCACTGACGGCAACGAGGAACGCGTTGCCTGATTGGGAACGGTACTTGGTCTTTTTCATCGTCCTGCCTCCTTTCCGGTGATGCCGGCCATCATGAGGCCGACCTCATCCTCGTTCGTCTCTCCCGTCTTGACGACGTTGACCAACTCCCCGCTGAACATGACGGCGATCCGATCGGAGAGGTTGAAGATCTCATCAAGCTCAAAGGAGACAAGCAGGACGGCATACCCCTTGTCGCGGTGGGCGACGAGCTGGCTGTGGATGTACTCGATCGCCCCGACGTCCAGTCCCCTGGTCGGTTGGACGGCGATCAGGAGCTCACTGGTACCGGTGATCTCACGAGCGACGATGAGCTTCTGCTGGTTGCCGCCGCTGAGTTTTCCCGCCAAGGAGTAGATGCCCTCACCGCTTCTCACATCGAAGCGCTCGACGACCGTCTGGGCGTACTCGGCCAAGTAGTCGGCGTCGAGGATCCCCCGCTTGCTGAACGGCGGGTGGTAATACTCCTTGATGGCCACATTCTCAAAGACCCGGGCTGGCATGACCAGACCCCGCTTCTGCCGGTCCTCGGGAATATGTCCAATCCCCATCTCGTTGCGCCGCCGCACATCGGCATGGGTGATGTCATTGCCCTCGATGATGACCGACCCACTCTCAATGTTCCTCAGTCCGGTGATCGCCTCGATGAGCTCACTCTGTCCATTGCCGTCGACGCCGGCGATCCCGACGATCTCCCCCGCCCTGACGGTGAGGGAGAAGTTCTTCACACCCAGGAGGCGCTTGTTGTTCAATACATTGAGGTCGTGTACCTCGAGGATCACCCGCCCCGGTTGGGCCGGCTTCTTATCGACCTTGAAGCTCACCGGCCGACCGACCATCATCGAGGCCATCGTGGCCACCGAGGTGTCGGCGACATCGACGACACCGATGAGCTTGCCGCGGCGGATGACCGTACAGCGGTCGGCGACCTCCTTGATCTCGGCGAGCTTGTGGGTGATGAGGATGATCGACTTCCCCTCGTTGACGAGGTTGCGCATGATCTGGATGAGATCCTCGATCTCCTGGGGGGTGAGGACCGCCGTCGGCTCGTCGAAGATCAGGATGTTGGCGTCGCGGTAGAGCATCTTCAGAATCTCGACGCGCTGCTGCATCCCCACGCTGATGTCCTCGATGACCATATCGGGGTCGATGTTCAGTCCGTATTGTGCCGAGAGGGCGGCGATGCGCTTTGAGGCGCTCTTGCGGTCAAGGAAGAAACTCCCCTCCTTGCCGAGGATGATGTTCTCGGTGACGGTGAAGTTCTGTACCAGCTGGAAGTGCTGGTGGACCATCCCGATGCCCAGGTCGTTGGCGTCGTTCGGGTTATGGATGTGCACTTCATGGCCCCGTACCTTGATCGTCCCCTTGTCGGCGTGATAGAGGCCGAAGAGAATCGACATGAGGGTGGATTTGCCCGCACCATTCTCGCCAAGGATGGCGTGGATCTCCCCCTCCCGTACTTGGAGGGTGATGTCATCATTGGCGACAATCCCGGGGAACTCCTTGCGGATGTTCAGCATCTCGATCACGTAGTTCATCAACAGGCTCCTTAGGGACCATGATAATTTGCAGAAGGGCCACCGCACAAGGAGGTGGCCCCTCACAAAGAGTGCTTCTAGCTGTTACTTGAACAGTCCATCACCCGTGTCCGCGACCTTGATGGCCCCGCTCTTCATCTGGGCGAAGGCTTGTGCCACCAGATCGGTGACGCTCTTGTCCAGGTTGGGGTTCTCAACCGGGATACCCACCCCGTCGTTGCGGGAGTCAAGGTGGAGGATCGAACCGCCGGGGAAGCGTCCATTGAGCTCGTTCTCGATCATGTCGTAGGAGGCACGGTCGAGGTACTTCATCGCACTGGTGAGGATGATCGAACTGCCGTTCGGCATCACCCCTTCGTTGTACTGGTCGACGTCGACGCCGATGACCCAGACCTTCTTGCCGGCTGCGGCACGGTTCTTGGCCTCGTTGATGACGCCTACGCCCACACCACCGGCTGCGGCGAAGATGACGTCCACACCACGGTCGTACATCGAAGCGGCGATCTGCTGACCGGCGCCGATGTCATCGAAGGTGCCCTGGTAGAGGTTGTTCTCCTGCTTCATGGTGACGTTGGCGCCATGGTTGGCGTTCGCGTACTTGACGCCCTGCTGGAAGCCCCAGTTGAACTTCTGTACCGCAGGAATCTCCATGCCGCCGATGAACCCGAAGTTGCCGTTCTTGAACTGCAGGGCAGCGGCGAGACCGGCGAGGAAGCCACTCTCATGCTCGGCCCAGTAGACTCCGACCACGTTGTTCTCGATCCGGAACACCGAGTAGTCTGCACTGTGCGGCTCACCGTCGAGAATGACGAACTTCACGTTGGGATACTTGTCCTGTGCCTCAAAGAGGGCGGTCTCAAACTTGAAGCCCGGGCAGATGACCATGTTGTAGCCAGCATCAACAAGGTTGCCGATTTCCTTGAGGTAGTCGGCCTCGGTGGTTCCTGCAGGCTTGAGGTACTTCACATCCAAGGCGAAGTCCTTGCTTGCACGAAGGATTCCTTCCCAGGTTCCCTGGTTGAAGGACTTGTCATCGATGGTACCGGCGTCGGTTACCATACCGACACGGAGGTTACTCTTCTTCGCCGCTCCCTCTGCAGTCCCCCCGGCAAAGAGTGCCGAAGTGAGTACCGCGAGGACACAAAGCGCAACAATCAGTTTCTTCATTCCATATCTCTCCTTTGATAAGTGATTTCTCAGTACAGAATCTGCGCTCTTGTATTCTACAACCCCCCCATTGCGTTGTCAAACAAAGAAAACAGGGGGTTGGTGTTGAGTGAGAATGCTCCTCTGGCGCAGGAGGAGGGGGTGTACTGATGGCTGAGCCCCTGATGGCAGGGGCGGTATCATGGAGAGGACGTGGGCATGATGGTGAACGTCTCGCAAGACGCTCACCGCTTCCCTCTCAGCCTCGTCGTCGTTCAGCCTCGAGCTGGGCGAGGACGTAGGAGCCGACTCCCTTGAAGTCGTCCTCCACCACCGGTTCGGAGACGTAGTAGGGGAAGCTGCCGTCACGGTACGGGTTGCCCCCCAGTCCAGCTACACTGCAGATTCCACCGAGGTGCAGGCACCCGTCCCGGTCGGTGCGCACGAAGCGGCCCTCCACGTCAGAGAGCGCCTTGAGCGCGCTGGAGACGAACGGCTCCTCTTCGACAATGCCCAGCCTCACGGCCTTGAGCATCGAATAGGCGAACATCGCCGTGCCTGAAGTCTCCAGGTAGTTGCCCTCCCAGCCACCCTTG
>LVBF01000200.1 GCA_001604325.1 Spirochaetales bacterium Spiro_04
CGATCGTCCACACCAACCAGGACAAGGCGTTGCTCACTGTCGCGCAGGTGGCCCTCGAGTCGTGCTACAACATGGAAAACTCGACGCACATCGCCGCCGAGGAGAGCCACCACTGCACCGACAACACCTACGCCTTCGGCACCTGCTTCGTCGAGGTCGAGGTGGACATCCCCCTCTGCCAGGTCAGGGTGGTGGACATCATCAACGTCCACGACTCGGGACGGATCCTCAACCATCAGACCGCCATGGGGCAGGTGCATGGGGGGATGAGCATGGGCCTCGGCTACGCGCTCTACGAACACCACAAGTTTGATCCCAAGACCGGGCGGATGCTCAACGACAACCTGCTCGACTACAAGTTGATGACCGCCATCGACACGCCGGACCTCCACGGGGACTTCGTCGAGGCCATCGACCCGACCGGTCCCTACGGGAACAAGGCGCTCGGTGAACCACCGACGATCCCGGTCGCCCCGGCGATCCGCAACGCGGTGCTCAATGCTACCGGTGTGGGCATCAACTCGGCGCCCTTGCACCCCGAGCGGCTCTTTGAAGAGTTCAGAGGCGCCGGCCTGATCAAATAGAAGGAAGTGATGTATGTATAATTTCAACGCCCTATACGAACCGAAGGACATCGCCGAGGCGCTCGCCCTGAAGAGTGAGCACCCCGAGGCCTTGATCCTCGCCGGCGGCAGCGACATCCTGATCAAGATCCGGGAAGGCAAGCTCGCCGGCTGCGACCTGATCAACATCTACGGCCTCGATGAACTGCGGGGCATCTGCCTCGAGGAGGACGGGACGATCCTCATCCGCCCGCTCACCAGCTTCACCGATGTCTCGATGAGCCCGGTCATCCGTGAACACCTGCCGGTCCTCGGCGAGGCGATGAACCAGATCGGGGGACCGCAGGTACGCAACATCGGCACCATCGGGGGCAATATCTGCAACGGGGTGACCAGTGCGGACAGTGCCTCGACCCTGAAGGCCTATGACGCCGTCCTCGAGATCGCCAGCCTCAAGGGAACCAGGGTCCTCCCCTACCTCGAGTTCAACCTGGGACCGGGAAAGGTGGACCTGCGGGAGGGCGAGATCCTCACCGGGATCCGCATCCCCAAGGAGAGCTGGAGCGACACCTACGGCTTCTACACCAAGTACGCCATGCGCAGGGCGATGGACATCGCCACCCTCGGCTGCTCGGTGAACGTGCGCCTCACCAAAGACAAGAAGCAGATCGACCGCCTCCGCATCGCCTTCGGGGTAGCCGCCCCGATCCCGGTGCGCTCACCGAAGGCCGAGGCGGCTGCCCAAGGACATGCCGTCGACGAAGCACTCTTGGATTTGGTCGCCCAGGCATCGCTGGAGGATGTGAATCCCCGCACCAGCTGGAGAGCCGGGCGTGACTTCCGTCTCCAACTGGTCCAGGAGCTGGCACGCAGGTCAACGAAGGCCGCCATCGAGCGGGCAGGAGGTACCATCAATGGCTAACAGAGAAGTAACATGCACAGTAAACGGCAAGCAGCGGACCTTCCTCATCGATGTGCGCTCCTCGCTCTCCGATATGCTGAGAGGCAACGCCGGCCTCGACTCCATCAAGCACGGCTGTGACGTGGGAGAGTGCGGCGCCTGCACCGTCCTCATCGACGGGCGGCCCTTCAACTCCTGCATCTACCTTGCCATCTGGGCCGAGGGAAAGACCATCCTCACCTTGGAGGGGCTCTCCGATGTGAAGGGGGCCATCAGCGACATCCAGCAGGCGTTCATCGACGAGGGGGCGGTCCAGTGCGGCATCTGCACCCCGGGCTTCATCATGGCCTCGATCCCGATTATCGAGGCAGAAAAGCCGGCCAGCCGTGAGGAGATCCGACGCCAGATCGCCGGCAACCTCTGCCGCTGCACCGGCTATGAGAACATCGTCACCGCCATCGAGAAGACGCAGAAGAAGCGGATCGCCGAAAAGCAAGGCCGCTGATCATGTCCAACAAGAGAAGGCCGGCAGGAGTTCCTGCCGGTCTCTTTTTACGTGCACAGCAAGTCATCAAGAGCGGCGATCCTCATCGAAGATCAACACTTCTTGAGCTTTCTCATATGTTTCTACTCGGGCATGGATGTCCACTTCGTTGACATACCAGTTGTTCGCACGGCACAGTTGTACAAATTCTTTGATGCGATTTACTCCGTTGATCTCCCGCAACGTCACCACCAGGCCAAACCTGACCCCGTGCCCTGACTTTGCAAAGGGACGCTCCTTCGTCTTAATGCTGATCCCCCAGTTCACAGAGGTTTTGCTCATCCGCTTTCGTGGTCGGGCGCCCGCCTTGAATCCCTCAGAGATATGTTTCACGTTGTCCCACTTGCGAAACCGTGCCCGCACATCCTTCTCGAACAACGCATGCGGTACATCATCACCCTGGAGGTTGTTGTCTATGGAGTAAATCTTGCCTTTGGCATTCATCCTCCCGAACTGGATGTCCATCTCCGTATCGGTATAGTCAACGCCCTGGGCGCGTGAGCACTTGGGGAAGTAGCACAACGTCGAACGTGCCACGTAGGGAAACTGATCGTTGTGCATCGGCACCGGGATGGAGTAGGCGTACATCTCATACGCTTCGCTCATCCCCTGTACCACGAACCTGATCTCATCGTTTGATGATGACAGCACCTCCGTGATATGAGTCGGCACAACGCCGAACCCAAGAAGATCGCTGCTGCGTTTATCGCGTTCCCATCCCGCTGCTGAGTCGATGATCAGCGCCTTGGCAACCTCCCGGGAGAAGCCCATGATGTGGATGAGATATGCCAGCTTCCTGGCGATCCACGGGGCGGCGAATGATGTTCCACTCTCCTTCATCCTCCCGAGGCTTGAGCACACGATCATGCCATCCTGCCGGTCTCCCCCGAATGCCGATACATCCGGCTTCTGATAAAAATACAGGACCGGCCCCGTCCGTGCATATGCAACCGGCTTTCCGGTGATCGACACGGCATTGACGACAAGCGAGTTGATGGAATCGGCGGGAGCCCCGATCCTTGGATAGCTCTTCTGACGGTCCCGGTTGCCGGTCCCCGCGACCACGAAGATGATATCGTGGGTGTACTGCAGCTCATCGAGCACCATCGCTTCAGGGGAGATGACGGATGGTTCAATCTCTAGCGAAGAGCCGAGGGAGAGGTTCCACACCTTGATGTCCTTGTTCGTTTCCACGATGGAGCGAATCGCTGTCATCACGGCAGCGCTGCTGTTCTGCGCATGCTTGGCGACTCCAAAATGTCGCACCCTGAATCGACCGCACCCATCGTCCAGATGAGGATTCAGGGAAGGGCCGTCGACAATGAGCGAGGTGACGGTTGTCCCGTGGACATAATCGGCTTGTTCGATGAGAGCCTCATTGACCATGCAATGATACTCAACCCATGAAGAGAAGTATGCCTGCTCATCAAAGAGGGTGTCGATGACTCCGATGACCGGTTCATTCTGCGGCTCCGGGATGGAGAAGTCTGCCGCCGGACGCATCGCCACCCCATCGGTGACCGCGTCGATTCTCCCGAAATCAGTAACCGTCATCGCTACCAAAAACGGTGCCTCTCCGATGATCTTCAGGTACTGAGCCGGGGAAACCAGCCAGGTCAAATCATCCAAGCTCGTGATCATTTCATGGTGCAGACCCAACCGATTGAGCAGCTCCTTTTTGCTCAGACCGACATCATAGAGAGTGATGAGCTGGCTGTCGGTAATGGCTTCTGTCTGCTCTTCAACACCAAAACGGTCGATGGAGTGCACATCCCTGATGATTTTACAGAATTGTGACTTACTGAGTTTCTGTTCCGCCAACAGGAGAGCCCGCTTCGTGTTCTGCCTGCGCTCCACAGCGGTCAAATCTCGTTTGAGTTTTTTCTCATTGCCGTTGAGGACGTCCATCGTCTCATCGGTGATGACGGCATCGAAGGCATCGTCGAGCACCGCGCGGGCGCTCGCCAAGAGAGATATGCCACGTCCAATGACCGCATACTCAAAACAATAGGTGATGATATGCCGCGGCTGCGGCTCGTGGGTGAATTTCGCTCCCACCACCATGCCATTCGGCGATGAACTTCCCTCACAAAGGATTGCTTCCATTCGATTGCTCTTAGCCACGATGTCTTTGTAGTACACCGTGATCAACGGCTTGAACGTACGCC
>LVBF01000201.1 GCA_001604325.1 Spirochaetales bacterium Spiro_04
TGCCGCCTTCATCGGCGGCACCGCCCTGACCAGCAACACCCTCGCGGGCCAGCTCTTCTCGATCCCGGTCAGCGGGACGATGGCCCACTCCTGGGTCATGGCCTTCGACAGCGAACTGGAGGCGTTCCGCACCTACGCCGAGCTCTACCCCGGCTCGACGGCGCTGCTCATCGACACCTACGACACCCTGGGGTCGGGGATCGACAACGCCATCATCGTCGGCCTCGAGGAGCAGAAGAAGGGACACTCGATCGCGGTGCGAATCGACAGTGGTGACCTCTCCTACCTGCCCCGGGTGATCCGCAAGCGCCTCGATGACGCAGGATTGAAGGACACGAAGATCATCGTCTCCAACGACCTCACCGAGGCGATCGTACAGACGCTGGTCCAGGACGAGGTGCCCATCGACGTCTGGGGGATCGGAACCCACCTCGTCACCGGCGGTACCCACTCCTCGCTCAACGGCGTCTACAAGCTCGCCGCGATGGAACGGGGGGATGGGAAGATCATCCCGACGATGAAGATCTCCAACAGCTATGAGAAGACCACCACTCCCGGCGTCAAGCAGGTGTGGCGCTTCTACGACAGCGAAGGCTCAGCCCTCGCCGACCTGGTCGGCATCGAGGATGAGGTCATCGAAGTCGGGGTCGACTATACGTTCTACCATCCCTTCACCGAAGGGGACTACTTCGAGATGCGCAAGGACCGATATGCTCGCTTCGAGGCGCTCCTGCAACCGGTGATGAGAGGGGGCAAGCGCGTAGGGGAGAACCCTCCCCTCATCGAACTCCAGAAGCGGGCAAAGGAGTGCCTCTCCCACTTCCATAGGACCTACCTCAGGCAGATCAACCCCCATATCTACAAGGTCAGCCTCACCGAACACCTCAAGAAGATGAAGATGGAGAAGCTCATCGAAGAGCGCAAGAAGAGCAAAGAGGGCGCACGCCCCTAGAGGCAGCGCTCGATGGCATTGGCCAGCACCTGGGCAAGGCGCTGGCGGTATTGGCTGCTGGTCAGGTTCTTGGCATCACCCTCATTGCTCAAGAACCCCAGCTCCACCATCACTGCGGGCATACGGCACTGGTTGAGGACCCAGAGATCCTGCTCCTTGACACCGCGGCTACGCGCCGTGACCAGCTGGCTATCCAAGGTCTCCTCGAAGATCGATGCGACCACGAGGTTTCGGTGGTTGAGCAGACGATTGAGTTGAATCTGCGAGTGGGAGGCGAAGAGCGGGATATTGGCGGCCGGGGTCGCTTCATCGAGGAAGACCACCTGCTTCTCCTGTTTCTTGGTCAGCACCTCGAAGCCGCTCGCCGACGTGGCGAGTGCGCTGTTGATATGAATCGAGACGAAGAGCGCCCCCTTCCCTCCCCAGTGGAGCGCGGAGGCGATGGCGCTGCGCTCAGCAAGCGAGAGGTAGACATCGCTTGAGCGGGTCATCACCACCTCGATCTCGGGGTGTGAGAGGGTGAGCAGGACCTCCAGGCGTTTGGCGATGTCGAGCGTCAGATCGCGCTCATAGACCATCCCCCCGGCAAATGGCCAGCTGTAGGAGGCCCCGGGATCATGGCCCCCATGGCCGGCGTCGATGACCACCGTCCCCACCGGCAACGCGAAGGGGTCTTGGGCGGCGAAGGCGGGGACGAGGGTGAGGCTCAGGGCCAAGAGAAACGCGATGGTCGACCTCACTGCTCCTCCTCCTGTTTCCACGAGGCGACCAGGGAGGGGAAGTCCTCCTTCACTTGCCATCGCAGGCGCGGTTTCACCTCGTCCTTCCACACCGATCGGTCAAAGAATGCCCGCTTGGGCTTCTTCAGCTCAATCGTGCCGTCACGCTTCTTCTTGTAGGAGAGCGCCTTGGTATAGCAACGAAGGTACCCCCTCTTCTCACTGCGGTCCTCGATGACCGACTCACGTTCGATGAACTGCATCAAGAGTGCGCTGGTGGAGATGACGCGATGGCCCATCAGGGCAGCACGCAGACCCCAGTCCAGCAGTTGGTAATAACTGCTTTCGATGTGCTCATCAAAGCCTCTCAGCCGTTGGAAGACCGCCCGGTCATAGAGACCGAGGCCCAACAATGGATAGAGGGTCCGCACCCCACGCTCCTCATCCAACAGGGGGAAATCACTGTCCGCCTCGATCCGGTCTCCCTCCATGTGCGGGATCCTCAGCGAGGGGACGATCTCCTTGTGGGAGTTTGCCACCACGCTCGCCCATGCAATGCGGCTCGTGCCTTTGGCAAAGAGGCGTTGCCCATCGAAGCGGACCAAATAGAGGTCGCTGCGGGTGATGAGGAAGTAGTTGGCCATGCACTCATTGGCCACGGCGTTGATCTTCTCACCCAGCGTCGCCCAGGTGGCGAAGACAATGAAGCTTACGTCGTCCCACTCCTCAAGGGGAGCCTCTCCCACGGTCACGACGAAGAGATTGTGGTTGAGGTGTGCGCGATACCACTCGATCGCCTCACGAAGTTGCTCGCTCGTCCCGTGGTCCACGATGGCCACGGCGAACGTAGCCCTTCCCTGGCGTTCGCGCGGCATCCGACTGTGATGGACACGGTACTTACTGGCCATGGTCCAACAACACCATGTCTTCGGGACGGAAGATCATCGTCTTATGCCCGCTTCCCAAGAGCGCGGCGACATCGGCGCTCGAATGACCGGCTACCGTGGCGATCTCGGTTGCGTTGAGGTAGACGGCGGCCTTGGCGAACGGCTTCTCCCCACTTGCATAGATTTGTACGACATCCCCCTCACTGAAGACTCCATTGACTTTGACCACCCCGCTGGGCAAGAGGCTCTTCCTCTTCAAGATCGCCTCCTTCGCCCCCTGGTCGATCTCGATCGACCCGAGGTGGGAGTTGTTGAGGATCCAGCGCTGCCGTTGGCTGAGCCGCTTGGCCGGATGGATATACGTGCCCAGATCCTCCCCGTCCAGGAGGCGGAGCAGCGCATCCGGCTCATAGCCGCTTGCGATGATGGTGCCGCAACCGGCGACCGCCGCGATCTTGGCGGCGAGCAACTTGGTCTTCATCCCCCCCGTGGCATAGGTCGAACCCGCCTCTCCGGCGTAGGAGAGGATCTCATCGGAGAGGGATTCAACCTCGCTCAAGAGGCGCGCCGACTCATCCTTCTTGGGGTCGGCGGTATAGAGCCCCTCGATGTCGGTGAGGATGATGAGGAGCTCAGCGTCGATCTTGCTGGCCACCATCGCACTCATGCGGTCGTTGTCACCGAAGGCGGTGCCGATCTCGGCGGTGCTGACCGTGTCATTCTCATTGAAAATCGGCACGACGCCGAGCTCGAGGAGGGTGGAGACGGAGTTGCGGAGGTTCACATAGGTGAGGCGGTTGTTCAGCTCCCGGCGGGTGAGCAAGAGCTGGGAGCAGAGCAGACCGTGTTGTTTGAAGGAGCGGCGCCACGATGACATCAGAAGCGGCTGCCCGATGGAGGCACAGGCTTGGCGCAGTTTCACCAGCTTGACCTTGCCTTTGAGGCGGAGCTCCTTGGCTCCGAGGCCGATGGCGCCACTGCTGACGAGCAGGACTTGATACCCCCGCTCCTTGAGGGCGGCGATCTGGGCGCTGATGGCGTCGACGCACGCCTCGTCGATGCCATCACTGCTGGAGAGCAGGTTGGTACCGACCTTCACCACGATACGGTGGACATGGGAGTGGTCACGCATGCCTCCCCTCCTCGGTTGAGAGCTCGATGTGGGTGAAGGTTCGCTCGCCATCGCCGGTGTAATCGGCGACGATCTGGCCACTCCCCTCGAGCAGGTATTTGGTGCTGAGCAACCCCTCCATGCCCACCGGGCCACGGGCGTGGATCTTCTGGGTAGAGATGCCCACCTCTGCCCCCAGGCCGAAGCGATAGCCATCGGCGAAGCGGGTGGAGCAGTTGACGAAGACGTCGGCGCTGTCCACCTGGGCGAGGAAGGTACGCTTCGCCGCCTCGTCTCCGGTGACGATGGCATCGGTGTGGCTGCTGCCGTGGCGGGCGATGTGGGCGATGGCCTCGTCGATGGAGTCGACGACGCGGATGTTGACCGCCATGTCGAGGTACTCGGTATCGTAATCACCATCTTGGTACGGGATACAATCGATGAGGGCGGCACATCTCTCATCGCCGTGGATGACCACATCCTGGCCAAAGCGCTGCTTGAGAGCCGGGATGAAGGCGGCGGCGATCTGCTGGTGCACCAGTATCGTCTCCACGGCATTGCAGGCCGCCGGGTACTGGGTCTTGGCATCGTAGGCGACAGCGAGGGCCATCGAGAGGTCGGCGCGCTCATCGATGTAGAGGTGGCAGATTCCATCGGCGTGGCCGAGGACCGGGATGGCGGTGTGGCTCATGATGTAGGAGACGAACTCCTTGGAGCCGCGGGGGATGAGCAGATCGATGGAGTCCTCCATCGTCAACATCTCAGATACATCACTACGGCTCTCCAAGAGGACGATCCAGCCGCTTGCGAGCCGGCTCTTCTCAAGGCTCTTTCGCATCGAGGCGACGAGGGCGGCATTGGTGCGTCGCGCCTCACTGCCCCCCTTGAGGATGATGGCGTTTCCGCTCTTCAAGCAGAGGGTGACGATCTGGACGAGCGCATCGGGACGGGCCTCGAAGATCATGCCGATGACCCCGATGGGGACGGTGACCTGGGTGAGGATGAGTCCCTCATCGAGCTCGCGCTTCTGGCGCACCCGGCCGATCGGGTCGCCCAAGGCCATCACATCGGCGATGCCATTCTGCGCTTCCCGCTGTTTGGTTTCACTGTAGACCAGACGTTTGACGAGCGCCGCGGCAACTCCTGCGTCCGTTGCCTCTGCGACATCCTCGTCGTTTGCAGCTTTGATCGATTCCCAGTCGCGCTCAAGGCCATGGGCGATGAGGCTCAGCGCCTCATTGCGCTCCTCAACGCTGCTGAAGCCCAAGCGCCGGGCCTCCTCTTTGAGGCCTGCGATCTCTGCTATGTGACTCACTCTCTCCATGACGACACCTCTACTGTGGTGAGTATAGCCTAAACTGCACGCTCATTGCTATCAAGGAGTAAACTCACCAC
>LVBF01000202.1 GCA_001604325.1 Spirochaetales bacterium Spiro_04
CTGAGGTACATCGCCTCGACCTGGGACGTCAACTCCTCGACCTTCAGCGAGGCGGTCTCGGCCGAGGGGATGAAGGTCATCACCTTCAACGGGATCCTCAAGTACGACGCCTTCCCGCTCGCCGCGATCATCCGCGACATCCTGACTCTGGGCAGCCAGGCCATGGGGCGGCCGGTCGAGATCGAGTATGCCGTCAACCTCAACCGCAAGGCCCCCAAGAAGCCGGAGTTCAGCCTCCTGCAGATCAGGCCCATCGCCCTGGGAAGCGAGGAGCGCGATGTCTCCATCTCAAAGGAGGAGCGCGAGCGCTCACTCGTCTACTCCACCGTCGTGCTGGGCAACGGCAAGGTGGAGGGTCTCACGGACTTCGTCCACCTCAAGCTCGAGACCTTCGATGCGTCCGAGATGCAGCACATGGCCCTCGAGCTTGAGCAGATCAATGGCCGGATGGTAGAAGAAGAGCGCGACTACATCCTCCTGGTGGCCGGCAGGCTCGGCTCGGCCGACCCCTGGCTCGGCATCCCGGTCTCGTGGTCGCAGATCTCCCGGGCCAAGGTGATCATCGAGACGGGGCTCAAGGAGTTCCAGGTCGAACCGAGCCAAGGCACCCACTTCTTCCAGAACATGACCAGCCTGGGCTGCATCTACTACACCATCAACCCAGAGTACCGATCGGGACATCTCGACCTCAATCAAATGAAGGATCTTGCAATCATCACCGAGACCGACCACTTCGTCCATGTGCGGTCTGAGAGCGAGTTCCTCGTCAAGGCGAATGGGTTTCGAGGCGAAGGGGTGATCCTTCGCTGAAAAATCTCCCGAGCCCTTGTTGATGCGAAGATGAGAGGGCATAATATCCGCATATATTGCGGAGATTATTCATGTATATCTACGAGCACCCCGATTGGCCACACTTTACCTGGGATTTGGAGAGAATCTTCCTCCCGCTTACCGAAGCGGTTCATCTTCATGGAGTCCTCGCCGGACGCATGGAAGCCCTCACCCTTGAATCTCGACAAGAGGCCAACCTTCTTTTCACCGCACACACCGTCGTCTCTTCCTGCGCCATCGAGGGAGAAGTGCTCGACCTCTCTGCGGTCAAAGCCTCGGTTGGACGGCAGCTCTCCGCTCCCTTTGCTCCCGAGCACCCCGTTGATGGCGCGGTGGCGGCGTACCTTGACGCCTCTCAACGACATGCAGATCCATTGACCCTTGACCGACTCCATTCGTGGCATCGTGCACTCTTTCCAACCGGACAGAGTGGCGGGCGCAACATTGCAACCGGAACGTTTCGCGATGACTCCAAGGGGCGGATGCAGGTGGTCTCATACTCTCCGGGATTCGCGCCCATCGTCCTCTACCAAGCCCCTCATGCCGCTGCGCTCTCAGGCGAGATGGATCGTTTTCTCTCCTACCTCAACGGCAGTGACATGACCCATCCATTCATCAAGGCGGCGATCGCCCACCTCTGGTTTGTCGCCATTCACCCATACGAGGACGGCAACGGCCGTATCGGACGGGCGATCATCGATTATATCCTCGCTCGTGGAGAAGAGAACGAGCTTCGCTTCTATTCAGTATCATCCCAGATCCTACGGGAGAGACACGATTACTACACGCTCCTCGCGTGCACACAGAAAGGCTCGCTGGACATCACCGACTGGATCATCTGGTTCCTCCACTGCCTTGCCCGCTCGATGACCAACGCCAAAGAGATCGTAGCCTCAGTGCTCAGGAGAGAACGCTTCTACCGCCAGGCAGCTACGCTCCCTCTCTCGAAGAACCAACTTACCGTACTAGCACGGTATCTTGATGACTTTATTGGAAACCTCACCTCTTCAAAATACGCAAAGATCTGCAAGGTCTCCCAAGATACCGCCACACGGGATTTGAAGGATCTCTGCAACAAGGGACTCTTCACCCAAGTGGGAGCGGGGCGGAGCACGCACTACGTGCTCAAGGAGGAGTAAGAGTTTTTACTCTGCTGTCAACAGCCAGTCTATGAGATTGATGGACTTGATCCCTTCATAGGAGCTATCGAAGCCTGGCTCCAGTGACAGGATGATCTTCTCATGGTTGTCACGAATATTCATGAGAGGAGCGAGCTCACGCTCACGCACGCTCTCGCTGAGCATGGATTGGGTTACCTGGATGTATAGTTTCTCATGGGTCTTTGTCGCAACGAAGTCAATTTCCGCTCTGCCTACCTTCCCGATGGCGACATCATACCCTCTTCTGAGGAGCTCCAAATAGACGATATTTTCAAATGCGTGTCCACTGTCACGATTCCGAAATCCCAAGAGATAATTGCGCAGTCCGATGTCGGCGATATAATACTTACCAAGAGTGCGCAGATACTCCTTTCCCTTGATATCAAACCGCTTGATCTCATAGAAAAAAAAGCTCTCCAGAAGTGCATTAAGATACGCTTGAACAGTATGTGCACTCGGCGTCCCTGTTTTGCCCGTACGCTCGAGGATTCCTTCGTCGGTAAGAACATTCCCAATCGAAGAAACGGAGATGGTGCTTCCAATGCTGTCGGCTAAGAACAGGATGATCTTGCGAAGCAGGATAGGGTCTGCTATCTGCCTCACCCCTTCTCGCCTCTCTCGTTCAAGAATATCCCTGACAACTACGGTAGAATAGATGCCATCGAGCAAAATCATCGCTTTCTCCTGGTCAAGACCGACATCCGCTATACCGGGCATCCCACCGAAGCTGACGTATGAATCGAACGCCTCTCTGAGGCTGTATTGATTTCCGTCCTTGTCAAGGATGAGCTTCTTATCACCGCCCAATGCACTCTGGATTTCCTGTACCTCCAGGCCATGGAAATATAAGAATTCAACAAACGAGAGAGGAAGTATCTTGATCTCCACACTCCTGCCTGAAAGATAGGTTGAGTATTCAGAGGAGAGCAGATAGGCGTTTGATCCCGTGATATAGATATCACAGTCAAAATCAACACGAAATGCATTTACTGCCTCTTCCCAACGGTGGATTCTCTGTAGTTCATCGAAAAAGAGGTACATGCGCTTGCCAGGGATGATGCGCTCTTTCACGTATTCATAGAAGGAGTCTGAGGTCATGCTTCGGTAGGTATAGGATTCGAAGTTCATCTCGATGATTTGGTCAGTTTTGATACCAGAGTTTTCAAGATGTTGAGCCATAAGGCGCAAGAGGCTCGACTTGCCCGATCGACGTATTCCGGTCACAACCTTCACCGGCTCAGTATCTTGAAACGCTATAAGTTTTTTTAGATAGATATCTCTCTTCTTTAGCTCACGACGCATCTTCTGGCCTCCACGCAACTCTCATGATTGCATATACTTCCCAAAAAGTCAATTTATTACTATTAATTGCATTAACTTTTCTCTTTCACGAATTTTTGCTATTGATTGCATAAACTTTTTGGTTAGCCTAGACATAATTGAAATCCTGTCATGCACATACATGTGTAGAAGAAGAAATGTCCTATCGGCAATATTCATATTAATTAACAATATATTTTTATTTCTTGCC
>LVBF01000203.1 GCA_001604325.1 Spirochaetales bacterium Spiro_04
CAGATATATTCGGTGACCAACTCGTCCCGCAAATCCTCGATGTACACCTTCGAAGCCCCGGTGGCCAGCGCCTTCTCCCGTATGGCGTCGAAATCCTCATTCTGTCCGACGTTCGCCACATAGGCGATGACATCGAAGCCCTTGTTGGCCAGCCATTTGAGTATTACCGATGTATCGAGCCCCCCGCTGTACGCGAGGATAATCTTCTCTTTCTGCATCTTTCCCCTCCCAGGTCGTTTGCAGCACAGTGTAGTGAAGTGATTGAATAATTACAAGAGGTTCCTTGCATAAATATTCAATAAAGCATCATAATATACTCAATATAGCGGCATGCGAAAGAATTAGGTGTATTAATATACAGAAAAACTAATTCGAAATACCTCGAAACAGTTCTTGAACAAAGCGTGATTTCCGATTATACTCAGAGGCATGGAGGAGAGAGATGCTCGAATGTGCCAAACTGACCAAACGCTATGAGGGCAAAGAGCGAGCCGCGGTGGATTCGCTCTCACTGACCATCGGGGGAGGGGAGATCTTCGGCTTCCTCGGACCCAACGGGGCAGGTAAATCAACCACCATCCGCATGATCGTCGGCCTCCTGGCCCCGGACAGCGGGAGCATCTCCTTCAGGGGGGTGGCCAGCACCCGGTCGGTCGAGTACAAGAAGATGATCGGCTACTGCGCCGACGAGCCCACCTTCTACGAGAAGATGACCGGCCGGGAACACCTCTCGTTCCTCTCTGACCTCTATCAGATCGAAGAGAGCCGGCGCTCTCTGCGCATCGGAGAGCTTTCTGAGCGGATGCTGCTCACCCGTGAGCTCTCAGATCCGATCTCTTCCTACTCACATGGGATGCGGCAGAAGCTCAGCGTCATCGCCGCGCTCCTCCATGAGCCGAAGCTCCTGATCCTCGATGAGCCGATGGTCGGCCTCGACCCCAAGGCCTCCTTCACCCTCAAGACACTGCTCAAGGAGTATGCCGCAGCGGGCAACACCGTCTTCTTCTCCACCCACGTACTGGAAGTCGCCGAGCAGCTCTGCACCACGCTCGGGATCATCAGCGAAGGGGCGTTGCTCTACAGCGGCTCGTTCGCCGACCTGCGGTCGCAGAACGGCGAGGGCCAACAGAGTCTGGAATCACTCTTCCTCTCCCTGACCGAGGTACAGGCATGAAGAGCGTCCTCTTGCTCATCAAGGGCTTCTGGGTGGGGACCAAGCCGCTCTCCTCCTTGGTTGAGCGCTTCGGCTTCAGCCGCTCCAAGCGACGGCGTAGCCGACCGGTGATGATTGCCCTCACCGTACTCCTGCTCGTAATGCTGATTTACTTCCTGGCCATGCTCGGCTTCACCTACTGGGGGTACCAGACCTTCGGCCTGCTCGTGGGAAAACCGCACCTCGGCCTCTTTTTGGCCATGGTGGTGGGCTGTATCGGCACGATGATCTTCTCCTTCTCCTCGGTCTCCAACGTCCTCTACCGGGCAGACGATGTGCGCTTCCTCAGCGCCCTGCCCATCGCTTCGCACACCCTCGCCCTCAGCCGCCTGGCCATCCTCTATATCCTCTACTCCCCGCTCTACGCCTTCATGACGCTGCCGGCGGTGGTGGTGGCCGCCTGGATCGGGGGCCTTGATGCGACCTTCGTCATCGCCTCACTCATCACCCTGCTCATCGGCCCCTTCGTGCCGCTCGCCCTCGTCACCCTGGTCGGCGCCCTCGTCATCAGGAGCGGGCTCGCCCAGCGGTCAGGGAGCACCTCGAAGGTGCTGGTGATGCTGCTCTTCATGCTCTTCTTCATCGCCCTCTCGGCGATGATGACCCGCTTCTTGGACGAAAGTGGGTCCCTCGCCTTCGACTACCAGGCGATGGTGGGCTCGATGGTGCCCCTCTTTACCCGATTGGAACGGATCTTCTCCCCCCTCTCCCTCCAGGCAAAGGGCTACCTCTCCCTCCCGCCCTTGCTGCTCTCATCGCTCCTCTCCCTCGCTGTGGGCACCCTGGCGGTGGGTGTGGTGGTCAAGACCTTTGGTCAGAACCTCTCCCGCGTGGCCAGTGGAACGAAGTGGAAGCGAGCGAAAGGGGGAGTGACGATGAGGCGGCGCTCGCCGCTCTCCGCCTTGATGCGGCGCGAGGCGGTGGTCATCAAGAGCCAGAGCGCCTTCATCTTCGAGGTGGTCGGCGAGCTGCTCATCCCGTTGATCCTCATCGGCGTCTGGGCGGTGACCGGCACCATCGGCGAGATGGCGACGCTCTTGGAGACGGTGCTCACCCTGCCGGTGGTGGAGGAAGTGATTTTCCTCATCCTCGCCCTGGTGTCGAACATGACGATGATCAGCAGCACCAGCGTCTCGCGCCAAGGCCCCAATTTCGCCCAAGACCGTCTCTATCCACTGGAGGCGAACCAGTTTGTCCGCGCCAAACTGCTCTTCCACCTGCTCTTGGCCGGGACGGCCAACCTGCTCTACCTCAGTGGGGCGTTGATACTGCTGAACAGGGGACTCGCCTCCCTGATCTGGATGGCTCCGCTCTCAATCCTCAGCATCGCCGCGGTCTCCTCTTTCCAGCTCGCCATCGACTACCACAATCCCAACGAGGAGTGGACGCTCGCCCAGCATGCGATGAAGTCCAACCCCAACGGTCTCTTCGGCCTGCTCGTTGCCTTGGCATGGATCGTTGTGGCGGCGCTCTTCCTCATCGTCCTGCCGCTCTTGGGCGTATCGCCCCTGCTCTCAAGGCTGCTCGCCCTGCTCATCGCCGCGCTCTGTCTCCTCTTCGGCTACCGTGTGGCCGTCTCTCAAGCCTCCTCTGCGCTGAGCAGGTAGCCCTCGATCCTGTTGCACAGAGAGGGGAGGCTGTGATGTGTCTCAAACGGATACGGGGCCTCCCCCGTATTCCAATTCATGATGAGGCCAAGGTCCGCTGCCTCAAGCATCGGGATGTCGGTCGGGCCATCGCCCACGGCCACTATGGTGCGATACATCGGGCGTAGCTGTTCGAGGGCGCTCCGCTTCGCCTCGGGGGTGTGGATATCCACCGTCAACGTCGTCTCTTCCCCCTCACTGAAGGTGAGGCGTTTGCCCCTGATGGACTCAAAGAGATCGCGGATCCCCAGATGTGAGAGAAATGACTCGGCGAGGTTCTCGGTGCCGCAGCTGAAGATGGCGAAGTCGGCTCCGCTTTGTTCCTTCAGGGCGACGAGGGCCGCCCGGTCTTCAAATGAGAGGAGGGAGGCGAGGTGGCGGGCCACCTGTTCGACCTGCGCTGCGGTGCTACCCCGGATCATCTCTTCGTAGCGCAGATGGAAATCCTCGAAGGAAAAGCAACCGTGTCAGTCTTGAGAACACCGCACTAATTTAATCACACCATACCCGTTATGCTGTCAAC
>LVBF01000029.1 GCA_001604325.1 Spirochaetales bacterium Spiro_04
GGCCCTCACCCTTGCCATGTGGCGCCAGCGCCTCCCCATCATCCGCTACAAGCGGGAACTGCGCTACTTTACTGCCATCCTTCTCTTGATCATCATAACCGAGTACATCGCCACTGCCGGTGCACTCGCTCCTTGTGTCGCGGCTCTCCGCTTCCTCATCATCATCCAATGTGGGCTCCTGCTCACCGACTGCACCGCAGCCGATGACCTCGCGCGATCGCTGGGGTCGGTGCTCGACAAAATTCCCTTTGTCGATGGGTGGGCATCCGCCAGCACCATCGAGATGACCTTGGCGCTGCTGCCGATGATCTTCGATGCATCCCTTGAGGTCGTCACCGCTCGCTCGGCACGCCTCGAGCGCAAGAACCGGCCCCTTGCCACGCTCTTCGGCATCACGGCGGCGATCTTCTCCCTCATCCTGGACAAGGGGGAAGACCTCGCCTTAGCCCTCGAGGCCCGTCACTTCGACCCCTCCCAACCGCGTAAGAGACTTCCCTACTCCGCCGTTGATGGAGTGCTGCTGCTCGCTGTCGCCCTCCTGTTGACCGCAGCAAGGGTGGTGTAGCGATGGTGGAGAAGGATGCGCTGCGCAGAGCGCTGAAGGCGAAGACGCTCCAGTATGTGGGGACGGACTTCACCGAGGAGGACCGACTCACGTGCTCCGCCTTGGCTGAGAGCGAGCTGTATCGGGGATGTGATACCCTCTTCGCCTTCCATCCCCTCAGCGATGAGGTGGATATCACCCCGCTTTTGGAGGATGCCATCAGAGAACGGCAGCTCGCCCTGCCCAAGACCGAAGATGATGGGTCGCTCACCTTCTTCATCGTCACCGACCTCTCCGCTCTCAGGCGTGGACGCTGGGCCATCACGGAGCCCGGAGAGGGAGCGATCATCACCCCTGCTCCTGGTGACCTCATGATCATCCCCGCCCTCGCCTACGACCGCTGTGGACAGCGGCTTGGACGAGGCAAAGGCTACTATGATCGATACTTGCAAGAGTACAACAGCGCCAAGACGGTGGGAGTCTGTCGCTCCTACCAACTGCTGGAGCGCATCCCCACCCAAGCGTGGGACCGCGCGGTCGACCACGTGCTCTGCGGCGGGATGTTCTACTGAATGGTGAAGTGCTGGCTCTCCATCATG
The DNA here is from genome assembly GCA_001604325.1 of Spirochaetales bacterium Spiro_04. Taxonomy (GTDB): domain Bacteria; phylum Spirochaetota; class Spirochaetia; order Sphaerochaetales; family Sphaerochaetaceae; genus Sphaerochaeta. The sequence continues at coordinate 1,144 of LVBF01000029.1, forward strand.
GAGAGGAACTGCCTGACGGCAGATTTGCTTTGATTGTGTTGCAGATCGAGCAGCAGTGATCGGACACGATCGCTGCGCACCGCACGGAGGATGGCGCTCAGCGAGGCGAGGTACTCCTTCTGCAACGCCTTCGAGGAGGCGATGACGAAGAGCAGGTGCACCGGCAGGTGATCGGGGCTCTCATACGAGACCCCTTCGACGCTGATACCCAGTGCGATGTGCACCTCTTCGATGCCCTTCACCTTCCCGTGGGCGATGGCCACCCCGTGGCCGATACCCGTCGACTGCAGGCGCTCGCGCGCGATGACTTGGCGGATGAAGGAGGGGCGGTCGGCGATGGTGGAGAAGACCGAGCAGTGCTCGATGACCTCCACGATCGCCTCATATTTATCAACCGACTGCAGCAGACAGACGGCCGATGATTCCTTGTCAATACTTCTCACCGGGCCACTATACTACCGCATATTCTGTGTGGCAAGTCCTCAGAGGGTCGCCAAATACTCATTCATCGCCTTGGCTGCCTTCCGTCCCTGTCCCATCGCCAGAATGACCGTCGCAGCACCGAGGACGATGTCTCCTCCGGCGTAGACTCCCTTGATGGAGGTCTCGAGCGTCTCCTCATTGACGATGAAGTTGCCCCACTTGTTGACCTCAAGCCCCTCGGTGGTCGCATGGATCAACGGGTTGGAGTCGTTGCCGATGGCGACGATGACGGTGTCGAAGTCGTAGATTTTCTCGCTGCCGGGAATCTCCACCGGACGACGGCGGCCGGAGGCATCCGGCTCCCCGAGCTCACAGGTGATGAGCTTGACGCCATTGACCCTGCCCTTCTCATCAGCGACGATCGCGAGCGGGGCGTGGAGCAGCAGGAAGTTGATCCCCTCCTCCTTGGCATGGCCGACCTCCTCCTTTCGGGCGGGCATCTCGGCCTCGGTGCGGCGGTAGACGATGGTGACTTCCTCCGCTCCCAGGCGCTTGGCCGTGCGGGCGGCATCCATGGCGACGTTGCCGCCACCGAAGACCGCGACACGATGACTGTTGTAGATCGGGGTGCGGGAGTGGTCACGATCGTACGCCTTCATCAGGTTGCTGCGCGTCAAATACTCATTGGCCGAGAAGACCCCGACGTAGTTCTCCCCCTCGATGTTGAGGAAGCGGGGAAGCCCGGCGCCGCTGCCGACGAAGACGGCGTCAAAGCCATCCTTCTCCATGAGTTCCTTGAGGGTCCGCGTCTTTCCAACCAGGAAGTTGCGGCGAATCTCCACCCCCATGTCGGAGAGCGTCTTCAGCTCATGCTCGACGATCGTCTTGGGGAGCCGGAACTCGGGAATCCCGTAGACCAGTACCCCACCGGCTTTGTGCAGTGCCTCGAACATCACCACCTGGTGGCCCGCTCTTCTGAGGTCCGCGGCAGCCGAGATGCCGGCAGGACCGCTGCCGACGACCGCGACCCGCTTGCCGGTCTCAGGAGCCACGGTCGGAATGACTTCCTGATTGTTCTCACGGGCCCAGTCGGCGACAAAGCGCTCGATTCGTCCGATGGAGACCGAACAGTCGACATCCTTGAGGGACTTGCCCACCGTACACGGCAGCTGGCACTGGCTCTCCTGTGGGCAGACACGACCACAGATCGAGGGCAGCAGGCTGCTCTCCTTGATGATGGCGGCGGCCTCAGCGAACTTGCCTTCGGCGGTCTTGGCGATGAACGCCGGAATGTCAATGCCAACCGGACAGCCGGAAATACACGGTTTGTTCTTGCACTGCAGGCAGCGCAACGCCTCTGCCCTGACCTGGGCCTCGGTATACCCGAGGGCCACCTCATGCATATTGGTGATCCGGACCACAGGATCCTGGCTCGGCATGCTCTGGACCGGGATTTGAATCCGATCCTTGGCCTTCAGCTCCCGTCCCTCATTCTCCTTGAGGATCTCTTGTGCCTGTGCGTCCAATGCTTCTCTTGTCTCGTGCATGACCTTATGCCTCCCCTTCCTTGATGTGCAAGCCGATGTGGCAGCGATGGTGTGCCTCATCCTCGGTGTCGTGGTAGGTGGAGAGGCGAAGCAAGAGGTTGTCCCAATCGACGAGATGCCCGTCGAACTCAGGACCGTGCACACAGGCAAATTTCGTCTTGCCGTCGACGATGACACGACAACCACCGCACATCCCCGTCCCGTCGATCATGATCGAGTTGAGTGAGACGATGGTGTGGATATTGTATTCAGCGGTGGTGCGGGCAACAAATTTCATCATGACCGGCGGGCCGATGGCCACGACGCAGTCGATCTTTTCGCTCTCGCAGAGCTCCTTCAACGGCTCGGTGACCAAGGCCTTGCGCCCGTAGGAGCCGTCGTCGGTGACGACGATCAAGCGGTCCGCGATGGCACGCATATCTTCTTCGAGGATCAAGAGATCCTTGGTTCGCGCCCCGATGATGACGGTCACGTCATTGCCGGCCTTCTTCATCCCCTCGACGATGGGATAGAGCGGAGCCACCCCGATGCCGCCGCCGATGCAGACTACCTTGCCGTAGTGCCTGATGTCGGTGGGTGTGCCGAGCGGACCGAGGAGGTTGGCGATGCTGTCGCCCACCTCGAGCAGGGCGAGGCGATGGGTGGATTCCCCCACGGCCTGGAAGATCAGCGTGATGGAGCCGCGTTCAACGGATGCATCGGCGATCGTGAGCGGGATCCGCTCATCGAAGTCGCCGCCCATCTGCAGGATGATGAATTGTCCAGGCTTTCGGGCTTGGGCAATCTCGGGAGCCTCGATCTCCATGCGAAAAACTTCTGCGGAGAGCTGCTCTTTGGATAAGATGGTGTTCATGTAATCTCCTCGCCTACCTGGATTCTGGCTGGACGAAATGACAGTCTTGATAGGCGATGCCTTAGTATTGGTCGATGGCCTCTCTCTGTCAAGGCCATCTTGTACAACGCTCCCCTCACTGGCACACTGATGGCAGGAGGATTCTGATGATCATACGCACCGAAGAGATGAAACGCACCGTTCGACCCCACATGCGCGGAGGCGCCGGCGAGGTCGTCGTCACAAACCTGATGGACGCACAGCAGATGGCCCACACCCGCCTCTTCTCCACCCTGACGCTTGAGACGGGGTGCTCCATCGGCGAACACGACCACGTCAACGAGACCGAGTACTACTGGATCCTTGAAGGCGAGGGCATCGTCACCGAAAAGGATGGCGACCACAGAGTACGGGTGGGAGACCTGGTGGTCACCGGGGGTGGAGCGAGCCACGCCATCCGCAATGAAAGTGAGGAGACGCTCATCCTCCTTGCCCTCATCATCCTCGATTGAGGATGATGATCGGCCTGCACGGTGGGTGCAGGCCGAGTGCAAGTAGTGTGTTGGCAGTTGCCCTTATTTGATCTTCACCTCGATCGTCTTGGGCAGCAGCTCCTTCTTCTTGGGAAGGGTCAGTGTCAGGACACCGTCGGTGAACTCGCCCTCGATCTTGGCCTCATCGACATCCTCGGGGAGGCTGAAGGAGCGCTCGAACTTGCGGAAGATCCGCTCGCGGACCAGCATCTTGCGATCATCGGCATCCTTGAGCGTTTCCTTCTCGCTGGCGATGCGCAACACGTGCTTGTCCACATTCACCGACACCTCATCCTGCTTGTAGCCGGCGAGCTCTGCCTCGATGACGTAGGCTTTCTCTTTCTCATAGATGTCCACTGCGGGAACCTTCGCTGCGGTGGAGCCCCAATCGGCAAAGAGGTCGTTGAAGAGCGACTCGAAGTTCGATGCCGGGTTGTTTCGATTGTATGTGACGTAGTATTTCATTGGTGACACCTCCATGTGCACTGTAGTTTTTTATTTCACCAATAGTAATGCAAGAGGTGTGCCAACTTTTTGTATCAGTTATTCAAAAATTATTATTTCATTGTATTATAATCTTTTACACTCGTTTTTTAAATATATAAGAGCGGGGGATAAACGCCATCATACCGAAGTTCATGCCTCTTTGGCTCAGACGCTGACCTCAACACCAATCCTCTTGTGTCAAATTGACACAAGAGGGCCATAAAAGCCCTAAAAAGGGCCTAAAGTGACTCGAGCGTCATCGATCAGTGGAGAAAGAGGCGAATTTTGTTGCAGATCATCACCATATCGTGCTCATCACAGGCCGCGATGACCTCATCATCGCGCACCGATCCCCCCGCCTGGACCACATACCGCACCCCGCTCTGCCGAGCGCGGTCGATGTTGTCCCGGAAGGGGAAGAAGGCGTCACTGGCCAAGCTCACCCCATCAAGGCCACCCAGGATGGCTCGGCGCTCCGCTCCCGTCATGGGAGCCACCGGTGTGGTGAACACCCCGTCCCTGTCGATCAGCTCACCGCGCAGATACTGGTCTATGGCGTTGTCCTTCGCATTGCGGCTCAACCCCTTCTTGAACGGAAGGGTGAGGATCCGCTCGCTCTGCCGCAGGTGGAAGAGGTCCGCCTTCTCGCCGGCGAGGCGGGTGCAGTGGATCCTCGACTGCTGACCGGCCCCCACCCCGATGGCCTGTCCCCGGGCGGCATAACAGACCGAGTTCGACTGCGTGTACTTGAGCGTATTGAGGGCAACGAGCAGGTCCCTTTTCGCGCTCTCACTCAGCGCTCGGTTCCTCGTCACGATGGGAGAGAGGACCGTCTCATCGAGCAGGAGGGTGTTGCGCTCCTGGGTGAGGGTCAAGCCGAAGAGGGTCCGCTCTTCCAGAGAGGGGGGGGCGAAGGTGGGATCGATCTGGAGGATCAGGTAGCTGCCCTTGCGTTTCTTCTTCAGCAGGGCGAGCGCCTCAGGATCATAGGCGGGGGCGATGATGCCGTCGGAGACCTCGAGGGCGATGAGGCGGGCGGTGGACTCGTCACATCGATCGCTGAGGGCGATGAAGTCGCCGAAGGAGGAGAGGCGGTCGGCGCCCCGTGCCCGCACAAAGGCGGTGGCTTGCTCGCTGAGCGGATACTCCTCGTCGATGAAGAACATCGCCCGCTCGGTGGATTTGAGGCTGACCGCCACCGCGCTGCCTGCCGGGCTGGCGTGCTTGAAGGAGGCGGCGCTCGCAAGATTGGTGGCCCTCTTCAGTTCACTGACCAGTTGCCACCCCAAGAGGGCGTCGAGGATGTTGATGTACCCCGCCGTCCCGTTGAGGACGGTCAGTGGCAACGCGCCCGCCTCGATCGAAAGGGTCGCGTTCCCCTGGTGTGGGTTGATGCCGTACTTCAGTGCAATGCGGTCCATTCTTCTCTTCCCCCTTGGTGACGATTGATGATGGCGATGCGCGGTGGCCCATCCAAGGCCCACACCGCAACAGAGACGCGATGGCGCTCATCAAGGGAGCGCCACACCCACCGCGGGAGGGATTCAAGCGGAACATCGCATGCGACGGGGCGTGGATCGCCGATGAAGGAGGGCAACACCTCGCCGTCACCCTCGTAGGTGTGGATCAGGTGTGTGGTATCCCACGCATAGTGAAAGGCATCTCGTTCACACGCTCCCCCTCGCCTTCGAAGCATTGAGAGGGAGTATCCCTCCCCCACCGCCACGGCGCTGATGCGCGGGGTGTAGTGTGGACTGTCCGGCTCGTAGCAGGAACGCTCCAACGACCTCTCATGGCTCAGGCCACGCGCCAATCCCGCCGCGATGCGGTCGCTGTGGTCACCGTTGGCCGCGATGAGCGCTCCTCCGCTTCTCTGCATCGCCGTGTAGATCAGGAGGCTAGGATCGATGACGAGACGAGGGTCGGCGACGGTGGTCATCACGCGCTCGTTCTCACAGACCAGGAGCCGGTTGCGGCTTGAGGGGCTGCGGGCGGTGAGGAAGTACGCCACAAAGGGTACGCCGTCGCGGCTCGTGCCACAGAGGATGCCCCGGCCCGGGTAGGAAGGAAGGTCGAGTCTCATGGCAAATCCAGGAGCGCCTGGACGAGCTCCAAACCATGCTCGATGCAGCGTTCGCAGCTTGTGAGGGGCACACCGGTCTCGTCGCCGAGGATCTCCTTGCAGACCAGGCTGCCGGAGGTCGCCTGAAAGCGCTCCGCTGCGCATTTCGCCAGCGCATACGTCCCCGCCTTGGTCCCGGAAGCAGGCGTCCCCCCACTGTGGAGCAGGCCGATGACGGCGATGGCACCGCTGAGCGCCCCACAGGTGGCCTGGTGGCCCCCCATGCCGCCGCCGAACCCCTCCATGAGACGGAAGAGCACCTCCTCGTCGATGTCCAGGTGTTCAATGAAGGTACAGGCGACCGTCTGGGCGCAGTTGTACCCCTTCTCTCTCAGCATCCGGGCGCGTTCACGATATGATGGGTTCACATCAGCCTCCTGACTCAGGAGTGTAGCAAAAATGTTCAGGCGGGGAAATGCCCATAGAGCGGGGCAGAACAGCGCTGGCAGATCCCGTTCTGCAGAAGGGGGGTGCTCTGGGGGCCCTGCATGCCCCGGCGGATGATGAGGGGGCTGTGGCACTCGGGGCAATAGGTGGTGCTGTCCAGGCTTGAATTGCCCGGATAGACATGACGGATGCCCTTTTGGCGGGCGATCTCGATCATCTGGGCCAGGTACTGCTCGCTGGTCGCCTCTTCATGGCTCTGGTAGTGGGGAAAGTAGCGTGAGAGGTGCCAGACCTGAACCCCTCGCTCCAAGAGCTCTGATGCGAGCCTTTCCATCACAGCCGGGGTATGGTGCTTTTGGCACACCATCGTGGTGACCTCCAGATGCCGCCCGCTCTCCACGATGGCGGCGATGGAGGCGAGGACCGGCTCTGCGCTGCCGTGGCACACCTGCCGGTAGAAGGCTTCATCACCCTTGAGGTCGACGTTGAAGGCGTCGATGAGGGGGATGAGGCGTGCACGCGAAGAGGCGCTGAAGCTGCCGTTGGTCACCATGATGGTCAGCAACCCCGCCTCCTTGGCCAGACGGGCCACATCGACCAGGTAATCCTGCCAGACCAGCGGCTCACTGTAGGTGAAGCTGATCGAGGGGGTGTTGTGCGTGAGCGCCACCCTCACCAGCTCGGCCGGCTCCATGACCGTCCCCTCGCGTTCGGTGAAGAACTCCTGTTGGCTGATGGTGTAGTTCTGGCAGAAGGAGCAGCTGGGGTAGAAGTGGGAGAGCGGTTTCTTCTCAACCTTGTCCACCGCGAGGGCGACCACTCTACCCCGGGTGAGGGTGACCACCCTCCCCCCTTGGTTTTGCCGTACGGAGC
>LVBF01000204.1 GCA_001604325.1 Spirochaetales bacterium Spiro_04
GATCAAAGGGGATGGGTGGGTGGAGAGAAAAGAGATCGGGTCACGCTCAGCCTGTTCAGCAAGGCTGGGGAGGTCGAGGCTCACATAGTGGTAATCGGGCAGAATTTCGCGAAGAGCAGTGGTCTTTCCCGCCTGCCGGGCACCGGAAATAACCAAGACAGGAAAAAATTGCAGAGCCTGGAAAATCTGTGTTTGAATGTCTCGCGGGATATACATGATACGCCTCTTCGTACGTTGCTTTTACAAGGCTAACCCAAAAAGGTGACAATGTCAACTTCACAAGTTGGTTTTGTCAGAGAATCGGGGAGTTGCAGGCTTCAGAGCCTCGTTGTATCCTTTCATACGTGCCCATATGGGGCAGAAGGAGCCGTGATATGGCAGAGAAGCGGGGCAACCACTACATCCACAAGAAGAAAGAAGGGCTGGCGGCAGGCACCCTCCTCTACACCGGAGCCGTTGACGCCACCGAGACGGTGGTCACCACCCACCTCTTCAAAAAAGGCTCCTACCGCAGCGAGGAAGGCTTGGCAGAGGCGAGAGAGGGAGAGATCCGCTACATCGAGATCTGCGGCTTGAGCGACCTCGAAGAGATCATCACCATCGCCAAGGGCTTCTCCATCTCAAACCTCAGCCTCGAGGACGCCTTCTCCACCAACCAGCGCATCAAGCTCGATGTGTACGACTCCTACCTCTCGGTGACGCTGCGCATCAGCGAACCACGCGAGCAACAGATCACCCTCTTTTTGGGAGCAGGGTGGGTGCTCTCCATCGCCGAGGCCAAGAGCGCGATCTTCACCCCTCTCTTCGCCCAACTCGCCACCGCCTCCTCCAAGCTCCAAGGCGGCAGTGCCAGCATGCTCCTCTCTGCCATCATCGATACGGTCGTCGACCAGTATCTGCTCCGCGCCGATGAACTGGAGCTCGCCACCGAAGAGCTCGAGGAGATGGTCATCACCCGAGCGGAGGAGACCGACGCCAGTGCCATCCATCACCACAAGGGGGAGATCCTCCGCCTCAGGCGGATGACGTCCCCGCTGCGCGAGCTCCTCTCCGCCCTGATCAGGAGCAACAACGAGCTGCTCGACCACACCACCATCTTCCTGTTGCGCGACGTCCAGGACCACGCCCTCTGGCTCGCCGAGGAGTGTGAGATGCTGCGTGAGACGGTCAGCGGCATCATGGAAGTCTACCTCTCCAGCCTCGACATGCGGATGAACTCCATCATGAAGGTGCTGACCATCATCAGCACGATCTTCATCCCGCTGACCTTCCTCACCGGCCTCTACGGCATGAACTTCATCCACATCCCCTTCAGCACGCTCCACTGGGGTTTCTATGCAATCTTGGCCGGATGTGTCATCGTCGTCATCATCATGGCCCTCTACTTCAGGAAGAAACAATGGTGGTGACCGCATCGCTCTCCCACATGGACACGGAGACGTTGACTCCCGTCTTCAACCGCGCCTTCGCCGACTACGACATCCCCCTCTCCCTCACCCACGCGGAGCTGAAGGCCCATTTGGATGCGATCGACTACAGCCGGGAGGACTCGATGGGCCTCTTCGATAGAGGCGCGTTGGTGGGCTTCCTCCTCATCGGCCGACGGGGCAGCGCCGCCTACGATGGAGGAACCGCCATCATCCCCTCCCATCGGGGGCGCGGCCTCTCGCATCTCCTCATCGAAGCGACCGCAGCGCACCTCAAGGAGCAAGGCTGCACCGCCTTCATCCTTGAAGTCCTCTCCACCAACACCCGGGCCAAGGAGCTCTACCTGAAGCACCACTTCGAGGAGACGCGCACCCTCTCCTGTTACCAGGCGGCGCGCCAGAGATTGGTAAGCCTCCCTACCATGGTTGATATTGAGGAGAGCGACGCCCCGTTCACCGCATCCCACCGCTACCCGCCGAGCTGGCAGAACCAAAACCGTTCGATCAATGCAGGCGGCTATGCCCACCTCTTTCTGCGGCGATCCGGCTCTTTCATCGGATCGGCCGCCTCCCATCGAATGCGTGGTTCGATAGCCCAGATTGTGCTCAATGATGAATACAATGACACAGAGATCATGAAAGAGGTCATCATTGCCACGGCACAGGCGATGGAGAGCAAGATGGTGCGGATCATCAACATCGATGAGCGCGATACCGTGCTCTCTTCTGCCCTCGACGCGCTCGGAGGCGAACGCTTCGCGCTCCAGAGTGAGATGGTGCGTCAGCTATGAGCGAGTACTCCGTCTCTCGGATGAAGGAGGAGCAGCAAAGCGAAGTGGAAGCGCTCATGGCCGCCTCCTTCGAGAAGAGCCTCGCCTCCATCTTCTTCCTCCACCCGCCGACCACGCTCGTCGTCACCTATGAAGAGAGGGTGGTGGCCGGCTTGAACCTCGATGTCTTTCAGGTCAACAAGCGGGTCAAGATGGGATACTTGGGGTGGCTCTATACGGCGCGCGAGCACCGCGGCAAGGGGTTGGCCGGCCTCCTGCTCGAAGCGGCCATCCCGTTCCTCCGCGACCTCGGGTGCACCGACATGGCCGGATGCATCGAGGGGGACAACCCCGCCTCCTTCAAGCAGCTTGAACGCTCCGGCTTCTGTCGCATGAGCCTCGGAGGGCAGATCAAACGCTTCGGCGTCGGGCTGTTCAAACTCTACCACCACGCCTCCCGCTTCTTCGACATGGGCTACTTCCTCTGGCACCGGAGTCTCGACGGCTCCGCTCAGAAGCCCCATCCTGAAGGGGGGAAGGCGCTCGCCATCACGGTGGCCGCCAACCTGCTGCTCACCCTCCCCATCGCCTTGGGGTGGAACATCCCGGCTTATCTGGGCATCTCCTTGGTGCAGGACAAGAGCGTGCTGGTCTGGGGTGTCATATTCTCGATCATCGCACGGACGGCAAGCCAAGCCGCGGTGGCACACCGGGCGAAGGTGAAGGTCATCTACCTCGGGTGGGACACCGCCTATCTGGCCGCCCTCCTCGCCCCCCTGCTCTTCGGTCTCCCGTTTCCTGCACCGGGCAACGTCTACATCAAGGGCAGTGCTTGGTCCTTGGAGGATGAGGCGGGCCTCTTGGCCCGGATGGCGCTGGTCTCCAACACGGTTCTTTCCCTCCTTGTCGTGCTCATCCCCAACGCCTACACCTTCCTCCTCCTCATCTTGGATACCCTCTTTTTCTTCTACCCGTTCTGCGGCTTCAACGCCTCACGGGTCAAACGGGGAGGACGGCGGGCCCGTCTTCTTTCCCTGCTCTTGTTACTTGCCTGCTCAATCTTTCTCTTGCTATACTGAAATCGTTATGGAAGACCCCCTGTCGTGTGATGATCCTATAGGTGTGAGGCTGTCATGAATGCACAGCTGATCTCCATCATCGTCCTGCTCTGTCTCTCCGCCCTCTTCAGCGCAACCGAGACCGCCTATACCTCCCTCTCCTTTCTCCAATTGAAGGCCCTTGAGAGCCGCAAGGGTCGAAGCAGCCGCCTCGCCTTCACCCTCTCACAGAACCGCGACCAGCTGTTGACCACCGTCCTGGTGGGCAACAACATCGTGAACCTCAGCGCCAGTGCGCTGACGACCACCTATGCCATCGCTCTCTTCGGCAGCACCGCCGTCGGCTGGGCCACCGGCGTCCTCACCCTGGCGATCCTCATCTTCGGGGAGATTACCCCCAAGCAGCTCGCCCTCGCCCACAGCATGAAGATCGCCGTCTTCATGGCGTGGCCGCTGCGCATCATCTCGATCATCCTCTTTCCGCTCGTCTGGCTGCTGCGCCACCTATCGGGTGCCATCACGCGCCTCTTCGCCTCCGACACCGAGCCGGATGTGACGCACGAGGGGATGCGCTTGATGGTCGATGTCGCCGAAGATGTCGGGCTGGTCGACCAGTATGAGAGCGACTTGATCGAGCGGGCCATCCACTTCTCCAAGACGCAGGTGCGGACCATCATGACGCACCGCACCAACGTCTTTCGCCTGAGCGATGAGCTCTTGCTCTCCGCATGCTACCCCGCCATCGTGAAATCGGGGTATAGCCGGATTCCGGTCTACCACGAGAACGAGGAGAACATCAGCGGCATCCTCTTGATACGCGATGTGCTGCGCGCCCAGCTGAAGGGGAAGATGGAAATCCCCCTCTCGGCCCTGGTCCGCCCCCCGGTCTTCATCCCGGAGCAGATGCACCTCGATGATGTCTTCTACCGCTTCAAGAAGGATCGGTTGCAGCAGGCCATCGTCCTTGACGAGTACGGCGGCTTCTCGGGGGTGGTGACGATGGAGGATGTGGTCGAGCAGCTCTTCGGTGAGCTCTTCGATGAGCATGAGAAGCGCCACATCGACCGGATCGTCGAGCGTGAGGATGAGCCGGGCGTCTTCCTGGTCATGGCCGATACCCCCTTCCAACAGCTCATCGACGACCTTGACCTCGATGACGACAACCACAAGAACTCGACGGTCGCCGCCTACCTGCTCGAGCAGAGCGGCTCCATCCCCCAGGAGGGCGACGTCCTCACCACGCCGCTGGGCACGTTCCGCGTCATCTCGATGACCGGCAATCGGATGGAGGCGGTGGAGTTCCATCCGGTGGGAGAAGATGAGATGGGACGATGAGGGCACCCATTGATGGAGTTGGATTGAGCATCATACCGTTCAATGCTACACTAGGCTATACAAGTAGATATACTTGATGATCGAAGCGAGGGGGGTCGTGCATGGCTCAACAAAAATATTTCAATATCACTGGCCCTTGCATCCCATCTCTTCACTATATGGTGGATACGAATGACAAGATTGACCGTATCATAACCGAATATGTTGATGCTGGCGAATACTTCATCATCAACCGTGCCCGGCAATACGGGAAAACCACCACGCTCGAACTCCTCTATCAACGGTTGGCGAAGACACACATCGTACTCAAAGTCAGTTTCGAAGGTAAGGATGAATACTTCGCATCCTTGGAAATTCTTGCAGATGGTTTGAGGGATGATTTTTATCATCTCTTGATCGAACAACATGCAGAGCTAGCACATCTGTTCGAGCACAGCATCAGCGGCCGCTTCCCATTGAAGGATTTGGGCAGGAGAACCACCGATCTTTGTCTCCAGGCGGGAAAACCAGTGGTCCTGATTATCGATGAGGTTGACAAAGCCGGCGACAACCAGCTGTTCCTAACCTTCTTGGGGTGGCTTCGTGACCAATATATCAGAAGGAACACACAGAAGAATCCTCAACTCACGTTCCAAAGTGTCATTCTTGCCGGCGTGCATGATATAAAGAACCTGAGGACAAAAATTCGTCCTGAAGCAAACCACAACTATAACAGTCCATGGAACATAGCTACCCCATTTGATGTCGACATGAGCTTCTCAAGCGTTGAGATTGCCACGATGCTCAAAGAATATGAGGCGCATAGCCAGACGGGAATGGATATCCATACAATATCGGCCCGGTTGAACTACTATACCAGCGGATATCCGTTTTTAGTGAGCCTTCTTTGCAAGCGTATCGACGAGGATCATCTACCATGGACGATCGACGGCGTCGATGAAGCAGAAAAGCGCATCTTAAAGACAAATAATACCCTGTTCGATGACGTCATCAAGAATCTCGTGAACTGTTCTTCATTCGGTTCTATGGTCAAAACCATTCTCCTCGATGGAGTATTGGTTCCGTTTGAACCTCGTAACCCAGATATTGACCTCGGACTCATGTTCGGTATCCTCAAGGAACATGAAGGGAAGGTCGCCGTCTCGAACATCGTGTTCGAAACGGTGATTTTGAATTATTACATCTCTACTTCCGAGGTCAGGAGACGGGTCAATCACTTTGTCTCGGAGAGCAGTTCAGCCTTTTTAACGAATGGAACACTCGATATGGCTCGCCTTCTCGAACGGTTTGCATCGTTTCTAAAATCCGAATATCGCGATGAGGATGGCTCCTTCATCGAACGGGAGGGACGACTTCTCTTCCTGAGTTTCTTGAAACCCATCATCAATGGGATGGGCCATTATGTGGTCGAGCCAGAAACACGTGGAAGTCGTCGTATGGATATCATGGTGTTCTATGGAAGGCAGAGCTACATCGTTGAATTG
>LVBF01000205.1 GCA_001604325.1 Spirochaetales bacterium Spiro_04
CCATACCTTGATACGACGAATATCCACGTCTCTTTCTCCCTTTCTTCAAAGCGTCACAGGCAGTATACTACATTACGACACGTTAGGAGTAACCGATGATCACGAAAACGGACCGACTATTCAACCTCTCGACCAAGCGCACCACCTACCTCTTCGCCGTCACCGAGACCGGCCACCTCGAACACCTCTACTACGGCCGCAAGCTCGACAACCCCTACATCAGCATCGACGCGTTCGCCGAGAAGCGGAGCCAACCCATCGGCTGCTCGGTCGCCTACGACAGCGACCACCCCACCCTCTTTCTGACCAACCTCTGCACCGAGTACTCAAGTGGAGGCAAGGGCGAGATGCGGGAGTGCCCGCTCGACATCGAGTACGGGCGGGGGATGCAGACGCTGGACTTCGTCTACCAGTCGGCCCGGGTGGTGGCGGGCAAGCCGCGGATGTTCGGCGGCCTTCCCCAAGCCTACGGGGAGAAAAGCCAGTGCACCACCGTCGAGGTGATGCTGCGCGACAAGGTCCTGCCGCTGCGCCTCGGCCTCACCTACACCGTCTTTGAGGAGAGCGACGTCATAACCCGGCGCGTGACGCTCTACAACGACTCGGTCCAGACGGTGCGCATCAACAACATCGCCAGCCTCCAGCTCGACCTCACCGGAGAGTGGGATCTCACCACCTTCGACGGCGCCTGGGCGCGCGAGCGGTACATGCATACGCGCCCCATCACGGCCGGCATCATCGTCAACGACTCCAAGAGCGGGGTCAGCTCCTCGGACCACAACCCCTGCATCTTCTTGACCAACGAGAGGGACGAATGCATCGGGCTCAACCTCATCTACTCCTCCAACCACCGGGAGGTGGCCGAGCGCTCCCCCTTCGGCAAGACGCGGGTCATCACGGGCATCAACCCGGCGACCTTCAGCTGGCAGCTCTCTCCCCAGGACCGCTTCCAGAGCCCTGAGGCCATCCTCACCTACTCCCCCTCCGGCATGAACGGGGCGAGCGCCAACTTCCACCACTTCATCAACAACCACATCGTGCGCGGCGCGTGGAAGTTCCGCGAGCGCCCGGTCCTCGTCAACAACTGGGAGGCGACCTACTTCAAGTTCACCGAGGAGAAGCTCCTCGCTCTGGCGCGGGAGAGCGCCGAGCTCGGGGTTGAGCTCTTCGTCCTCGATGACGGCTGGTTCGGCTTCCGCGATGACGACAACTCCTCCCTCGGCGACTGGTCGGTCAACACCAAGAAGCTCCCCTCCGGCCTCTCCGGCCTCAGCCAGGAGATCCACCGCCTCGGCATGATGTTCGGCCTCTGGGTCGAGCCGGAGATGGTCAGCATCGAGAGCCAGCTCTACAAGAATCACCCCGATTGGATGATCGCCATCCCCAACCGCAATCCCAGCGTCACGCGCAACCAGTACATCCTCGACCTCACGCGCCAGGATGTGCGCACCCACCTCTTCGAGGCGCTGAGCGAGGTCTTCCACCTTGCAGACGTCAACTACGTCAAGTGGGACATGAACCGCACCTTCAGCGACCTCTACTCGACCAACCCCGAGGTGCAACACCACGGCGAGTTCCTCCACCGCTACATCCTCGGCCTCTACGACCTCTTGGAGAAGCTCACCCAAGCCTTCCCGAACATCCTCTTCGAGTCGTGCGCGAGCGGTGGCAACCGCTTCGACCTCGGCATGCTCTGCTACATGAGCCAAACCTGGACGAGCGACAACACCGATGCGCTCGCCCGTCTGTACATCCAGGAGGGGACCAGCTGCGGCTACCCGCTCTCGACGATGGGGGCGCACGTCTCCGCCTCCCCCAACCACCAGACGCTGCGGCGCAGCGACCTGGAGAGCCGCTTCAACGTCGCCGCCTTCGGCGTCCTTGGCTACGAGCTCGATATCACGCGCCTGAGCCGCCAACAGAAGGAGGCCATCAGGAGCCAGATCTCCTTCTACAAGGCGCACCGTTCCCTGCTCCAGTATGGACGATTCACCCGTGTCAAACTTGCCAACAGCCCCTCCAACCAGGTTGTCTGGGCCGTCTCCAACCGAGACAAGAGCGAGCTCTTGGTCCTCTTTGCCCAGAAGCTGGCCGAGGCGAACCCGGGAGGCGATATCCTCCGCCTCGAGGACACAGACACGAAGGCCATCTACGAGGTCTTCCCGCGCCAACAGAAGCTGGACATCAAGATGTTCGGGGACCTGGTCAACCGCATCAGCCCGATCCCCATCACCGAGGGGGGCATCGCACAGGAGACCATCAGCAAGGCCATTGCCCTGGACAGCGAGGTGGAGCACTACCGCGCCAGCGGTGAGCAGATCGCCTACGGCGGCATCAAGCTCAACCAGCAGTTCGGCGGAACCGGCTACGACAGCATGACCCGGGTCCTCGGCGACTTCGGCAGCCGCATCTACCTCTTCAAGCGGATCGAGCTAAAACGCTAACAGCGGAGCCAGATCTCCGTGTGCGATGGGCTTGCGGTAGTGGGAGCGGACAAAGCCCAGGTGCTCCGTGCTGCCGATGAGGATCGCCCCGGTGAGGATCGAGTCCTCGATGAAGTACGCCTCATAGCGGGTGCCGCGTCGCTTATAGACGGCGGGGCCCTGCACAGAGCCGACACTGACCACATCAAGGCCATCGCCCTTGAAGCGGGTGAAGAGCACCGGCTCTTCATAGGGTTGCGCTGGTCCTGTCAGATTCTGCGCCGCGCACTCGGCCATCGAGAGCGCCACCGGCACGATGCCGGGGACTTTGCCGTGCCACTGGGCACAGTCCCCGATGGCGAGGATGTCCGGGTCGCTGGTGACGAGGTAGTCATCGACGATGATGCCGCGGTCAACGGCGAGGCCCGCCGCCTTGGCAAGGGACGTTTCTGGCAACACCCCGAGTGAGAGCAGGAGCGTGCGGCAGGCAAGCTCCTCATCCCCTCCCACGACCAGGGCCCTGAGATGACCCCGCAGATCGAGCTTCTGCGCTTCCACCTTCACCCCCTCCCGGATGATGAGGCCTTGCGCTTCCAGATGCTCCTTGAGGATCGAAGCGCCTTCGTGATCGAGCTGGCGCGCCAGGATGTGGTCGGCCACCTCGACGACCGTCACATGAAACCCCTTGCGCCTCACCCACAGGGCGGTCTCCAGACCCAGGAGCCCACCGCCGAGGACCACCACGGGGTCCTCGATGGTCTCCCCGATCTTCTGGGCATCGACGAAGGTCCTCAGCGTACACGCCCCGTCGGTGACGGAGAAGATGTCCAGCATCCGCGACCGGCTCCCGGTGGCGATGATGAGCTTGTCGTACGGGTAGGAGGCGCTGCCGCTGAAGACGAGCTTCCGCGCTCGGTCGATTCTCGTCACCGGGCGCTTCATCAGATACGGCGGGTCGCTCTTGGCGACCAATTCGGCGAGCGCCTCCTTGTCACAGAGTGCCTGCGGCAGCATGATGCGTGAGTAGAAGCCCACCGGCTCCTCACTGAAGAGCTGCACCTCCACCCCCTTCCCACTGAGCCGGCTGGCTACCGTCGCCCCCGCCACCCCGTTTCCAATGATGATGACTTTCATGGCATCCTCCCCCCTTGAGGCTATCGTGAAGGGAGGTTCGTGTCCATGGGGAGGATACGGTCCAGCACGATTGTTCACCGAGCGCCCTCAGATTGTACCCCAAGAGACACTGCTGTCCGGTTAACTTTTTTTGAACATGCCATAACTGGTTGAGTAGCC
>LVBF01000206.1 GCA_001604325.1 Spirochaetales bacterium Spiro_04
AGTGGAAACAAATCTCCCGACCAACGGTGACAACAGTTTAACTGACCCTAACACTCTAGAAAACAGGAGGTAATGACTTAATGACTTATGGATATATTAGGGTGAGCAGCGATAAGCAAACAGTGGAGAATCAACGTTTCGAAATTAATAATTTTGCAATGAAAAATAAAATCAAAATTGATGGATGGATCGAGGAAACAATCAGTGGCAGTAAGAATTATGATAAGCGAAAACTTGGTGCGCTACTAGAAAAAGTCCAGGAAGATGATTTAATAATCTGTGCTGAATTATCTCGATTGGGAAGAACCTTATTCATGATTATGGATATCCTTAATATATGCATGAATAAAAATTGTAGAGTGTGGACAATCAAGGATAATTACCGTCTTGGAGATGATATTCAGAGTAAAGTTTTAGCATTTGCATTCGGATTGTCTGCTGAAATTGAACGGAATTTAATAAGTCAAAGAACAAAAGAGGCTTTGGCTCGCAAACGAGCAGAGGGTGTCGTTTTGGGTAGACCAATAGGAAGGAAATCAACAAAAGTCAAACTTTCTGGCAAGGAAGACTTTATACGTGATCTTCTCGCACACAATGTGCCTAAAACCCAAATCGCAAGAATTTTGAAAGTAGATCGTATGACGGTTGATGCATTCATTAAAAGAGAATCAATCATTGTTCCTATAGAAAAGGACATTACTTCATATCCCCTTCAATGATTCCCAAAACGCCTTGCAAAAGGATGAAAGCGATGACTCAAATTGAATATAGCCTCTTGAGGTTTTCCTTAGAGAATCTGGAGTATAATACTTTAGAGTATACTACATGGAGGCCGGTATGTTTGTTGGGCGAAGGAGAGAACTCGCCGTACTCCACTCACTCTCTGCATCCACACGGTTTGAATACTTGGTGCTCTACGGAAGACGGAGGGTGGGCAAGACGACGCTGCTCTTGGAGTTCATGAAATCCCAACCGGTGATTTTCTATGCGGCACAGACCAAGAACGATGCACTCAACCTTGTCGATTTCTCCAAAGCAATCCAGCAACACTATGGCGGTTCATACTACGCTCCCTTTTCTGATTGGCAGGCTGCCTTCTCCTCTATCGGGGACCGGGAGAGTGAGCGACGAACCATCGTCGTCATCGATGAGTTTCCGTTCATAGTAGAAACCAATCCAACCATACAATCGATTCTCCAACACACCATCGATCATCGCTGGAAGGAGAAGAACATCTTCTTGATTCTCTGTGGCTCGAGCGTCAGCTTCATGGAGAACGAAGTGATGGGGTCAAAGAGCCCGTTGTTTGGAAGATCGACCGCCATCCTCGAGTTGAAAGGGTTCGACTACCTGGAGAGTTCTCTCTTCTTCCCCTCCTATGACGCATCGGACAAGCTCCTCTCCTACGCAATCCTCGGTGGCATTCCCACCTACTTGGAGGCGTTTGACCCCACGGTGTCGATCCAATCCAATATCGCCGAGCGGATTCTGCGCATGGGTTCGTTTCTCAACAGTGAGCCACAGAATCTGTTGAAGATGGAGATTCGTGAGAGCGCCGTGTACAATGCAATCCTCGAGGCCATTGCGACCGGGTCGAGCAGACTCAACGAAATCGCACAGAAGATCAAGGAGGAGCCGACAAAATGCTCCAAGTACCTGTCGGTGTTGATGAACCTCAAAATCGTAGAGCGAATCACTCCAAGCGGTGAGAAGGAGAGCAGCAGACGCTCCCTCTACACCATCGCAGATAATTTTTTCCAATTCTGGCATCGCTTCATCTTCCCAAACCGTAGTTATTATGAGCTCATTGGAAAAGAGCGCTCTGCACTGTCCAGCTGTGAAGAGCTCTCCTCCGATATGGG
>LVBF01000207.1:0-1933 GCA_001604325.1 Spirochaetales bacterium Spiro_04
CAGCCAAGCCTTCTTCCAAGCCCACTGCGGAACGACGGGATCAGATCCAGCGCCCATCCAAGCCTGCTTCCAAACCCGCCGCCACGCAACCGGCGAAAGCGGCACCGGAGACGGACAAGGGCGAGAAAAAGAAGAAGGGGTCCTTCTTCTCGCGGCTGTTGGGCAAGGGGAAGAAGTAGGATGCTCAAGCGCTTTATTGCCTACTATCGGCCGTACAAGGGACTCTTCTTCCTCGATATGGGGGTGGCGGTCCTTGCAAGTGTCCTCTCCATCCTCGTACCGTCGCTGACGCGTCAGCTGTTGAGAGTCGAGATTCCGGAGCAGAACTTCTCCAACATGGTCTTCATCTTCGCCATGATGTTGCTCATCTACGTGGTCTTGGCAATCTGTCAGTACATCCGCATGACCTGGGGGCACATCCTCGGAGTGAAGATGGAGACCGATATGCGCAGCGAGCTCTTTGCCCACCTGCAGAAGCTCTCCTTCGGCTACTTCGACAAGACGAAGACCGGCCACATGATGAGCCGGATCACCAACGACCTCTTCCAGATCACCGAGATGGCGCACCACGCCCCCGAGGATCTGATCATCAGCGTCGCCACCATCGCCGGTTCCTACATCCTGATGTTCCGGTACAACCCGCTCTTGGCCCTCGTTTCGATGATCCCGCTTCCCATCATGGTCTTCTACGGCATCCACTACGGGCACCGGATGAAGGCGACCTACCGTCGGGTGCGCTCCACGGTGGCTGATGTGAACAGCAATGTGGAAAACTCGCTTCTGGGCATCCGAGAGGTGAAGTCCTTCGGCCGGGAGACATTCCAGCAGAAGAAGTTCAACCAAGTCAACGATGTCCTGCGCGACAGCAAAGTCGCCCAGTACCGCGTCATGGGCTCCTACCACGCCGGCATCGGCTTCTTTCGGGAGCTCTACTACTTCTTCACCATCGCCGGTGGTGCCGTCCTCATCTACTTCGGCAAGGTCGAGTCCTATGACCTGGTGGCCTTCATCCTCTACGTCGGTGTGGTCCTGCCTCCCATCGATCGGTTGATCAACTTCACCGAGCAGCTGCAGGAGGGGATGGCGAGCTTCGAGCGCTTCGCCCAGGTCATGGACGAGGACCCCACCATCCAGGATGCAAAGGATGCCAAGGCGCTGAAGATCAGCGAGGGGACGGTGGTCTTCGAACACGTCGACTTTCAATACGAATCGAGCGCAGAGGCGATCCTCTCCTCGATCGATGTGACCATCGCCGGCGGGTCGACCGTCGCCATCGTCGGGGAGAGCGGGGCAGGCAAGTCGACCTTCGCCAGCCTGATCCCCCGGTTCTATGAACCGACTGCGGGCCGGATCCTCATCGACGGACAGGATGTCCTCTCCGTACGCCAGAGCTCACTGCGCAAGAACATCGGCTTCGTGCAGCAGAACATCTTCCTCTTCGACGGATCGATTCGGGAGAACCTCCGCTATGGTGCAGTCGATGCGACCGATGAAGAGATGTGGGCCGCGCTCGACGCAGCCAACCTGGGCACCTTCGTCCGCTCACTGCCGCTCGGTCTCGACACCGAGGTGGGGGAGCGGGGGACCTTGCTCTCCGGTGGGCAGAAGCAGCGGGTTTCCATCGCCCGGGTCTTCTTGAAGAACCCCCCGATTTTGATTTTCGACGAGGCGACCAGTAGCCTGGACACCGAGAGCGAGGAGATGATCGTCGAGGCGTTCGCACGCCTCTCGGCGGGGCGAACCGCCATCGTCATCGCCCATCGGCTCACCACCATCAAGGGGGCGGATACCATCCTGGTGCTGGACAAAGGTCGTCTTGTGGAGAGCGGGAGCCATGAGGAGCTCTTGCACAAGGGCGGCCAGTATGCCAAGCTCTATAAAACCCAAGAGTATAGTTGAGATGAGGTGAGCGTATGAAACAAATCAGGATAGC
>LVBF01000207.1:1959-2609 GCA_001604325.1 Spirochaetales bacterium Spiro_04
ATCGGCAACATGGTCTGCTTCTTCTTGGGGGTCCGTGTCCATGTCGATGGACTGGAGCACGTCCCCGAGGGGGGCAACGTCTGCTATATGAGCAACCACCAGTCGATGCTCGACATCGCCTCCTTCGTCGGGCCTGCCGGTCTCTGGGCGAGTGTCGTGGTGAAAGCGGAGATCAAGAAGGTGCCGATCCTCAATATGTGGTGCAACGCCTTGGATTGTGTCTATATCGAGCGCAAAAGTCCCCGCGACTCCATGAAGGCGATCTTCCGTGGGGTGGAGAAGCTCAAGGCGGGTGGAACCATACTCATCTACCCAGAGGGGACCCGGAGCAAGACCGGCAAGATCGGTGAGCTGAAGGCTGGGAGCCTCAAGCTCGCCACTCGTGCAAAGGCGACGATCGTGCCCATCACGGTCAAGGGGATGCGCCCGGGCCTTGAAGCGATCAAGAACTTCAAGATCGTCGACGCCTACGTCTCCATCGGAGCACCGATTCCCACCGCAGACCTTGACGACGAGGCGCTCAAGGGCCTCGACCAGGTCGTCTACGGCGCGATAGCCAAGCGATACGAAGAGTTGCCTGGCCAACATTAGGGATTGTATGGCAAACGCCCTCACGATTACCAACCTCAGCTTTTCCTACCACTCCTATC
>LVBF01000208.1 GCA_001604325.1 Spirochaetales bacterium Spiro_04
CGCCCACCACGAACTCGCCTCTCGCCCGATCGTGCAATCGGCGCTGAAGGAGCAGTCAACGAACCTTGGCTCGATCGCGGTAGCGCTGGACCACTGGATCTTCAAGAGCTCGGTGCTGCAGGCACTGCAAGGGTATGAAAAACCGCTACCCGAAACCGAGTAGCGGTAACCTCCTAGAGAACCTCAGGACTCCTCTCCCAAGATACGTGTCCACCCGCTGGAACAATCGAAGTGGACCAGAGCAACGACACATATGATTATTGCATGGTTTGTCCGCTCTGTAAAACAAATTCGGCTTGATTCAGCTGTTTTCAGTTCATCTCCGTATAATTCATCGAAAAGAACCCACGATACATCCCAGCACTGTAGATATCGGAGGCGTTC
Source organism: Spirochaetales bacterium Spiro_04 (assembly GCA_001604325.1). Classification (GTDB taxonomy): domain Bacteria; phylum Spirochaetota; class Spirochaetia; order Sphaerochaetales; family Sphaerochaetaceae; genus Sphaerochaeta. Next base: position 385 of record LVBF01000208.1, read on the forward strand.
TTACGGATCTTCACCGTCAGCGTTCCTATCGGGGTTCTGTTTTGTACCCCTTCTTTGAAGGTCACAAAGAAAGAAGAGCCATTTGGTTCCACCCTCGTGTTGGCATTATTGTTGTTGTAGAGCTCCAAAGAAATTCTCAATGAATTGTTCTTATCCAGATTCAGGTCATCGACCTGAAAGGAGAGCGTGCCTTTCTTTTCAATGGCGAGATGGCTGGAATAATAGAAGTTCAGCGATTGGCTGACTTCCCACTGTTCAAGAGAAGGGAAGATGAATTCCATCACGGCATCATCGGAAGTCAATTCCAAGTCCGCTTCATTGGTTACGATGATTTCCAAATCCCTGGGGTTTATCGTCCCAATCATCTTGAGCGTGGCAGACGGAAAACCAGGCATATCCTGTACCGCAGCAAGGGAGAGCAACGGTATAAAAAGAAGAGATAATATTACTAGGTTTCTACGTATATTCATCATTGAACCAACCATACCACATT
>LVBF01000209.1 GCA_001604325.1 Spirochaetales bacterium Spiro_04
AATGAGGGTGTCCGGGGGAAACTTCTTGGTGGCGAGGCGCCGCATGTTGAAGATATCCCCAATTTCTCCCTTTTCATCGATGTAGAGGGCGCAGTCATCGAGTTTTGCATAGCCGGTGACCACTGTCGCATTCGTAAGCACGGTTCTCAGGCTCATGGCATACCTCTCTCTCCCTTAACTATACGAACATAGAAGGCTGCGGTCAATGAATGGTGGTCAATGAATGGTGGTCAGGTCATTGACCCACTTTCCCCCTTTGATGCGGGCAAGGCCGATGAACATCTTGGTCACCTCCTCCATGCCGACCAGAAGGTAGAGACCGGTGATGGAGAGATTGAGGACCGTCGAGCCGAGGAACGCAAGCGGGACGCCGACGGCCCAGACACCGAAGAGCTCGGCGAACATCGAGAAGCGGGTATCGCCGCCGCTGCGCAGGATGCCGACGATGATGACGATGTTGACGCTGCGGACCGTCAACAACGATGCATGGATGTAGAGACAGGTGATGGCGAGGCTCCGCACCGCATCGCTGATGTTGAACAAGCGGGTGAAGGAGGGGGCGAAGAGGGCTTCAAAGACCCCCATGGAGAGGCCGATGGCGATCGAGGTGAGGATGAAGCGACGGGCGTAGCGATGGACCATCTCTTTCTCCCCCTCCCCGATCTTGATGCCGATCATGATGAGGGTGGCGTTGGAGACCCCCATCAGGGCGACGAAGAAGAGGTTGCCGATCGCCTCGGTGACGTTGATGGCCGCGATGGCCGAGATGCCCAGCTTCGAGTAGGCGACTTTGTACGCCACCATGCCGAGCGCCCAGAAGACCTCGTTGAAGATGACCGGCAGGCTGGTGGGGACCACGTGGGCGAGGAAGGAGCGGGTGAAGCGGAAGGCATCGAGATTCTTGATGGCGAGCACCGGATGGCGCCTATAGACGATGATGATGAGGATGACCATCTCCAGGAGGCGGCTGAGCGCGGTTGAGAGGGCCGCGCCCGCCACCCCCCATGCGGGGAAGGGGCCGATGCCGAAGATCAAAAAGTAGTTCCCGACCGCATTGAAGGTCAGAGCGAAGAGGGCGACCTTCAACGGTGTCTTGGCATACCCGATGACGCGAAGGGCGGTGGCCAGGATCTGGGAGATGGCGCTGAAGAGGTAGCTGAGGGCAACGACGCGCAGGTACTGTGCGCCATGGAGGATGACCGTGCTGTCGTCGGTGAAGATCCGCATGATCTGTGTAGGGAAGAGTAATGAGGTGATGGCCATCACCAAGGCGGCGATGCCGGCCACCAAGACCGAGAGGCCGAGCACCTTCTGGATGTTGGTACGGTTGCCGGCTCCCCAGAACTGGGAGAGGAAGATCGATGCACCTGAGCAGACACCGAAGTACAGCAGGCTGATGAGGAAGAACATCTGGTTTGCCAAGGCCACCGCGGCGATCGAGGCCTCGCCGAGCTGCCCGATCATCACGGTGTCGACGAAGGAGAGCGAGTTGTTCAACAAGCCCTGGAAGACCACCGGCAGGGCGATGCCCACCATTTTTCTATAGAACGCCTTGCGTTCACTGATTGTGTTGTTCACGATGTTCAGGCACGGCCCAACAACTGGTGTGCCAACTCCTTTCTCTGGGCTTTCTCCAGGGCTTCAAGGACGAGGGAGCGATTCTCCGGTTTGTGGTGGTGCAAGAGGGCTCGCTGCAGTCTCCTCTCACGTCCTTTGGGGACGTGAACCGGCGCAAAGTTGCGCCCAGGCCGTGGATCGAGGCCAGTATAGTACATGCAGGTGGCGCTTGTCCCCGGGGTCGGATAAAAATCCTGGACATCATCGGGGATGAAGTGCCCCCGCTTGAGAGAGAGGGCGAGGGTGATGGCATCATCGAGGGTAGAGCCCGGATGGGCGGAGATGAAGTACGGCAAGAGGTATTGCTTCTTGCCGGCCCTCCGGCTCTCCTCCTCAAAGATGGCCTTAAACTCATCATAGAGCTCTATGGGAGGCTTGCCCATCGTATCGAGGACACTGTTGGAGACATGTTCGGGGGCGACGCGCAGCTGGCCGCTCACATTGTGGGCCGCCAGGTGGCCGATGAAGGCCGTGACGGTGGAAGGAGAGGCAACGGAGAGGAGGTAGTCGTAGCGCAGGCCGCTGCGCACAAAGAGCTTCTTCACCCCTGTGACCGACTCCACCGCCTGGATGAGGTCGAGGTAGTGGTCGTGGTGCTCGATGAGCTCGCTGCACGGCTGCGGGTGGAGACAGAGCTTGGCGGGGCAGGGACCGTGCTGCTCTTGATGAAGGCAGGAGGGGCCTTGGAAGTTAGCCGTCGGGCCGCCGAGGTCGTGGATGTACCCCTTGAAGGCGGGATGGGCGACCATCCGTTTTGTCTCCCTGACCAGGGAGTCCTTGCTGCGGCTTTGGATCATCCTCCCCTGATGACTCTCGATGGCGCAGAAGGAGCAGGAGCCGAAGCACCCGCGGTTGCTGGTCAGCGAGAACTGTACCTCAGTGAGGGCGGGTACCCCGCCATCCTTCTCATAGTCGGGGTGGGCGTCCAGCGTGTAGGCAAACTCGTAGAGGGCATCCAGCTGCCCCTGCTCCAACGGGAGGGCGGGAGGGTTCTGCACGACGTAGCGCGCCCCGCTCTGTTGGATGACC
>LVBF01000210.1 GCA_001604325.1 Spirochaetales bacterium Spiro_04
GATCCGGATCTACGCCTGGATCTTCATCCTCTCCACCGAGGGGCTCATCAACTCGATCCTCATCAAGATCGGCCTCATCGACGAAGGGCTCCGCCTGATCTACAACAACGGGGCGGTGGTGCTCGTGCTCGTCTACATGTACCTCCCCTTCGCCATCTTGCCGCTCTTCACCACCATCGACAAGTTCGACTTCTCCCTCCTCGACGCCGCACGCGACCTCGGGGCGACGAAGTTCACCTCGCTGCGCAAGGTGATGTTGCCGAACATCAAGAGCGGCCTCTCCACCGCCTTCATCTTCACCTTCATCCCGATCTTCGGCGCCTACACCGTGCCGCTGCTCGTCGGCGGCAAGGACTCGACGATGATCGGCAATATCATCGTCGACCAGGTCTCCAAGACCCGCAACTGGCCCTTGGCCAGCGCCTTCTCGATGATCATCACGCTCGCCAGCCTGGTGGGCGTCTTCTGGATGCTCTACACCAGCCGGCGGGAGGAGCAGCTGAAGAAGGATGGCCCGAAGCGCACCCCACAGGCGTTGGAGTCGAAGGTCAAGGCCCACCACCGTGCGGGAAAGGGGGTACGATGAGCAGCTACCCACGTCCCCGCAAGAAATCGTTCTCCTTCAGCTCCACCGTCTTGATCTTCACGGTGATCTTCCTCTTCATCCCCCTCTTCGTCGTCACCTTCTTCTCGCTCAACAGCGCCAAGGGGATGCAGTGGGAGGGGGCCAGCCTCATCTGGTACAAGAAGCTGATCTTCGACAGCCCCTCGCTCTGGACCGCCTTCCGGAACAGCCTCATCATCGCCCTCTCCAGCTCCGCCACCGCAGTGGTGCTCGGCTCGTTGGCGGCGGTCGGCATCAAGTGGTACCGCTTCGGGGGCAAGAGCTACATCACCACCGTCAGCTACCTGCCGATGGTCTTGCCCGAGGTCATCATCGGTATCTCGATGTTGATCTTCTTCAGCGCGGTGAAGATCCGGCTGGGGATGTTCACCATCTTCGCCGCCCACACGACCTTCAACCTCCCCTTCGTCTTCATGCTGGTCACCGCCCGCCTCGATGAGTTCGACTACTCCACCGTTGAGGCCGCACGGGATTTGGGGGCCAATGAGCGGCAGACGCTGACGCGCGTCATCATCCCCTCCATCATGCCGGCGGTGCTCTCAGGCTTCTTGATGTGCATCACCATGAGCCTCGAGGACTTCGTCATCACCTTCTTCGTCTCGGGGCCGGGGTCGGGCACCCTGCCGCTCTACGTCTACTCGATGATCCGCTACGGCGTCAGCCCCGTGATCAACGCCCTCTCCTTTGTCATGATTCTCGGTACGATGATAATTGCATTCTCCTTCAGACGATTTTTGAAGGTAGTGGCCGCGAGCAGCTGATAGCGGAGGTGCTGTATGAAAAAGCATGGTTTTCTGGTATTGGGTGTCCTGTTGGTACTCGTCCTGATTCTCTCTGCATCGGGATGTTCGAAGTCGAACCGTTCAGATGGCAAGCTCCACTTGTACAACTGGACCTACTATACACCGGATGAGATCGTCGCGAAGTTCAAGGACGAGACCGGCATCGAGATCGTCATCGACCACTTCGCCTCAAATGAGGAGATGTTTGCAAAGATCATGGCCGGGGGCAACCACGGCTACGACATCATCTTCCCCTCAAGCGACTACACCTCCATCATGATCACCAAGGGTCTTCTCGAGGAGATTGACCACAGCAAGATCCCCAACCTCAAGTACATCGACCCGATGGTGGCACAGAAGGCCGACTACGACCCGACATTCACCTACTCGGTGCCGTACTTCATGGGCTCGAGCGGCATCGCGGTCAACACCGCCCGCGTGCCTGAGGACTACGAGCGTTCCTGGAACATCTTCGCCGACGAGCGGATGGCCGGGCGCATGAGCCTGCTCGACGACATGCGCGAGGTCATGGGAGCCGCGCTCAAGCAGCTCGGGTACAGCGGCAACACCAAGGATCCGCAGGAATTGGATGAGGCGGTGGATTTGATCATCACAAAATGGAAGCCGAACATCGTCAAGTTCGACTCGGAGAGCTTCGGCAAGGCGTTCAGCCGCAACGAGTTCTATGTCGTCCACGCCTACCCGGAGAACGTCTTCGCCGAGCTGAGCCAGGAGAGCTGGGAGAGCATCGACTTCTTCATCCCCGAGGAGGGGGGCATGATGTACATCGACAACATGGTCATCCCCAAGGGAGCGAAGAACATCGAGGCGGCCCATCAATTCATCAACTTCATCCACGAGCCGGAGAACTACGCGATCTTCCTCGACGACTTCAGCTTCCCGCCGACGACCAACACCGGCTCCAAACCGTATATGGAGAACGACAGCTTCTTCTTCACCAGCGAGGACCTGCTCCACAGCGACAACATCAGCGACCTGGGGGCCGACCTGGAGCTCTACAACACCCGCTGGCAGAAGATCCGCTACGAACAGTGAGTGGAAAAATCCACCAAGGAGGCTGGAGCGATCCAGCCTCTTGGTATGTACAAGCATCTCTGGAAAGTGTTTTTTGAGGGGCGACTCGCCGGTACGTCATTAGCGATGATCCCGTCATCACACCAAGAGAATCGAGCACTCAGAGTCGGGCCACCAATCTCTTGATGGCCCCTCCAGCACGTCGAAGCCCGTTCCTTCGATGATTGTCTTCATCCAAAGTGCTCCTTCACCTCAGTGGGTTTCAAGATTCCCTTGGGCGTGACCACCGCCGTGACCAAGTCCGGCTCGATGATGTCGAAAACGGGATAGTACGCCTTGATGCTCTCATCCAGCGTGGGGCGCCGTAGGAGACTCATCAACGCTTTTGTATTGCGCGTCTCCAACACCACATTCCCTTCCCCGTGCTTGGTCGGGTCCGGGGAGATGGAGAAGGCATGGTAGGGGATGTGGTGGTACTGAGCGGCGATGGCGTTGGCGCGCGTACCAACCTTGTAGACCACTGTCCCATCCATGCAGAGGACATCGCAAGCCGTCATGTAGTGGGTGATCATCCCATCCCTCATCAGGTTGGCCCCCATCCCGTCCCCGATCACGATCACATTGATCCCCATCTCCTCGGCGCTGGGGGCGGTGAGGCGGCTGCCCAGCAGGTAGGGGCGTGTCTCATTGACATACAGGGTGATGCGCTTGCCAGCCTCCTTGGCGTACGCGAGGCTGTAGGCAGCGTGTGCTCACCAAAGCACGTGGTCAGCACACTGCAGTCCTTCTCGAAGATTGTGGCACCGAGCCTCCCCATCCGGTGGTAGAGCCTGTCGAACCCGGCGAGGATGGTATGGACATCGGCCTCGACGCGCTCCATCGCCTCATCTAGGTTCGTGTACGCAGAGAGGAGACGGTCGAGGGTGCGCCGCATCGTCGTGTTGGTCGGTCGCACCGCACTCAACGAGCGCGCCACACCAACGAACGTAGCGAAGGTTCGCTCCAATTTCCCCGCCCTGATGAGGTCACGGGTGAAGATCATCGCCATCAGGGCGACCTCAAGAGGGCCACCTCCTTGTGTCACCCCATGCGTGATGGCATCCGCTGCCTGATAGGGATCGCTGATGCGCACGAAGCGCTTGGTTTCGGGGAATGCGCGTCGGCCCCCAATGTAGAGTTTCCCGGCGCTGATGTGAGCGATGTCTTTATGGCGGAGGAGATACGGGGGTTTGACCATCACCTGCTCCAATAGGACCGGTGGTCGGCTACGATGCGCTGCCTCAGCGCCTCATCATCGGTCGGCCCGCAGACCTCGACCTCCCGCTGCCCACATGAGAGCACCTCGACACTGGAGAGGTCGAAGGTCGGGTTCTCCTCATTGGCGCCGGTCATGGAGAGCAGGTCGCGCTCACAGAGGCCAAAGACGAGGCGGGTGATGCCGCTCCAGTAGA